>NZ_LRON01000038.1:0-31546 GCF_001758795.1 Duganella sp. HH101 | reverse complement strand
GGCCGCCACGGCCGCGCCGGTCGCCACCGCCGCCGGCGCCGCCGGCAGCTTGCGCGCCGCCGCGCTGCGCCACGAGTTGCCGCTGGCCCTGGCCGCCGGCCTGCTGCCGTTGAGCGGCATGGTCGCCTTCAGCGCCAAGGCCGGCCTGCTGCTGCAACTGGCCGCCGTGTTCGCCGGCATGAGCCTGCTGACCTTCGGCGGCGGCTACGTCTTCATCCCGCTGCTGCAGCACACCGTGGTCGACACCTACGGCTGGCTGGCGCCGCGCCAGTTCGTCGACGCCCTGGCGCTGACCCAGCTCAGCCCCGGCCCGGTGATGATCAGCTCCGCCTTCGTCGGCCTCAAGGTGGCCGGGCTGGCCGGCGCCATCGCCGCCAGCGCCGGCATGTTCCTGCCCAGCGCCGTGCTGATGATCGCCGCCAGCGGCGCCATGCAGCGCATCCGCGGCTCGGCCAGGGTCCAGGCGGCGCTGCGCGGCGTGCGCGCGACGCTGGCGGGCATGGTGTTTTCCGCCGCCTACACCCTGGCCGGGCTGGTGCAGCCGGGCTGGGCGGCGGTACTGATCTGCGCGCTGGCGCTGTGGGCGCTGGCGCGCTGGCATATCGATGCCGCCTGGGTCGTGCTGTGCGCGGCGCTGGCCGGCTGGCTGTTTTTCTGAGGAGAGTTGACATGAGCACTACCGTATCGCCCGGCGGCCCGCAACGGCCGCGTCCCGTGATGATGATACCGCTGCGCCGCTGCGGCAGCCACGCGCTGCGCCTGCGGCTGAACCTGTCGCCCCAGTTCTATTCGCCCTACCCGCTGCACATCGTCGACCTGATGCCGCTGCTGCCGCTGTACGGCGACCTGCGCGACGACCGCGCCTACTTCAACCTGGTGGTCGACGTGGTCGGCCTGCAGGCCGTGAGCATGGTCAAGTGGCCCGACATGGTGTTCGACCCGGTCGAGCTGTTCGAAACCCTGCGCGACCAGCCGCGCAGCGTGCACCGGGTGGTGTGGGAGCTGCTGCTGCGCGCGGGCGAGCGCCAGGGCGCCGGCGTGGTGATGGACAAATCGCTCGACAGCGTGCACTACGCGCCGGAGCTGATGCGGCTGTATCCGGACATGCTGTTCGTCAACGTGGTGCGCGATCCGCGCGCGCAGGTGGCGTCGATGAACAAGGCCATCATCCACGAATTCGACACCCTGCTCAACGCCCAGGCCTGGCTGGCCGCCCACCAGGCCGCCGACCACGTCATGCGGCAATGGCCGGAGCGGGTGCTGACGCTACGCTATGAAGACTTCCTGTCGCGCCAGCAAGCCACGCTGGAGGCGCTGTGCCGCTTCCTGGGCATAGGCTTCCTGCCGCAGATGCTGGACGTGGCCGCCTCGCGGGAGGCGCGCCAGCTGGCGCAGATGTCGGCGCTGTGGTCGTCCAACTGCTATCCGCCGATCGCCGCCAACATCGACAAGTTCAAGCAGCAGCTGTCGCTGGAGGAGATCGAACTGGTCGAGACGCTGACCGGCGGCTATATGGACCGTTACGGCTACACCCGCCTGACCGCCGGCAACGCCGCCGGCCTGCCGGCGCTGCGCGAGCTGGCCGCGCACCGCTCCAGCGCCGGCCGCGCGCAAGCCTGGTGCGACCTGGAACGCAGCAATTTCCGCGACTATGCGCTGCGCCGCAGCCGCGCCGACTACCTGGCCCAGCTGCGCGCGCGCCTGCAGCTGCACGCGCCCGGCCGCGCCGGCGCCGGCGCCGGCGCGGTGGGGCTCGAGCGCCTCGATCCGGCCATGTTCGAGGTCGGCGACTAAGCGCAGGCCCAGCGGCCGGCGGGCGGCGCGGCCTAGCTCAGATGCCCGCTGCACCTGGCCAGCGCCAGGCGCAGCTCGCGGATCTTGGGCGGCTTGCTGAGCACCTGGTCGACATGCACCGGCGCATCGCCGCTGTCGGGGATCAGGCGCTGGCCCCAGCCGGTCAGCAGGATGACGGCAACGGCCGGCGCCACCCGCTTCACGGTCTCGGCCACCTTGCGGCCGTCGACATACGGCATGCCGAGGTCGGTGATGACGACCTCGTAGCCGCGCCCGGCCGCCTCGGCCTCGCCGAACAGGTCGATGCCGGCCTGGCCGCCGTCCGCCTTCGTCACATGGTGGCCGTCCAGCCGCAGGATGTTTTCCAGCGAGGCGAGCACGGTGGGATCGTCGTCGACGATCAGGATACGCAGCCCCGGCCCCGGCACGTGCGACGGCGTCACCGGCACGCCGGTGTCGGACACCAGCGCCACCGGGAAGGACATCTGCACCGCCGTGCCCTGGCCCAGCCTGGAGACGATGGCGATGCGGGCCGAATGCCGCTCGGTCATGCCGTACACGGTGGCCAGGCCCAAGCCGGTGCCGCGCTCGCCCTTGGTGGTGAAGAACGGCTCCAGGCAGCGCCGCTGGGTCGCCTCGTCCATGCCGGTGCCGCTGTCGGCCACCTCGACCTGCACGTAGGGGCCGGAACCGTCGTCCATCCGCTCGGCGTAGCGGGTGCGCAGCGTCACCGCGCCGCCGTCCGGCATGGCGTCGACCGCGTTGAAGATCAGGTTGGTCAAGGCTTCGCGGATCTCCCCCTCGACCCCGAGGATGGGCGGCAGGTCCTCCGCCAGGTCCTGGCGCATCTCGATGACGATGCCGCGCTGCTGCGGCATGTCCGACCAGCGCGCGCGGGTCAGGTCGACCACGTGCTGGATCATCAGGTTGACGTTGACGGTGCTGTGCGTCAGCTGCGGCTCGCGCTGGCGGTAGAATTCCCGCATGCGCGCCACGGTCGAGGCCACGTCGTCGATGGCGCGCTCGATCACCTGCAGGCAGGAACGGCCGTTCTCGCTCAGGCCATGCTCGGTTTCCAGCAGCGATTCCGCGTACAGGCCGATCGGCGAGATGGCGTTGTTGATGTCGTGCGCGATGCCGCTGGCCATCTGCCCCAGCGCCCGCAGGCGCTCCTGCTTCGTCACCTGCACCTGGCTCTGGTGCAGGTCGTCGTAGGCCTGCTGCAGCGCGCCGTACAGCCTGGCCTGGTTGGCCGCCAGCGCCACGTGCTCGCTGAGCTGGCGCAGGAATTCGCAGTCGGTGCTGGAGAAATCGCCGCTGGCCGAGCGGGCGACGATCAGCACGCCGAACACGGTGCTCTCGGCCAGCAGCGGCGCCAGCACCATTGAGCGCATGCCGGCCTGGGCCAGCCGCTGCGGGAAGGGGAAGTCGACCGCGCGCACGTCCGGCTCGTACACCAGTTGTCCGCGCACGCAGCGCGACAGGCCGTTCTGGTCGATGCCGATGTGCGCGCCGTCGCCCATCGCCATCGTCTGCGCCAGCGGCCGGCTGCGCAGGCCGACGCAGCTGACCTCCAGCGCGCTGCCGTCATACATGCAGATGGCGCCGAAATCGATGGGCAACTGGTCTTCCAGGCAGCGTATCACCACCTGGAAGATGCTGGGCAAATCCTGGCGGTCGCCGATCGAACGGGTGATCTGGTGCAGCAGGCTCATACGCGCCAACTGGGCCACCACCTTGCGCTCGGCCGCCAGCCGCTCCGACACCTCGGTCTGCAGCGCCACGTTGGCCTGGATCAGTTCGTCGCGCGAGACCGTGGTCTGCCGCAGCCGGTCCACCATGCGGTCGAAGGAGCGCGCCAGGCTGCCGATCTCGTCGTCGGCGCGCGCATCGAGCACGAAATCCAGGCTGCCCGCGCCCACCACCTCGGTGGCCTGGTGCAGCCGCGACAGCGGCTTGGAGACGCTGCGCAGCGTCAGCCCCATGGCGCCGATCACCACCACCAGCACCAGCCCCCCCAGCAGCGCGCCGGAAGCGACCAGCTTGGACTGCGCCGACAGCATGTTGGCGCGGCTCAGCCGCGCCAGGTCCTCGGCGTCCGACATCATCGACTGGGCGCGGTTGATCATCAGCCCGGACAGGCGCGCCTCCAGCTCCAGCAGGATGGCGCGCCGTTCCGGCTGGCGCGCGAACTCGCCCTGCAAGCCCTGCAGCTCGCCGAACAGGCTGCCCAGCGACTGGTGGCGCTCGCGGATGTCGGCCATCAGCGCCAGCTCGGCCTGGCCGGCGAAATCGCTGTCGCCGGCGATCACCGCCTGCAGCGAGCGGTGCCGCTGCAACCACTGCGCCCGGGTGCGGCTCTGGTGGTGCAGCACATACTCCAGCGACAGGTAGCGCAGCGCGGCGGCGCCGCGCAGCACCTCGCCGCTGACCGCGGCCTTGGCGATCTCCTGCCGCATCTGCTGCGTGGTGCGGGCGAAGATCGCCGCCATCACCGCCAGCAGGATGATGCAGATGATTTGCGCCAGCTTGAGGCGGGTGGAAATCTTCACGCGCGGCCCCTAGTAGATAATGGTCACTTCGCCCGGCAGCACGGCCTTGAGGCCGTCCAGGTAGACGTGATCGAGGAAGTTGGGCACCTCGCGCGCCTTGCTCAGCTCGCCCTTGATCGCCCAGCGCGACTGGTCTTCCAGCACCAGCAGCAGGCTCTGGTCCAGCGCCAGCCCGAAGTGGTGGGCGGGCCAGGCCGCCAGCATGGCCGCCCGGCCCTTGGGCGACAGCCGGGGAAAGAACGCCGCGGAGGCGGCCGGATTCTGGATGCAGAAACGCTCGCCCTGGTCCAGCGCCCGCAACAGCCGCACCATGGTCTGCGGATGCTGCTGTATATAGCCGGACAGCGCCACCATGTTGTAGATGCTCTCGTAGACATCGGCGCCGGTGAAGCGGATGGCGTTGGCGCCCAGGCTTTCCTCGGCCGCCGCCAAAAAGGGATCCCAGCCGCTGATGGCGTCGACCAGGCCGTCGGCCAGCGCCTGCGCCAGCGCGTCCGGCGGGTAGTTCCGCAGCTCGACGTCGCGGCTGTCGAGCCGCTGGCGGTTGAGGAACACGTCCAGCGTGAAGTGGCCGGAAGTGGCCAGCGTCACGCCGATGCGCTTGCCCTTCAGGTCTGCCGGCCTGGCGATGCCGCGGTCGCGCCGCGCCACCAGGCCGTGGTCGCGGCCGGTGCGGAAGATGGTGCTGACCACCTGCACCGGCACGGCCTCCATGGCGAAGAACATGATGGGAATATCGGCCACGGTCGCCATGTCCGCCCGGTTCGCGACGACGGCCTGCAGCGCTCCCCTGCCGCTGGTGTAGGGCTGGAGCTGCACCGACAGCTGCTGGCCGGCGAAATAGCCCTGGGCCTGGGCCGCCAGCACCGGACAGGCGCCGACATACTCGGTGTTGGTGGCGATGACGATGGAGGTGGACGCCGGCGGCGGCTTGGCGCCTGGACGCAAGGCCAGCCACAGGCAAACGCCGGCAACGAAGACGGCGACGGCAAGCAGCAACAGGGCCTTGAAATCCCAGCGTTTCATGCGGACTCCTGCGAAGGATGGCGGTCAGGTGGCGTGGTGCATCGTGGCGCGTGCTCCAGCGGCGGTGGCCGCGGTGTGGGTCAGTGGCAGTTCTATGCGGAAGGTGCTGCCCTCGCCGGGCTTGCTGTCGACGCCGATGGAGCCGCGCATCGCCTCGATCAGCCGCTTGGTGATGGTCAGCCCCAGCCCCGTCCCCTCCTCGTCGGATTCGTCGACGCCGGCGCGGGCGAACGGCAAGAAGATGGTTTGCAACTGCTCGGCCGTCAGGCCGATGCCGCTGTCGCTGATGGCGATGCTGGCGTAGCCGCGCAGGCCGACGTGGCAGTCGACGCTGACGCTGCCCTGCGGACGGTTGTATTTGATGGCGTTGGAAAACAGGTTCACCAGGATCTGCTTGAGCCGCATGCGGTCCACGCTCAGTTCGAACCGGCAATCGGCCGGCAGCAGCAGCGCGATGCGGCGCTTCTCGGCCAGCGGCGCCACCAGCGCATGGACTTCGCGCAGCACCTCGTCGAGCATGACCGCCTCCAGCACCAGCGACACCTTGCCGGCCTCGATCTTGGACAAGTCCAGCATTTCGTTGACCAGCGACAGCAGGTGCTTGCCGGACGAGACGATGTTCTGGGAAAAGCGCTGGCGCTCGCCTTCGCCCTTGGGGAAGCGGTCGCTGGCCAGGATCTGGGCGAAGCCGAGGATGCTGTTGAGCGGCGTGCGCAGCTCGTGGCTCATATTCGACAGGAAGGCCGATTTTTCGTGGTTGGTGCGCTCGGCTTCCTTGCGCGCCGCCTCCAGGAACAGGTTCACCCGGCCCAGCTCGTCGATGCGGTCGCGCAGCGCCGCCTCCAGCTTGACGTTTTGCTGGCGCAGCCGGCGCGATTCCAGCGCGCGCGCCAGCACCGGCAACAGGGTGGCGGCCTTGAAGGGTTTGATGATGTAGTCGAAGGCGCCGATCTTCATCGCCTTGACGGCGGTGTCGACGGTGCCGGCGCCGGTCATGATGATGCAAGCGATATTCGGGTCGAGCGCGCGCGCCGCCTCGATCAGCGCCAGCCCGTCCATGCCGGGCATGTTCATATCGGTCAGCAGCAGGTCGTAGGCTTGTCCGCGCAGGTGGGCCAGCGCCGCCTCGCCGGTGGTGAAGCCGGCGGCGTCCAGATCGTGCTGCCCCAGGACGTCGCACAAGGCTTTCAGGTGCACCGCCTGATCGTCCACGACCATGATGCGCGAACGCGGGACAAGCTCGGACATACCGCCTCCCTCAACCATTGTTGGGCTCATTGATTATGCCAAGTTTATCCGCTTAAAAACTCACCAATACTATCCGTCGTGCACACGCTCGGCACCGCGCGGCGCCTTGCCGAACATCATGCGCTGGTAACGGAAGGCATCGCGGATATTGGCGCGCAGCGCATGGTCGTCCCAGGGCTTGGTGTAGAAGCGGTAGATCTCGCCGCGGTTGATGGCGTTGAGCACCGCGTCCACCTCGATATAGCCGGACAGGATGATGCGCACGGTCTCGGGATACAGGTCTTTCACGCGGCTGAGGAATTCGGTGCCGTTCATGCCCGGCATGCGCTGGTCGCTGACCACCACCTGCACCGGATGGCTGGCCAGCAGGTCGAAGGCTTCGGCGGCGGTGCTGGCGCGCAGCAGGCGGTAGCCGTCCGGACGCAGCAGCCGGGTCAGCGCGGCCAGGATGGCGGGCTCGTCGTCCAGCATCAGCAGGGTCTGCTGCTCGCCGGGCGCCTCGTCGGACGGCAAGGCCAGGCAGCGCTCCTCGCGCAGCAGCGCGCCGAAGTCGTCGGGCGGCAGCGGCTTGCTGAACAGATAGCCCTGCATCTCGTCGCACCGGTGATGGCGCAGGTAGGCCAGCTGCGGCGCGGTCTCCACGCCCTCGGCGATGACGCGGAAGCCCAGGCTCTGGCCCAGCGCGATGACGGAGCGGACGATGGCGGCCACCTTGGGTTCGGCCAGCATCTCGCGCACGAAGGACTGGTCGATCTTCAGGTAGTCGACCGGGAACAGCTTCAGGTAGGCCAGGCTGGAGTAGCCGGTGCCGAAATCGTCGATCGACAGCGCGATCCCCATCTGCTTGAGCCCCGTCACCACGGCCACCGCGCCCTCGACGTTGTGCATCACCAGGCTCTCGGTCAGCTCCAGCTCCAGGTAGCGGGCGTCGAGGCCGCTGTCGGTCAACGCGGCCTGGACTTCCCGGCTCAGGCCCGGATCGCGGAACTGGCGGGCCGACACATTGACCGCCACCCGCAGCGGCGCCAGGCCGGCCTGCTGCCACGCAGCGTTCTGGGAGCAGGCGCTGCGCAGCACCCAGCGGCCGATCTCCACGATCAGCCCGGTTTCCTCGGCGACGCCGATGAAGCGCGCCGGCGACACCATGCCCATGCTCGGGTGCTGCCAGCGCACCAGCGCCTCCATGCCGACCACGGCGCCGGTGCGCAGGTCCAGCTTGGGCTGGTAGTGCAGCCGCAGCTCGTCGCGCGCCAGCGCGTGCCGCAGTTCGGCCTCGATCATGGCGCGCTCGCTGATGCGGCTGTGCATGGCCGCCTCGTAGAACTGCAGCTGGTTGCGGCCGGCCTCCTTGGCCCGGTACATGGCGATGTCGGCGTGCTTGAGCAGCTGGTGCGGCTCGCCGCCGTCCAGCGGGTAGACGCTGACGCCGATGCTGCACGTGACCGTCAGCATCTGTCCGGCCAGCGTCATCGGCGCGGCGATGGTTTCCTGCACCTGCTGCAGCAGCGCCGACGCCGGCGACTCCGGCGCGTCCGACAACAGCAGCAGGAATTCGTCGCCGCCCAGCCGGGCCACGGTGTCGCTGTCGTCCAGGCAGGCGCGCAGGCGCACCCCGACCGTGCACAGCAGCTCGTCGCCGGCCTGGTGGCCCAGGCTGTCGTTGACCAGCTTGAAATTGTCGAGGTCGATGAACACCACCCACAGGTGATGGCCGTAGCGCTCGGCATAGCCGATGGCCTGGGCCATGCGGTCGCCGAACAGCGCCCGGTTCGGCAGGCCGGTCAGCGGATCGTGGTTGGCCTGGTGCTCCAGCTGCACCTGGTAGTTGATCGACTCCGTCATGTCGGTCAGCACGCACACGTGGTGGCTGGGCGGACCTTCGACGGCGGGCACCGGCGCCACATGCAGCCGCGCCCACAGCAGGTGGCCGTCGCGGTGGACGATGCGCAAGGTCATCGTCACCTCGTGCGCGCCGCTCAGGGCCGCGCGCAGGGCGTCGCGGTCGCCGCTTTCCTGCTCCAGCAGCATGTCCAGGCTGCGGCCGGCCGCCTCCGCCTCGGCATAGCCGAACAGCCGCGTGAAAGCCGGGTTGGCATAATCGATCAGCTCGCCGGCCGGGCCGTGGACGGTGATCACCACCGCGTTGTCGCTGGCTTCCAGCGCGCGCTGGCGCAGCTGCAAGGTCTGCTCGGCCTGCTTGCGCGCGGTGATGTCCTCGATCGTGCCCAGCACGCCGATGATGTTGCCGCCCTGGTCGTGGAAGGGCAGCTTGTTGATCAGGTACCACAGCACGCTGCCGTCGCGCTGCGTCAGATGGTCTTCGACGTTGAGGCGGGCACGGCCGGTGGCAACGATGTCGCGGTCGTCGGCGCGTATCGCCTCGGCGTTGTGGCGCCAGGGGAAATCGTCGTCGGTCTTGCCGACCACGTCCTCGTTGGCCGCCAGGCCGGCGGCGGCGGCAAACACCGCATTGCAGCCGCCGTAGCGGCCGTCCAGGTCCTTCCAGAAGATCTGGTGGGGAATGTGGTTGATGACCAGCTGCTTGAGCTCGCGCGACGCGTACAGTTCCGCCTCCATGCGCAGCTGCCCGGTCACGTCATGGGCGACGACAAAGCGCGCCTGGCGGCCGGCGATGGTGACGGAATGGGAGGAAATCTGCACTTCGATACGGCTGCCGTCGGCCTTGAGGTGGGTCCAGTTGCCGGCCCTCTCCGTGCCTTTGAGCGGCGCGGCGGCCAGGTTGCGCTCCAGCGCGGGAATGTGCTCGGCCGGGCGGATGTCCTTGATGGTCATCTGCAGGAACTGCGCCTCCGTGTAACCGTAGTGCGCCACGGCGGCGGCGTTGACGACCAGGAAGCGCAGCGTCTGCAAGTCGTAGACCCACATCGGCTGCGGATGGTCCTGGAACAGCCGCTTGAAGCGCAGCAGCGATTCGTAGACATCGTAGTGGCTCAGGTCATAGGCCAGGCACAGGAAGTGCGCCGGCCGGTGCCCGGTTGCAGGTTGCAATTCGATGGACTGGGTCACGGGATGCAAGCTGCCGTCGGCGCCCCGCAATTCCAGCTCGCCGTGCCAGCAGCCATGTTCGCGCGCGGCCGGCAGCGCCGTCTCCTGCAGCATCAGGCCGGCCCAGTCGGCGTACAGCCGCGCCGCCGGTTCGCCCGATCCGCCGGCGCCCAGATGCTGGCGGGCATACAGATTCGAGGCCGCCAGGCGGCCGTCCAGCGTCACGGTCAAGACGAAATACGGGCACTGGTCGTAGCTCGGTTGCGGATCGATGGGCGGCGCCGCGTGCTGCCACGCGCCGGCGCCCGAAGGCATGGCATGGCTGCGTGCTGCGGTGACTGGAGGATCGAATTCCATGATCGAGTAAGCGTCGCTTGACGCCCCGGAAACTTCTTCGACCCATCTTAGCAGAAGCCAATAAAGCGGCGCGCACCGCTTTCAGCAGTGCGCCCGCCCTCGCGCTTACTCCGCGCGGTCGTACGAGAACTGGATGCCTGCGGTGCCGCCGGTGGAGACGAACAGGTCGATGAAGGCCGGCACGGTGTCGGTGCGTTTCCAGTCGCGCTGCAGTTCGCAGAACAGTTGCACGGTGCTGATCAGCTTGCCGCCAGCCTGCTCGATGCGGCGCAGCGCCATCTCGTGCGCGGCCACCGAGGTGCCGCCGACGGCGTCGGCCACCACATACACTTCATAGCCGGCCTTGAGCGCGTCGAGCGCCGGGAAGGTCAGGCAGGCTTCGGTCCACAGCGCGGTCATGATCAGCTTCTTGCGGCCGGTGGCTTCCACCGCCTGGCGGAATTCCACGTCTTCCCACGAATTGATGGTGGTGCGGTCGATGGTCGGGTAGTCGCCCAGCACCTTGCGCAGTTGCGGGATGGGCGGCTTGTTCAGGCCGGTCTTGACGTTGACCGTCGAGTGGATGATGGGCAGGCCGTAGGCCACGGCGGCCTTCGAGCTGCCGACGATGTTGTTGATCAGCAGTTGCCGGTCCATCGAGGCAATCGAGTTCACCTGCACAGGCTGGTAGTCGATGATGACAAAGGCGCTGTTCTGCGGCGTCAGCAGATGGTCGGTGGCGGGATCGCGGATGGTTTCGCTGGTCATGGGGTACTCCTTTGGTTGAAAAAACAAGACTGCGCACATAGTAAATCCTTAACATAATTCTCGGAAGTAACATAAAATGCCGTCAGTGTTCTCCAATTGGAACAATGAGCCATCATGGATTTAAACGATTTATATTATTTTGTCAAAGTGGTCGAACACGGCGGCTTCACCCAGGCCGGCCGCGCGCTGAACATGCCGAAGTCCAAGCTCAGCCGGCGCATCGCGGCGCTGGAGGCCGAGCACAATGTGCGCCTGCTGCAGAGGACCACGCGGCATTTCTCGGTGACGGCGATGGGGCAGGAATTCTACGAGCGCTGCGTCGGCGTGCTGGTGGAGGCGCAGGCGGCGCGCGAGGTGATGCAGCGCGAGCATTCGGAGCCGCAGGGCATCATCCGCATGAGCTGCCCCACCGCCCTGCTCGACTATCGGATCGGCGACCTGGTGGCGCGCTTCATGGCCGAGTATCCCAAGGTGCAGGTCCACCTCGACGCCACCAACCGCCGCGTCGATGTGCTGGGCGAGGGCTTGGACCTGGCCTTGCGGGTGCGCTTTCCGCCGCTGGAGAATGTGGACCTGGTGATGCGCGTGCTGTCGTCCAGCCCGCAGCGCCTGGTGGCCAGCCCGGGCCTGCTGGACGCCTTGTTCGCCGGCCGCAGCCGCCCCGCGGCTCCGGACGATCTCGACGACCTGCCCAGCCTGGACTGGGGACCGTCGCGCGACCATGTGTGGCAGCTCGACGGCCCCGACGGCATGGAGGCGCAGGTGCGGCACCGCCCCCGCTACATCACCGACGACATGACGGCGCTGCGCCAGGCGGCCCTGCGCGGCACCGGCCTGGTGCAGCTGCCCTACATGGTGGTGCAGGACGACCTGCAGCAGGGACGGCTGGTCGAGGCGCTGCCGGGATGGGCGCCGAAAGGCGGCATCATCCACGCCGTGTTCCCGTCGCGCCGGGGGCTGTTGCCCGGCATCAGGCTGCTGATCGACTATCTGGCCGAGCACATCATCAAGGAGTGAGCGCCCTACTCGGCGATCTTCTTCACCTCGATCGATTGCAGCCATTTGACATGGCGCGGGCCGCTGCGGATATCCTTGCTGGAGACCATGGCGATGCGGCCCTCGTCGTCGCCGAGCGGCTGGCCGTCTTTTTCGAAGTAGACCAGCACGCCCTCGCCCACCGGCGAGTTGAACAGCTCGGACCATGAGAACACCACCTTGTAGCCATCGCTGGCGGTGGCGATGACGACCATCTTCTTGACGTCGTTGTGGTCGCGCGACACCACGGCAGCCTGTTCGAGCAGATCGCGCAGGCGCACGCCCTTCAGGTTCGCCAGTTGCCCGGCGTTGGCGCCGCCCTGCCGCAGCAGCGGCAGCTCGCCCAGTTTCTGCGCCGGCAGCTGGCGCAAGTCCGCCACGCTGAGATTGAGCGCGTGCTGCACCGCGCCCGTCACGGCCAGGCGGGTCGTGACGAATTGGGCGGTGTCGCCATCGGTGGGGTGCGCGGCCGCGTGCACGGCGGCACCCAGCGCGATCGTAAAGCACAGCTTGCGTAACAAATAGCCCATCGTCTCTTCCTTTGCTTAGTATTGATAATTGACGTTGCCGAACCACTGGCGTCCGGCGCTGGGGAAGCCGTCGGCCAGCGCATAATTCCGGTCGCGCAAATTGCCGACACCCGCCGCCACGGCGACGCCGCGCACGGGCCGGTACACCGCTTTCAGGTTCAGCGTGGCGTAGCCCGCCAGTTGCACCGTGTCCGACGCCCAGCGGCTGCTGTTGCGCTCGGCGATGGCGATGAGGTCGACGTCGTCGCGTGGGTGCAGCATGGCTTGCGCGGTCAGCTTCTGTTGCGGCACATCGGTCAGGCGGGTCGTCGGCGAGCTCAGGTTCTTGAGCTCGGTGTAGGTGTAGTTGGCCGCCAGCTCGACCGCGCTGCCCAGCTTGCCGCGCGCATCGAGCTCGATGCCCGACGAGCGGACCCTGCCGATATTGCGCATCTGCGACTTGATGCCGGAGACATTGGCCACGGCCTGGATCTTGTCGCCGATCTCGCTGTAGAAGTAGGCGGCCTGCAGCCGGCCATCCTTCCACGGCTGGCCCTGGTAGCCGATCTCATAGTTGCGCGCGGATTCGGGCCGCAGCGCCGGGTTCTCGATGTAGGTGCCCAGGCGCTGCGAGTAGCGGTCCTTCAGCGTCGGCAGGCGCGACTTGTGGGCGATGGTGGCGTACAGCCGCGCGCTGGCGGACAGGTCTTCGAACAGGCCGGCCTGCCAGTCGTGCGCGGTCTTGGTGTCCGGCAGCGTGTAGGGATTGCCGGCGCTGTAGACGGTCTGCGGCCGCAGCTGATGACGGCCCGCGCCCAGCGACAGCATGGTTGACGGGCGCAGCTGGACATTGTCCTCCAGCGCCAGCGACGCCAGCGCATCCTTGAAGATGGCGTTGGTGGCGCCGGCGCCGTCGCGTTCGACGTGTTTGTCCACCTTGTAGTGGGCGATCAGGCGCAGCGTGTTGATCGCCGCCTGCTGCGCTTCGAGTTCCATCGACGCGCCGCTGGTCCAGTCGCTGTAGATGCTGCGGCCCGTGCCCAGGCTGCCCGCGCCGGAGGTCTTGAGCGTGGTGTAGCTGCCGTTGGTGTAGCTGTCGACTTCGTTGCCGTAGTTGTCGTGATAGGCGCGCACCTTCAGCGCTGCGCTGCTGCCGAGCGCGGTGCGCGAGATGAAGTACACGCTTTCCTTGTCCCAGTACCGCCACTGCCAGTAGCGCGCGGTGGCCGGATCGGTCGATGGCGGCTGGCCTTTGCTGCCGTGCTGCTGGTAGTAGCTCAGCGCGTACTCGTCGCCCGCGCGCGGCGTCACGCCCAGCTTCAGCGACACCTTGCTGTCGCGCCGGTAGGCGTTGTTGCGCGCGCCGCCGTCTTCGCTGGCGGTCGGACGGAAGTCGGATGACAGCGGAAAGTTGTCGCTCTGGTCGTAGGAGGCGCCGGCCTGCACATACCAGATGCCCTGTTTGCTGCCGACGTTGGCCGAGGCCTGGCGCCCGTGTCCGCTGGCCCAGCCGAGCGCCGCGTCGCCTTCGAAGGCGGCCGTGGGCTTGCGCGAGATGAGGTTGATGGCGCCGCCCAACGCGTTCGGCCCGTACGCCATCGAGCTGAAGCCCTTGGCCACCTGGATGCTGGCCAGGTCGGCCGTGCTGAAGCGGGCGAAGTCGACGTAGCCGTCGTACGGCACGTAGACCGGCACGCCGTCGATATACAGCGGCACCTGGCGCGCATCGAAGCCGCGCACGGCGATGGTTTTTTCATTGCGCGAATTGGTCGACAGCGTCACGCCCGACAGCAGGTTGAGCGCATCGCCGACATTGTCGCGGTTGAATTGACGCATTTCCTTGCGGCCGATGACGGAGGCCACCTGCTCCTTGCCGATTTCGCCCACCTGATCCAGCGTGCCGGTGACGACCACGGCGCCCAGCTCGAACGGCCGGGCCTCGCCGCCCTGTTGAGCGGCCACATTGCCGCCGGCCCCCAGCGCCAGCAGTGCCGACGCCATCAGCGTCAGCCGGCGGCCGCGCTTTTCCTTCTGATCCATATGACTTCCCCATGTAAAAAAACCTTAGCCCCGGACCTTAATGGGCCCGGGCCAATAGCGCAATATAGTTTGCTATATAGCGATTATCGCAACAAAAAAGGTTTTATGGGATAAGCAAGAAGGAGTAGATACCGCCATTCACCGACGAAATGGCGGCGATACCTTAAGCGGCGGGTGCTGTTTCCTTCAGCGCGGCCACAGCCTTGACCAGCTGGAGGTTCAATTCCTCGTGCTTGAGCACGCCGAGTTCGAGATCGAAGTTGTCGTGGAAGCTGGGGATGGCAAGGCTGGCTTTGACGTGGCCGCCAAAGAACGGTGCGGAACCGGTCGCCGCTGCCAGCACGCTGGCGCCGCCGCGGGCGCCCGGCGAGGTGGACAGGAAAACCAGGGGCTTGTTCTGAAACACCTTAGGCTCGATGCGCGAGCACCAGTCGAACAGGTTTTTAAAGGCCGCGCTATACGAGCCATTGTGTTCGGCGAACGAGATCAGCAGTGCATCGGACGCCGCGATTTTTTGCAGAAAAGCCCGGGCCAATTCAGGATGGCCCAACGCCGCTTCCCTGTCGATGCTGAACAGCGGCATTTCGTAGTCGTTTAAATCCAGTACTTCGACCTCCGCACCGTCCACCAGACCGGCCGCGTAAGCCACTAATTTTTTGTTGATCGATTTACTGCTATTGCTCGCTGCGAATGCCAATAACTTCATATTCCGCCTAAATTCGCAAGCATAGCAAAAATATGGTTTTTTGATCAATGTTTTTAAGTCCGGCCGCCGCCGCGAAGACGACGGCCGGATCGTCAGCGCCGCTTACTTGAAGCTGTAGTCCAGGCTGACATACACATAGCGGCCGCGCGGATCGCCCCAGCTATCGTTGTAGCCGAGCGAGGAGCCCGGATCGAAGGCCGGATCACGGTTGAACACATTGTTGGCGCCGACGCGTATCACCGCATTCTTGATGCCCGAATAGGCCAGCGATGCGTCCAGCGTGGCGATGGCCGGAATGCGCCGTCCCTTGGCATAGAAGTCATACCATTGGTTCTGCACCGCCGACGGCGAGCGGTCGACCTTGGTGCCGGCCACGTATTTGACGATGCCGGTGCCGCTCCACGGTCCCTGGTCCCAGTTCACGCCCACGTTCGCCAGCACGCGCGGATTGCCGTACTCGCCGGCATCGCACGAGGTGTTGTTCGGGCAGTTGATGTAGACGTTATCGGCCAACAGCACCGTGTCATAACGCAGCGTGTAGTTGGCTTCGCCAAACACCTTGATGCGGCCCAGCTTTTCGGTGCGGAAGGTGTAGGACGCGTCCAGGTCGATGCCCGAGGTGTGCGACTGGAAACGGTTGACCCAGCCGGTCTTGATGTTCGACAGCTCGCCGCGCAAAGGCCCCAGCCGCGCCTTGTCGGCCGCCGACAGCGTCGCGTAGGCGGCGATGTCCTCGGCCGTGACGGCGTCGCGCGTCACGTGCGACTTGTAGGCGCCGTCTTCGTTGTCGAGCACCGTCGTGGTATCGAGGATGTCGATCTTGTTTTTCCACTTGATGTCGTAATAGGTCAGGCCGATGTTCAAGTCCTTGATCGGCTCGATGACGAAGCCGATGTTGTACTGGTTCGATTTCTCCGGCTGCAGATCCTTGGTGCCGACGTTGGAAGCCTTGACCTGGCGGGTGCAGTAGGAATCGAAATACACATCGCCCTCGACGCAGCGGTGCGGATCCTTGGTCTGGTAGAAGGCGTCGCGGCCCTGGCTGAAGCGCTGCGGCAGCGACGGCGCCACCATGCCGGTGCTGTAGTTCGCGCGCAGCATGATCTCCTTGCTCGGCTTCCACTTCACGCCGAACTTGGGATTGGTGGTGGCGCCGGCCAGCTCATATTTGTCGTGGCGTACGGCGGCCTGGGCCTCCAGCGTCTTCAGCAACGGCAGGCTCAGCTCCGCATACACGGCCGACAGTTTTTCCGAACCGGAAATCGGCGGCAGCACCGCGTACTGGCCCAGCAAGCCTTGCTGCCAATCCTGCGACGGCGTGTACGTGAGCGAATTCTTGCGCAGCTCGGAGCCGACCGAGACGCCGACCTTCCCGCCCGGCAGTTCGCCGAACTCGGTGGCGGCCTGCACTTTGATGGAATCGGTCTTGCTGCGGGTCTTGACGAACATCTCGCCCGACAGCTCGCGGATCAGCGCATCCGAATTCTTGTTGACGCCGAAGGGATTGAAGCGTCCGTCGTCAACCGCCTTGTTCAACTCCTCCAGCTTGTAGGCGCCGATGGTATCGGTGCGGCCGCGCTCCTCGCCGTGCGACAGCGTGGCCGACCAGTCCCAGCCGGCCAGCTCGCCCTTGAGGCCGGTGAGCAGCCAGAGGTTGTCGACGTTGGTCTTGATGCCGCCTTCGTAGACCGGGAAATCGCGCCGCACCGTCACCGGCTTGCCGTAGGTGTTGAAGGGATTCGAGGCCGGGATGACCAGGTTGTTGCGCGCGCGGTTCTGCAGCCACGACGACTGGCCGACGATGCGCTTGTCGAAGTTGGTGTAGAAGGCGTTGGCGAACAAGGTCAGGTCCGGCGCGATGTCCCAGTTCAGCGCGGCCGTCGCGCCGGCGCGGCGCGACGGCTTGACCAGGTCGGTGAACTCCGCCGTCGCCGACAGGCAGCCGTTGCGGGTCGGCGAAGGGAACCATTCGGCGCCGCTCGGATACGGCAGCTTGGAACCGGCCAGGCATTCCGGGTCGGCGAAGCGGTTGCCGCCGATCGACAGCGTGCCGGCGTCGGTGCCGTGGGCGCCGTACACATTGGCGTACTGCAGGCCGCCGCTGGCGCCGAAGTCGATGTGGTTGGCCCAGTCGCGGTCGGTGCCCTTGATGCGCTTGGTGTCCTCGTACATGGCCGCGTAGGTCAGGTTGAATTTCTGCGTGGCGCGGTCGCCGTAGCCGCCGGCCACCGACAGCTTGCGCACGTCGCCGCCGCCCAGCGTGGTGGTGCCGTAGCTGGTGCTCAGGTCCACGCCCTGGTAGTTCTGGCGCATGATGAAGTTGATCACGCCGCCCACGGCGTCGGTGCCGTAGATCGCCGAGGCGCCGTCCTTGAGCACCTCGATGCGCTCGATCGCCGCCAGCGGCAGCATGTTCAAGTCCACCGAGGTGAAGCCATTGGAATCGTCCGAGCCGGACACCGGCAGGCGGTTGCCGTTCAACAGGATCAGCGTCGGCATGCCGCGCAGGCTGGCCGTGGTGGCGCCGTTGCGGAAGTCGTTGCCGCCGCCGAAATCGCGGCCGTTGCCGCCGACCGAAGGCAGGTTGCGCAACACGTCGAGCACCGAGGTCGCGCCGGAGCGCTTGATGTCTTCCTTGGTGATCATGGTCATCGGCGACACGCCCTCCTGGGCGATGCGCTTGATGTTACTGCCGGTGATTTCCACCCGCTCCATTTTGGCGTCGGGCTTGAGCGCCTCCGCTTGCTCCTGCGCCTGCGCCAGCGCCACGGCGTTGGCCGACAACAAGGCCAGCGCAAACTTTACCCAGCGTACAGCTATTTTTTCCTGAAACATATTACTCGTCTCCTGGTAATGACGTCCCCCATCGCGTGTGCGGGATCGTTGTAATGAAACTGCCGGTTTACTTCGAAAGCCTGCTTCAACAGAGGCTTTCGAATCGGCACCAAGCTTACGTGGGTCGGATGAGTACGTCTTGGCGCGGTTAGTGCCAAAGATGGACGAAATCGGCACAGCCGCGTGTTCCAGGCATACCGAAATGAATATGGCTCCCGAAGGAGCCATGCATGGCAAGCAGTGATGGGATGGGATTGCGGGGTGCTAGCCGGAGTGTTCCACCGTCTGCTTTGCCGCGTACATGGCCTGATCGGCATAGCGTATCAACTGCGCGATGTCGCTGCCGTGCTCGGGATAGTGGGCGACGCCGATGCTGGCGGTGGCGGTCAGGCTGAGGCCGTCGGCCAGCGACATCGGCTGCGTCAGGATATGGTGGATTTTCTCGACAATTTGCCGGGCGTCGGCGGCCACCAGCACCTCTTCGACGATGACGACAAACTCGTCCCCGCCCAGCCGCGCCACGGTATCGGATTCGCGTACGCAGTGCTTCAGGCGCTGCGCCACTTCGCGCAGCAACTGGTCGCCACAGGCATGGCCGTGGTCGTCGTTGATCTGCTTGAACTTGTTCAGGTCGATGAACAGCAGCGCCAATTGGGTCTGGTGGCGCTGCGCGCGCGCCAGCGCCATCTGCAGCCGGTCGTGGAACAGGCGGCGGTTGGGCAGCTGTGTCAGTTCATCGTGCTGGGCCATGAAGCGCAGCCGGGTGTAAAGCTGCTGACGATGGATCGCCGTCGCCACCTGGTTGGAGACGAACAGCAGCAATTCCTGCTCCTGGTCGGTGTAGCCGGACAGGCCGGACGCCTCCCCGCCCTGCAGCAGCAATACGCCGATGCGGCCGTGCGTGGTCGCCAGCGGCACGCCTATCCAGCAGTCCGGAGCGAGACCGGCCGCCGCCTGCAGCGCCAGCGGCAACTGCGTCATGGTGGCCGGTGTCAGCAGCACCGGCTGTCCGCTGCGCGACACTTCCTCGCCCAGCCAGCGCGCCACCGGATGCGGGGCGGCGCTGCCGCCGGCGTTGACGTAATAAGCGAACTGCAGGCACTCGTCCTGCTCGCCCCGCAGCGCGACCGCGAAGCCGGCCGCCGGCAGCATGGCGCCGATGATCCCGTGGATGCGCTCGAACAAGGCGGGCAGGTTGTCACTGGCATGGGCGGCCTCGGAGATCGCATACAGCGTGTATTGCATCGCTTCGGCCTGCTTGGTGGCCGTGATGTCGCGCGCCACGGCCACGCGCAACTGGTCCGCCTCGGACCAGCGCGCCGACCACATGATGTGGACGATCTTGCCATCCTTGCGGACATACCTGTTTTCAAAGCGGGAGTTGGGCTGGCCGTCCATGATGCAGCGCGCCGCCGCGAGCGTGCGCTCGCGGTCGGCCGGCGCGACCAGATTGATCATCTGCATGCCGATCATTTCCCGCGGAGCGTAGCCGAAGATGCGCTCACAGGCGGCACTGACAAACACGAAACGGCCGTCCGCGTCGACCATGCAGACGGCATCCAGCAGCAAGTCGGCGAAACGAGCTATCGTGGAAGCAAGTGATTTTTCCATATAGGACAATTCTAGCCCCGATTGCCCGTACCTAGGCGCTCCCCTGGCGATTGTGACGAAAGACCAACAACATCCTTGCTAGCGATTTGCCAACGTTGCACTCCCGTTGCACTCCCGTTGCACTCCTAGTCCCGCTTCGGCGTGTCGTAGACGGGCGCGGCCAGGCCCTGCATGGTGCCGGCGGTGGGCGTTTCCGTGCTGAACACCAGCACCTCGTTGCCGCCCTCCTTCAGCCACGACGCCGGCAGATACAGCGTTTGCTGCGGGCCTATGCGCCAGTAGCGCCCCAGATGGTGGCCGTTGACCCAGACCTGCCCCTTGCCCCAGCCGCGCGTGTCGAGGAAGGTGTCGACCGGCTTGGCCAGCGTCAGCGTGCCGCGCCAGAAGCCCGGCGCCCCGGCCGCATCGCCCGCAGCGCCTGCCGGCAGGCGCTTGAGCGCCGCGCCATCCAGCGGCAGCGGGTAGACCGTCCAGCCCTCCAGCTCATCGTCGCCCAGCTTCACCGCGCGCGTGATGCCCTTGTTGTCATCGACCAGCTTGGCGCCGAAGCCGATGCGTCCCATCGCTTCCACCAGCAGATCGAGCTGGACGCCGGCCGGCAGATCCACCGCCAGCGTGCTCTCGCCCAGCCGGCGGTCCAGCCGGCCGATCACGCGGCCATCGGCCAGCACGGTCGCCTGGTCGTGCAAGCCGTCGAGCACCAGCTTGCCCTTGGCCGGCGCATCGAGCCGCTTGCGATACAGGATGTAGCCGTAGTTCTGGCCGTACTCCTCCATCGCCCTGGCCCAGCGCGAAGGCTGGCCCTTGGACAGCAGCTCCAGCCGGGCCAGCAGGCTGCCGGCCGGTTGCAGCGCGAAGGCGGGCAGCGCCTGCGGTTGCGGCGCGGCGGGCACCGGCGGCAGCGCCGTTTTCACATGCCGGGCGATGACGTCGCGCAAGGCGAAGTACTTGGGCGTCGGACGCCCCGCCTCGTCCAGCGCGGCGTCGTAGTCATAGCTGGTCGTGTCCGGCTGGTAGGGCTCGCTGCCCGAATAGTTGGCGCCGGCCAGCCAGCCGAAGCTGGTCCCGCCGTGGAACATGTAGAGATTGAACGATACGCCCTGCGACAACATCTGGTCCACGGTGCGCGCCGCCTCCTCCGGGCTCTGGGTGTGGTGTTGCTCGCCCCAGTGGTCGAACCAGCCGGCCCAGTATTCGCCGGCCATGCGCGGGCCACGCGGGCGCCAGGCGGCCAGTTCCCGGACCGAGGCCTCGGCATCGTCGGCGCCGCCGCCGAAGTTGACCACGGCCGGCACATCGGGCAGCGTGCCGCCCTCGAACAAGCGGCCGGCGCCGCCGTCGGAAGTGAACAGGGGCGCGTCGAACCCGGCCTGGCGCATCTGCGCCCGCACGGCGCGCAGGTAGTCGTGATCGCGGCCGTAGGAACCGTACTCGTTCTCCAGTTGCAGCATCAGGATGGGGCCGCCGCGACTGCTCTGCAGGTCGGCCACCTCCTGCGCCAGGCGCTTGAAGTAGCGCGCGCTGGCGGCCAGGTAGCGCGCATCCATGGAACGCACGCGCAATCCCTGCGTGCGCAGCAGCCAGGCCGGGAAGCCGCCGAAATCCACCTCGGCGCAAACATAGGGGCCCGGCCGCAGCACCACGTTCAAGCCTTCCTCGGCGGCCGTCTTGATGAAGGTACGCAGATCGTTCTGGCCGGAGAAGTTCCACTGCCCCGGCTCCGGTTCGTGCTGCGACCAGAAGGCGTAGGTGGTCACGGTGTTCAAGCCCATCGCGCGCGCCATGCGCAGCCGTTCGCGCCAGGCGGCGCGGGGGATGCGCGGATAATGCATTTCGCCGGAGCGGATCACAAACGGCTGGCCGTCGAGCTTGAAATGCGCGCCGTCGATCGCAAAGTGCGGCGGGCGCGCCGACGGCTCGGCCGCGTAAGCCAGGGTGCTGCCCAGGCCCAGGGCCAGCAGGCCGGCCAGGAAAGTTTTAGTCAGATTCAAGGTATGGACTCCGGTCACGATTAACGGTATTGATAGCGCAGCACCAGCGAGGCCCTGCGCGGCGTTTGATATTGGCTCGGTATGCCCCAGTTCACATCCGGCACGATGGTGTTGTCGGCGTTCACGTCGGCGCTGTAGGTGTTGTAGCGGTCGGTGATGCCGCGCCGGTTGAACAGGTTCTGGATGCTCAGGTCCAGGCTCAGCTTGTTGTGCGCGCCTATCGTCATGTCGTAGCCCACGCCCATGTCGAATTGCCAGAAGAACGGCAGGCGGCCGCTGGTGCCCGCCGTCTTGACCCCGACCGGATTGGTGCCCGCATCGCAGTAGTGTCCCCACGAACCCCAGTTGTAGGAGAGGCTGTTGACGTCGGGATTGAGGCCGAAGCAGCTGACCGGCTCGCCGCTGTGCATGCTGAGTATGCCGCTGGCGCGCAGGCCGTTCCGGAAGTAGTAGGCGCTCGACGCGGTGAACGCGTGGCGGATGTCGTTGGTCAGGTTGCCGCTGGCGCCGCGCGTCGTCTCCGGAAAATCGTAGATGCCGGTCTGGCCGATATAGCCGGCGTTCCGGTTCTCCAGGTTGAGGAAGCCGTTGTCGTTGCCGAACGAACGGGTCCAGGTGTAGCTCAGGTTCAGGTACCACGGCTCGCTCGCGCTGCGCGAGTGGCTGGCATCGAAGGTCAGGTGGATGTACTTGTGCTTGGGTTTGGGCAGGCCGAATTCGGCGGCCGGTATCGTCAGCGAGACCGGCTTGCCGTCGCCGCGGAAATCGCGCGTGACCGTGACATCCTCGCCCGGATTGAGCTCGAAGCATTCGTAGTCGCTCGGATAGTCCGGATAGCCGTGGGCGTTGGCATACTTGCCTATGCCCTGGCCGTAGCAGGTGGAATTGATGACGCGCTTCAGCTCGGCATAGCCGAAATCGACCTGGCCTACCCAGTGGCGGTTGAACGCCTTCTGCGCGTACAACTGCAACTCGTTTTGATAAGGCGCCTTCAGGTTAGTGGTGGCCACCTGGTCCGCCGCCGGCGGCGTGCCGTCATGGCCGGGCGCGGTGTAGGTGGCGCCTATCTGCGCCAGCCCCAGCGGCAATTGGGTGGTGGGGTCGATGCCGCTGTAGCGGTACCATTTGCGCTGTTCGAGATGGGACTCGGCGACGCCGAAGCTGAAGTTCGATGGCATGGACAGCGAATAGCGCCCCAGATTGGCCCCGACCTTCAGGCTGGAATCGCCGTGCACATCCCACGACATGCCCAGGCGCGGCGAGGTGGTCGGGAACGAGAACAGCGGGCGTTCCAGTGCATCCTTGTTGACGAACTTGTCGAAGCGCAGGCCGCCGTACAGCATCACGCCCTTGCCGACCTTCCAGTAGTCCTCGAGATAGGCCGCCTTGTTGATCGACACCATGCGGCCGAACTCGTGGTTGAAATAGTAGCCGACGTATTTGCCGCCCACCTGCTCGCCATTGGGCAGTTGCACGGTGTTGGGACGGTCGTAGTAGGTGTACCAGCCGGCCTGCGGCGTGTGCCAGTCCTGGCCGAGGAAGTGCTGGTAGTACTCGGCCCCGAACACGATCTTGTGATTGTCCAGGCTCCAGCTCAGATCGCCCTTGTAGCCGCGCCGCCAGTAATCGTCGGGGCGGAAATTGACGGTGCGGTCCTGTATGCCGATGTTGCTGGTCTTCTGGGTCTGGCTGTTGTAGGCGTCGACATAGGGAATGTCCTCGGCGCCGTGGGCGCGGTCATTGAGCTGTCCCAGGAAACCGCCCATCAAGCGCAGCTCCAGGTTGGGCGTGAGGTTGCCGTGGTAGTTGGCGATCAACATGCGCTCCGTCACCGGCGAATAGGAGCTGGACGAGAAGGCGCCGACCTGGGTGGTGTAGTCCTTCTGCAGGCGATAGGTGTCGGTGCTGGTGCTGCTCCACGCCCGCGAGCCGGTCAGGTTGAGCGTATGGTCGTCGTTGATGTTCCAGGTCAGGTTCAGCAGCAGGTTCTTGCTTTGCGAACTGGCGATCGACTCGCGGTTCTGGCTGTAGCTGTAGCTGCGCGATGGCAGCCGGTCGCCCAGCAGCACGAAGGCAAACAGCTTGTCCTTGACCAGCGCGCCCGACGCCCACAGGTAGTTCGTCGTGCTCGCCTCGCTGCGGTTGTTCGAGGAATAGCGGTAGTAATCGCCCTGCCCGTTGCGTATGTCTTTCTCCGCCGGCATCAAGGCATCCGACGTCGCCGGCGTGTAATACATCGAGTACCCGGCCTCGAATTTGTTCGAACCCTGGCGCACCGTCTGCGCCATGATGCCGCCGGTGGCGTTGGTCCACGAGGCGCCGAAGCTGCCCGCCATCACCTCGGTTTCCTGGATCGCCTCGCGCGGCAGGCGGTTGGCGCCCAGCAGCGTGCGGTCGTTGGTGGTGTCGAATTCGTTGAGGTAGTAGCGGTTTTCCGCCGGCGACGCCCCGCCCAGCTGGACCAGGCCGGTCGTGTTCTGGTCGTAGCGCACATTGGAGCGCAGGCGCGCAATGGATTCGGCGTTGCCGTTGACGAGCGGCAGGCTGTTGATCAGTTCCCGGCTGTAGTGGCTGGATAATTCCGGGGTGTTCACGTCGATGGGCAGCACCATGGTCTGGGCCGAGTTGCCGGCCACGGTCACGGTGGCGAGCGCATCCGGGCCGCCCTGGTTTTCCGCCGTCACGGCCAGGACTGCCGTGTCGCTGTTCGGCTTCACGCTTGCCTGGCGGACGGCGATCACCTGCTCCCCCTGCCTGAGCGTCACGGTGTACAAGCCGGGGTTGAGGCCGGACGTCTTGTAGCGCCCTTGCCCGTCAAGCGGCAGCTCGCGCTTGAAGCCGGTCTGCTCGTTCGTGACCGTCACCCGGTTCGCACTCGCGCCCACCGGCACCGAGCCATACAAACCACCGGTGATCGACTGGGCGTACGCGCCGTTCATTCCGGCGCCGCCGGACAGCAGGCTCAGGACGAGCAGCGACAGCCGCACGGCAGTGCTGCCTGCCTTCGGTATTTTCTTCATGCATAGACTCCGTTCTTATTTGCGTAGATAAGTTTTTGCGGAATACAACGCGGCTAAATCTTTCGTTTTCGTAAGCTCAGCCTGAATAAACCTTAAAATTAAATAAGGATTTAGTCAATAAAAAGAAAATATCAACAGGAATTCGTCAAGTCTTAAGCGATTATATCTTTCGTTTGACGATATTGAAGCGCGGCGATATTTCGTTTCGTTACGAAATTACAACACCGCTCATCGGCGGACGGCCGGCGGCGCGCTGTCGCCAAATTCAGGCTTGCTCGCCGACTGCGTAGGCCATGCCGCCCCGGTATTGCACTCTGTTTACACTTGCCAGAGAGACAGCTATAGTCTGTCAATGCAGCAGTCCGCCACCTACCGGAGCGTTCAGCATGGAACTCACGCCAGACCATCCCGTCAAGCCCGTCATCCTGGTGGTGGACGACACCCCTGACAACCTGCTGCTGATGGCAAACTTGCTCAAGGATAGCTACACCGTCAAGGCCGCCAACAATGGCGACAAGGCGCTGAAAATCGCCAACGACAGCCCGCCGCCCGACCTGATCCTGCTCGACATCATGATGCCCGGCATGAACGGCCACGAGGTGGCGCGCGCCCTGCAGGCCGAGCCGCGCACGCGCGCCATCCCCATCATCTTCCTGACCGCGATGGCCTCCACCGACGACGAGACGCGCGGCCTTGAAATGGGCGCGGCCGACTACATCACCAAGCCGATCAGCCCGCCCGTGGTGCTGGCGCGGGTGCGCACCCAGCTCAAGGTCAAGGACGCGGCCGAGTGTTTACGCGACAAGAACGACTACCTGGAGCAGGAAGTGCTGCGCCGCATGCGCGAGCTGGGCGCGATCCAGGACGTCACCATCCACGCCATGGCCTCGCTGGCCGAAACGCGCGACAACGAAACGGGCAACCACATCCGCCGCACCCAGCATTACGTGCGGGTGCTGGCCGAGCACCTGCGCGAGCATCCGCGCTTCCGCCAGTTCCTCGACGACGACACCATCAAGCTGCTGTTCAAGTCGGCGCCGCTGCACGACATCGGCAAGATCGGCATCCCGGACCGCATCCTGCTCAAGCCGGGCCGCTTCACGCCGGAGGAATTCGAGATCATGAAGACCCACACCACGCTGGGCCGCGACGCCATCGCCCACGCCGAGCAGCAGCTGGGCATGGACGTCGACTTCCTGCGGCTGGCCAAGGAGATCGCCTACAGCCACCAGGAGAAATGGGACGGCAGCGGCTACCCCGAGGGCCTGGCCGGCGACGTCATCCCGATCTCGGCGCGGCTGATGGCGGTGGCCGACGTCTACGACGCCTTGATCAGCCGCCGCGTCTACAAGGAGGGCATGCCGCACGAGCAGGCGGTGCAGATCATCCTCGACGGCCGCGGCGCACATTTCGATCCGGACATCTGCGACGCCTTCCAGGCCTGCCTGCCGCTGTTCCAGCAGATCGCCGCGCGCTTCGCCGACAGCGACCAGGACATGGCCAGGCAGGCCGCCGCGATCGCCCACAGCACGCCGGCCGCGTGAACGGCATCAGATGAGATCGCCACTTCAGCATCTGGAACGGCTGCGCCTGCGCCAGAAACTGGTCGCCGGCTTTTGCGTGGTGCTGGCGCTGGCGCTGGCGCTGGGCCTGCAAAGCCTGCTGGCCCAGGACAAGCTGAGCCGCGATATGCAGCGCCTGCTCGGCGAAGGCATGATAGGCATCGTGCAGGTCAAGGAGGCGCGCATCCAGCTGACCCATTTCGAACTGGCGCTGCACAAGATCGTCAGCGCGCCCGACCCGGTCGCCGAAGACGAAGCGATCCAGCAGCTGGAAGAAGCGCGCGAGCATCTGCACTTCGCGGCCGACGAGGCCCGCAGCACGCTGCTGCGGGTGGAAAACCAGCAGCGCATGGGCAACTTCGATAATTTGCTGACGCGCGCGGAGCGCACCAGCGACGAGGCGCTCGACCTGTTCCGGCAAAAGCGCCCCGGCGAGGCCAAGGCCATCCTCGACAGCGAACGCTTCCAGCAATCGCTGCGCGGCGCCGACCAGCTGCTGGCCGAGATCGCCGCCGTCAAGGATTCCAATGTCCGCAGCACCATCTACAACATCCGCCGCTACGCCGACAGCAGCAACGTACTGACCTATGCGCTGCTGCTGGGCGGCCTGACGCTGGCGCTGCTGTGCGCGGGCGGCATCAGCATGTCGATCCGCCGCCCGGTCCACCGGCTGCGCCAGGCGGTCGACAGCCTGGCCGCCGGGCAGCTCGACACCGTCATCCCGCACACCGATTACCAGAATGAAACCGGCGACCTGGCGCGCGCCATCGCGCTGCTGCAGATCGAGGCGCGGCAGCTGGAGGCGCAGCGCTGGATCAAGTCGCAGGAAGCGGCCATCCAGGCCGAGCTGCAACAAACCGGCTCGCTCGACGAGCTGGCCCAGCAGTTTCTGGCGATGGTGGCGCCGCTGCTGAAGATCGGACGCGGCGTGCTGTACACGCTGGACGAATCGGGCCGGCAGCTGCGCCTGTGCGGCAGCTACGCCGCCGACGCCGGGCACCCGCCGGCGCCGCTGCTGCCGCTGGGCAGCGGGCTGCTGGGCCAATGCGCGCTGGACCGCCAGCCGCGCCGCATCAGCGAACTGCCCGAACACTATGCCACCATCCAGTCGCAACTGGGCCAGGCGCAGGCCCGCCACCTGCTGGTGCTGCCGCTGCTGCACGGCGACCGCCTGATGGGCGTGCTGGAGCTGGCCAGCTTCGACGTCCCCGCCACCACCGAGAGCGCGCTGCTCGACGAGCTGCTGCCCAAGCTGGCGATGACGATGGAAATCAAGATCCGCAACCAGGCGGTGCGCACGCTGCTGGAACGCACCGAACAGCAATCGGCCGAGCTGGCGCAGCAGCAGGTGGCGCTGAAGGCCACCGAAGCCTGGTACCGCGGCATCCTGGAGGCGGCGCCGGACGGCATGCTGGTGGTCGACGTCGATGGCCGCATCCTGATCACCAATCCGCAGCTCGACAAGCTGTTCGGCTACGGCGCCGGCGAGCTGGCCGGCCAGCCGATCGAAACGCTGGTGCCGCACGCCATGCGCGGCCGGCACGTCGGCGAGCGCAACGGCTTCATCGCCCACGGCAGCGCGCGCCAGATGGGCACCGCCGGCGCCGACCTGCACGGCCTGCGCAAGGACGGCAGCGAATTCTCGATCGAGATCGGCCTGTCGCGGCTGCCCGCCATCGAGGGCCGCGGCGTCTGCGTCTGCGCCTCGGTGCGCGACATCACCGAGCGGCGCGCGATGCAGGCCGCGGTCGAGGCCAGCGAAGCCCAGTTGCGCAGCGTGCTCGACAGCAGCCCGGTGGCGATGCTGATCGAGGACGCCGGCGGCCGCCTGGTGTACGCCAACCACCAGCTCGAAACGCTGTTCGGCAACAGCAAGGAAGCCTTCGGCGGCGACACCAGCTACTGGTGCGACCAGCAGGCGCGGCAGCGCTTCCGCGACGCCATCGCCGAGGGCAGCGTGCTCAATTACGAAGCCGAGTTCCGGCACAGCGACGGCAGCCGCCTGACGCTGCTGCTGTCGTCGATCAGCCTGACGCAGGGCGAGCGGCCGCTGCGCATCGAGTGGTACTTCGACATCAGCGACCGCAAGCGGGCCGAGGCCGAGGTGCTGCGCGCCAAGGAAGTGGCCGAGGACGCGACCCGCGCCAAGAGCGACTTCCTGGCCAATATGAGCCACGAGATCCGCACCCCGATGAACGCCATCATCGGCATGAGCCACCTGGCGCTGAAAACCGAGCTCGACAAGAAGCAGCGCAACTACATCGAGAAGGTGCACCGCTCGGCCGAGAACCTGCTGGGCATCATCAACGACATCCTCGACTTCTCCAAGATCGAGGCCGGCAAGATGAGCATCGAGCAGGTGCCGTTCCGGCTGGAGGACGTGCTGGAGAACTTCGCCAGCATGATAGGCCTGAAGGCCGAGGACAAGGGACTGGAGCTGCTGTTCGCGACGGCGGCCGACCTGCCCACCGCGCTGCTGGGCGACCCGCTGCGGCTGGGCCAGGTGTTGATCAACCTCGGCAACAACGCCGCCAAGTTCACCGACAGCGGCGAGATCGTCGTCGGCGCCGAGCTGATCGGCGAGGCGGACGGCCGGGTCGAGCTGCACTTCTGGGTGCGCGACAGCGGCATCGGCATGACGCCGGAACAGTGCGCAGGCCTGTTCCAGTCGTTCAGCCAGGCCGACAGCTCGATCACCCGCAAATACGGCGGCACCGGGCTGGGGCTGGCGATCTCGAAAAAGCTGGTGGAGCTGATGGCCGGCCGCATCTGGGTCGAGAGCGCCGCCGGCCAGGGTTCGACCTTCCACTTCCACGCCCGGTTCGGGCGCCAGACCGACTTCGCGCCGCGCCGCATGTTCCACGCCGACGAGCTGCTGGGGCTGCGGGTGCTGGTGGTCGACGACAACGCCAGCGCGCGCGAGATCCTGTCGACCATGGCGCGCAGCTTCGGGCTGGAGGTGGACGTGGCCGAGAACGGCAACGGCGCGCTGCGCGCGATGGTCGACGCCGAGCGCGTCGCCCTGCCCTACGACCTGGTGCTGCTGGACTGGCGCATGCCGGTGATGGACGGCGTGGAAACGCTGCACCGCATGCAGAACGGCGCCGTGACCCATATTCCATCGGTGATCATGGTGACTGCCTTCGGCCGCGACGAGGCCCACGAGGCGGCCATGCGCCGGCAGGTGATGCTGCCGGCGGTGCTGACCAAGCCGGTCACGCCGTCGACGCTGCTCGAAGCGATCGGCGAGGCGCTGGGCAAGGGCGTGGTGGCCGAAACCCGCCAGGCCGAGCGCGAGGACCGCAGCGCCGCCGACCAGGCCAGCCTGGCCGGCGCGC
This sequence comes from Duganella sp. HH101, assembly GCF_001758795.1. Taxonomy (NCBI): domain Bacteria; kingdom Pseudomonadati; phylum Pseudomonadota; class Betaproteobacteria; order Burkholderiales; family Oxalobacteraceae; genus Duganella; species Duganella sp. HH101. Next base: position 2,169 of record NZ_LRON01000038.1, on the reverse strand, counting down.
GCATCCTGCTGGCCGAGGATAACGACCTGAACCAGGAGCTGGCGCGCGAACTGCTGGAAAGCGCCGGCATCGTGCTGACCATCGTCGAGGATGGCCAGCAGGCGCTCGACCTGCTCGCCACCGGCGCCGCCTTCGACGGCGTGCTGATGGATTGCCAGATGCCGGTCATGGACGGCTACAGCGCCACCCGCCTGCTGCGCCAACAGCCGCGCTGGGCGCAGCTGCCGGTGATCGCGATGACGGCCAACGCCATGGACGGCGACCGCGAGCAGGCGCTGGCGTCCGGCATGAACGACCACATCTCCAAGCCGCTGAATGTGGCGGTGATGTTCGCCACCATGGCCAAGTGGATACGTCCGGCGCAAGCGGCGGCTGGCTTGCCGGCCGCCGGCGCGCGCGGCCGCGCCGAGGCGGCGGCATCGCTGCCGGACTTGCCGGGCATAGACCAGGCCGCCGGACTGGCCACCAGCATGGGCCGGCCCGATCTGTATCGCCGCCTGCTGGGCCGCTTCCGCGACGGCCAGGCGCAGTTCCGCGCCAATTTCGAGGCCGCCGCCAGCGGCAGCGACGCCGACGCGCCGGCACGCGTGGCGCACACGCTGCGCGGCACGGCCGGCAATATCGGCGCCAAGGCCACGGCGGCGGCGGCGGCGGCGCTGGAACTGGCGTGCAAGGCCGGCGCCGGCGCCGACGAGATCGCGCAGCGGCTGGCGCAGGTGGAGCTGGAACTGGCGCCGGTGCTGGCCGGCCTGGCGGCGCTCGATCCCGCCTCGGCTGCGGAGGCTGGCGCCGGCGCGGCCGATGCGGCGGCCGGCCCGCTGTCGCCGCAGGCCCTGGGCATGCTGGACCGGCTGCGCGCGCTGCTGGCCGACAGCGACACCGCCGCCCTCGACGTGCTGGACGAACTGGAGGAACTGGTGCGAGGCCAGCCGCTGGCGCGCCAGCTGCGCCGCGCCAGCCTGGAAGTGGAGCGTTTCGACTTCGACGCGGCGCTGCTGGCCTTGGACGCCATGAGCACGCCGCCCGCGCAATCCTGAAGCGCGCCCGCCAGCTAGGGCAGCGCGGCCGACGGGCCGGCCGGCAGCGTGACGATCAGCGTGGTGGTGTGGGCCTCGTCGTTGACGGCGAACGCCACCTCGCCATGCTGGGCGCGCGCCAGCAGCCGCGCCGAATACGTGCCCAGGCCGGTGCCGCCTGCCTTGCCGCCGGTGACGAACTTGTCGAAGAAGCGCGGCCTGATTGCTGCCGGAATAACGCCCTTGTTGACGATCTCGATGCGCAGCGGCGAGCCGGCGTACAAGGTGGCGCTGACGCGGCCGCGTTCGGGCGACGCTTCGCAGGCGTTCTTGATCAGGTTGTTGAGCAGCGAGTATGTCAGCATGGCGTCGCCCAGCCCGGTCGGCGGATCGGTGCCGACGTCGAAATCGGTATCGACCGCGATCACCAGCTGCTTGCCGGCGTAGAAGGCACGCGCCGTCTCGACCACGCGCCGCAGCATGTCGCTGATCGCCAGCGGCGCCGCGTGCAGCACGTATTTGCCGGTTTCGATCTTGTACAGTTCGGTCGACAGGTTGACCATGTCGATCACCTGCAGCATGGCCTGCTCGGCCAGCCGCAGCTGCTCGGCCTGGCGCCGGTCGAGGTCGCCGGCGTCGGCCAGCGCCTGCACGATGCCGATGGCGCCGGCCAGCGGCCCCTTCAGGTCGTGGCGCGTCATCGCCTCGACGTCGTCGCGCAGCCGGGCCATGGCCAGCATGTTGTCGTAGTCGGCCTGCAACTGGCGGCGCAGCTCGACGTAGCGCATGAAGTTGTCGACCCGCAGCTTGAGCTGAATCGGGTCGATCGGCTTGGTGACGAAGTCCACCGCGCCCAGCTCCATGCCCTGCAAGCGGGAGTGGTCGTCGGTCAGCGCGGTGACGAAGATGATGGGCACGCTCTCGGCGTTCGGATGCTCGCGCATGCGGCGCGCCACCTCGAAGCCGTCCATGCCCGGCATCATCACGTCGAGCAGCACCAGGTCGGGCGGCGTGTCGGCGCAGCACAGCGCCAGCGCCTTCTCGCCGTTGTGTGCGGCCTTGATGCGGTACTGGCCCTTGAAGACGTTGGCCAGCACGTGCAGGTTGTCGGCTGTGTCGTCGACCAGCAGCATGGTCGGCGGCGGCGGCGCCG
>NZ_LRON01000037.1:0-32523 GCF_001758795.1 Duganella sp. HH101 | reverse complement strand
GGCCGCGCTGGCGCGCATGGCTATCGAGCTGCCGCGCCTGGTGATCAGCGACATCCGCCTGCCGGACCGCGACGGCATGTCGCTGTTCCAGGAAATCCGCAGCGCCTGGCCGGCCCTGCCGGTAATCCTGCTGACCGCCCACGGCACCATCCCCGACGCGGTCGAAGCCACCACGCTGGGCGCCTACGCCTACCTGACCAAGCCCTTCGACGCCAAGACGCTGCTGGAACGCATCGTCCAGGCGCTGAGCCTGTCCGCGCCCGAGCCCGGCCCCGCCAGCGGCGACCACGCCTGGCGCGCGGGCCTGATCAGCCGCAGCCAATGCATGGACGAGCTGCTGGCCGAAGCGCGGCTGGTGGCGGCCTCCGACGCCAGCATCCTGATCCGCGGCGAAAGCGGCACCGGCAAGGAACTGCTGGCCAACGCCATCCACCGCGCCAGCCGGCGCAGCAAGGCGCCCTTCATCGCCGTCAACTGCGGCGCGATACCGGAGGCGCTGCTGGAGTCCGAGCTGTTCGGCCACGTCAAGGGCGCCTACACCGGCGCCGTCGCCAGCCGCGAAGGCTTGCTGCAGGCGGCAGATGGCGGCACGCTGTTCCTCGACGAGATCGGCGACATGCCGCTGCTGCTGCAAGTGAAGCTGTTGCGCGTGCTGCAGGAGCGCGTGGTGCGCCAGCTGGGCTCAGACGTCGCGCGGCCGGTGGACGTGCGCATCCTGTCGGCCACCCACCGCGACCTCGACGTGGCGATGCAGGAAGGCCAGTTCCGCGAAGACCTGTACTACCGCCTGAATGTGATCACGCTGACCTTGCCGCCGCTGTCGCAGCGCCGCGAAGACATCGCGCCGATGGCGACCCAGTTCCTGCAGACGCTGGCCGCCAAGTACGGCAAGACCGTGCGCGGCTATGCGCCCGGCGCGCTGGAGGCGCTGACCACGGCCGCCTGGCCCGGCAATGTGCGGCAGCTGTACAACGTGGTCGAACACGTGTGCGCGCTGGCGACCGCGCCGCTGGTGCCCTTGTCGCTGGTGCAGCGGGCGCTGCGGGTGCCGTCGCTGGAGGTGCTGAGCTACACCGAAGCCAAGCAACGCTTCGAGCGCAACTACCTGGTCCAGCTGCTGAAACTGACCGACGGCAACGTGGCCGACGCCGCCCGCCTGGCCGAACGCAATCGCACGGAGTTCTACCGTCTGCTGCAAAAACACGACCTGGACGCCAGCCTGTTCCGCGCCGACGGCGCCGCTGTCGCCGCCGAGCGACAGGAATAATTCCTTACAAATCAGCCACTTGCGGAATGGCGGCGGAAGCTTGTCGCCATCTCCCGACAAAACCCGGGCAATATGGCCGGAAATACCACGGGCGACCGGTTTCCACTAGGAAAATCACGCATAAGTCATTGATTTCAATCCGATTTTTAGAGCTGGCACGGGGTTTGCAAAGGAGAGGATAACGTCACTGACGTTTCACCCTTAAACTGAAAAAAAGGAAGCAAATCATGATGACTACCAAACTGATCGCCCGCCTGATGGTTGCCGCCACCCTGACCGCCGCTGCCGCCACCGGCACCGCCTTTGCCGCAGGCCAGACCGAAGCCGCCATGGCTGGCGCCGCCAAGACCGGCACCGCCACCAATGACGAAGCCATCACCAGCAAAATCAAGGCTTCCCTGGCAGATCAAAAACAAATTGGCGTGACCACCACCGACGGTGTGGTTGTGCTGAGCGGCGCGGTAGCGAGCACCGACATCGGCACCAAGGCGATTCAGGTTGCGTCGGCTGTGCCTGGCGTGAAAGAAGTGAAAAGCGAACTGACCGTCGCTTCGAAGTAAGCAGTACCGCAGTACCGTAGTAGCAGCAACCCCGGAGTAAATAGGAGAAACCCTTCACCGGACAGCGTACGTAGACGCCGTCCGGTTTTTTTTCGTCTAAAACAACGGGGGTCAAGTCTGACATTCGGACACGAGCTCTACCGTAACGCGCGTTACGGTAGAGCTCGTGTCCGAATGTCAGACTTGACCCCCGCCTTAAATCAGCTCAGGTTTTCCAGGCGGATCTTGGTGACGTTGCCGCACACCGTGGCCAGGGCTTCGATCTTGGCGATGGCCGCCAGCACGTTCTTTTCCTGCGTCTGGTGCGTCAGGAAGATGATGTCGGTGCGCGTCTCGCCTTCCGCCGGTTCCTTCTGCATCATGGCGTCGATCGAGATGGTGGCGTCGGCCAGGATGCGGGTCAGGTCGGCCAGCACGCCCGGCTGGTCGCTGACGTTCATGCGCAGGTAGTAGCTGGTGGTGATCTCCGCCATCGGCAGGATCTCGATATCCGTCATCGCGTTCGGCTGGAAGGCCAGGTGCGGCACGCGGTGCTCGGCATCGGCCGTGGCCAGCCGGGTGATGTCGACCAGGTCGGCGATCACGGCCGAGGCGGTCGGCTCGGAACCGGCGCCCTTGCCGTAGTACAGCGTGGCGCCGACGGCGTCGCCATGCACCAGCACGGCGTTCATCGCGCCTTCGACGTTGGCGATCAATCGCTTGGACGGGATCAGCGTCGGATGCACGCGCAGCTCCACGCCTTCCACGCCGTTGACCTTGGCGCGCTTGGCGATGCCCAGCAGCTTGATGCGATAGCCCAGCTGCTCTGCGTAGCGGATGTCGATGGCGTTCAGCTTGGAAATGCCCTCGACGTGCGCCTTGTCGAACTGCACCGGAATGCCGAAGGCGATCGCCGACATGATGGTGGCCTTGTGCGCCGCGTCCACGCCTTCGATGTCGAAGGTCGGGTCGGCTTCGGCATAGCCCAGCTCCTGCGCCTGCTTGAGCACGGTCGCGAAGTCCAGGCCCTTGTCGCGCATCTCGGACAGGATGAAGTTGGTGGTGCCGTTGATGATGCCGGCCAGCCATTCGATGCGGTTGGCGGTCAGGCCTTCGCGCAGCGCCTTGATGATGGGGATGCCGCCGGCCACGGCCGCCTCGAACGCCACCATCACGCCCTTGGCTTGCGCGGCGGCGAAGATTTCATTGCCGTGCACGGCCAGCAGCGCCTTGTTGGCGGTGACGACGTGCTTGCCGTTGGCGATGGCTTGCAGCACCAGCGCCTTGGCCTGGTCGTAGCCGCCGATCAGCTCGACGACGATGTCGATCTCGGGATCGTTGACGATGTCGAACGGATCGGCCACCACGTTGACCTTGCCGCCGGTGCGCGTCTTGGCGCGCTCCAGGTTGCGGGCCGAGACGGCCACCACTTCGATGCCGCGACCGGCGCGGCGGCGGATTTCTTCCTGGTTACGGGCCAGCACATCGAACGTACCGCCGCCGACATTGCCGACGCCTAACAAACCTATTTTGATGGGTTTCATATAAATCGTTTCTATTGTTTTATTAGAAGCTGGCGCCGTGGCGTTTCCGGTAGCCTTCCATGAATTTGGCGATGCGGCCGAAGGCCTCGATCATATCGTCCGAATTCGGCAGGAACACGACGCGGAAGTGATCCGGCGCAATCCAGTTGAAACCGCTGCCCTGGACGATCAGCACTTTTGTTTCAGCCAGCAGCTCATAGGCGAATTGCTGGTCGTCCGCGATCGGGTAGATCTTCGGATCAAGGCGTGGGAACATATACAGCGCAGCTTTCGGCTTGACGCACGTTACGCCAGGAATATCGGTGAGCAGCTTGTAAGCCAGGTCGCGCTGCTTGAGCAGGCGTCCGCCCGGCCCCACCAGGTCGTGGATCGACTGGTAGCCGCCGAGCGCGGTCTGGATCGCAAACTGGCCCGGCGCGTTGGCGCACAGGCGCATCGAGGCCAGCATGTTCAGGCCTTCGATATAGTCTTTCGCATGGCCCTTCTCGCCCGACACCACCATCCAGCCGGCGCGATAGCCGCAGGCGCGGTAGTTCTTCGACAGGCCGTTGAAGGTGACGAACAGCACGTCATCGGCCAGCGAGGCGATGGACACGTGCTCGGCGCCGTCGTACAGCACCTTGTCGTAGATTTCGTCGGCGTAGATGATCAGCTGGTGCTGGCGCGCCAGTTCGATGATCTGCAGCAGCAGCTCGACCGGGTACAGCGCGCCGGTCGGATTGTTCGGGTTGATGACGACGATGGCGCGCGTGTTCGAGTTGATCTTGCGGCGCATGTCTTCGATGTCCGGGAACCAGTCCTGCTGCTCGTCGCAGATGTAGTGCACCGGCGTGCCGCCCGACAGCGACACCGCCGCCGTCCACAGCGGATAGTCGGGCGCCGGCACCAGCACTTCGTCGCCGGTGTTGAGCAGCGCGTTCATCGACATGACGATCAGCTCGGACGCGCCATTGCCGAGGTAGACATCCTCGATGGTCACGCCGGGAATATTCTTGCCCTGGGTGTAGTGCACCACGGCCTTGCGCGGCGCGAACATGCCCTTGGAATCGGTGTAGCCCGCAGCATTGTGCAGGTTGATTTTCATGTCCTGGACGATCTCGTCCGGCGGATCGAAACCGAACACGGCGAGGTTGCCGATATTCAACTTCGTGATCTTGTGGCCTTCTTCCTCCATTTGCCGGGCTTTTTCCGGCACCGGGCCGCGGATCTCGTAGCAGACTTCCGCTAATTTGTTCGATTTTTGAATCGGTCGCAAAATAAAATCCTGTCTTGGTGAGGCAAACCGCTCAGGACTGCCAAAATGCCCCGGCGGCCCGTGCTGCAATGCGAAAAGACCCATTCTGCCGAAAGCATCTCATTTAATCAACCTGTAAGGGGCGTAAAGCTCAGGAACACCCCGGAAAAACGCTACAATGGCGCTTCTTTTGCCGACTAAACCCACGATTTCTGTCATGAAGCTCCACGCCAGCGATACTCAAAAATACCAGACCGTGACCGGTTACGATGAAACCGGGGTCGAAATCAACGCCCAGCGCTACAACTACAGCCTGATCGTGCTGCCGGAAATCCCGCCGCGCGCCTGGGATGCCCCCACCTTCGAATCTATTACCGCAGAGCACTTCGTCACCATCGGCGACGACAACCCGGACGTCGTCATCCTCGGCACCGGCGCCAGGCAGCGCTTCATCCATCCGCGCCTGACCGCCGCGCTGACCATGCGCCGCATCGGCGTCGAATGCATGGACAGCCAGGCCGCCTGCCGCACCTACAACATCCTGATGGGCGAAGGCCGCAAGGTCACGCTCGCTCTGATCATCGACCACACCGAGGGCAAAACCGCCTGATGAACGACCTGTACAACTCCAAGAAATTCGTCTGGTCGCTGCTGACCGCGTTCATCATCGTCTGGCTGTACGTGCTGGGCGTGCGCACGCTGGTGCCGCCCGACGAGGGCCGCTACGCCGAAATGGCGCGCGAAATGTTCGTCAACGGCGACTGGATCACCACGCGCCTGAACGGCATCAAGTACTTTGAAAAGCCGCCGCTGCAAACCTGGATGAACGCGGCCTCGTTTGCCGTGTTCGGCCTGGGCGAGTGGCAGGCCCGCCTGTGGACCGGCTTGTGCGGCCTGGGCGGCGTGATCCTGACCGGCTACGCCGGCAACCGCGTGTTCGGCGCGCGCGCCGGCTTCTACGCCGCGCTGGCGCTGGGCTCCAGCCTGTTCTGGGTGGCTTCCGGCCAGATCGATTCGCTGGACATGAGCCTGTCCGGCATGATGACCATCGTGCTGTGCGCGGTGCTGGTGGCCCAGCGCGACGGCGCCTCCGACGGCGAACGCCGCAACTGGATGCTGCTGTGCTGGGCCGGCATGGCGCTGGCGGTGCTGGCCAAGGGCCTGATCGGCCTGGTGCTGCCGGGCGCGGTGCTGGTGCTGTATTCGGCGCTGTCGGGCGACATCGCCATCTGGAAGCGCCTGCACCTGGGCAAGGGCCTGCTGCTGTTCTTCGCCGTCGCCACGCCGTGGTTCGTGCTGGTGGCGCTGCGCAATCCGGAGCAGCCGCACTTCTTCTTCGTGCACGAGCACTGGGAACGCTTCTTCCTCAAGACCCACCACCGCGAAGGCGCGTGGTACTACTTCTTCGCCATGCTGATCCCCGGCATCGTGCCGTGGCTGGGCGTGCTGCCGCAGGCGCTGTGGGGCGCCGTGCGCCGCGAGCGCAGCGGCGTGTTCCAGCCCAAGCTGATGCTGCTGATCTGGGCCGTGTTCATTTTCTTCTTCTTCAGCTATTCCAGCTCCAAGCTGCCCGGCTACATCCTGCCGATCTTCCCGGCGCTGGCCCTGCTGATCGCCGTCTACCTGGAAAACGCCTCGCGCCGCAACCGCATGATCGCCGCCGGCCTGCTGGTGCTGATCGGCGTGGGCGGCGTGGCCGCCGTGCCGCAGATGGTGCACATGGCGGTGCGCCACCACGAGGAAACCGCGCTGCTGGAAGCCTACCAGCCGTGGGTGCTGATGGCAGGCATCATCGCCGCGGCCGGCGGCGCGCTGGCGCTGCTGCATGCGCGCCACCTGCGCCGCGACCTGACGGTGCTCACCATGGCCGTGGCCGGCTTCATCGCGACCCAGCTGATACTGACCGGCTTCGAGCCGTATGGCAAAATGCGCGCCGGTAAAGCGGTGGCGATGAAGACGCTGCCCGAGCTCAAGCCCGATACCAAGATCTATTCGGTCGACACCTACGAACAGTCGATGACCTTCTACCTGCAGCGCACCGTGGTGCTGGTCGACTACTGGGACGAGTTCACCTTCGGCCTGCGCCAGCAGCCGGAGCTGTCGATTCCGACGGTCGAGCAGTTCGTGGTGCTGTGGAACCAGCACACGGCGCAAGGCGTCAAGGCGCTGGCCATCCTCAGCCCGGAGAAATATGCCGAGCTCAAGGAAGACGGTTTGACCATGCGCGTGGTGGCCGAGGATACGCGCCGCGTCGTGGTGGCCAACCTGTAGCTTATAAAAATCCTATAAATAATATTAATGAATATTGCAACTTTTAGTTTTATCGTCTTCGGCGTGCTGCTCAACGCGGTGGCCCAGCTGCTGCTCAAGGCCGGCACCAGGAACATCGGCGAGATCCACCTGACGCTGAACAACCTGTTCTCGGTCGGCCTCAAGGTGGCGACCCAGCTGCCCATCATCGGCGGTCTGACCTGCTACGTGCTGTCGGTGGTGCTGTGGATCATCGCGCTGTCGCGCGTGGACGTGTCGATCGCCTACCCGATGTTGTCGCTGGGCTATGTGGTGACGGCCATCGGCGCCTGGTACCTGTTCGGCGAAGCGCTGACGGTGCAGCGCCTGGTCGCCATCGGCATCATCCTGGTGGGCGTCGCCTTGCTGGCGCGTACCTGACGAACAATTTAGAATGCGGCCATAAGCCAAAAACAACGAGAGCGAACTACCCAATGACCTCCGCCTTACCCTTCTTGCCTTTTTCGAAACCTACGATCGATGAGGCAACCATCACCGCCGTCAGCGACGTGCTGCGTTCCGGCTGGATCACCAGCGGCCCCAAAGTAGCCGCCTTCGAAGCCCAGATGTCCGAGTATTTCGGCGGCCGCCCCGTGCGCACCTTCAATTCCGGCACCTGCACGATGGAAATCGCGCTGCGCATCGCCGGCATCGGCGCCGGCGACGAAGTCATCACCACGTCGATCTCGTGGGTGGCCACGGCCAACGTCATCATCGAAGTGGGCGCCACGCCGGTGTTCGCCGATATCGACCCGATCACCCGCAATATCGACCTCGACAAGGTGGAAGCGGCGATCACCCCGCGCACCAAGGCCATCATTCCGGTCTACCTGTCCGGCCTGCCCGTCGACATGGACCGCCTGTACGCCATCGCCAAGAAGCACAATCTGCGCGTGATCGAGGACGCGGCCCAGGCCTTCGGTTCCGAATGGAATGGCAAGCGCATCGGCTCGTTCGGCGATTTCGTCTCGTTCAGCTTCCAGGCCAACAAGAACATCACCACCGGCGAAGGCGGCGCGCTGGTGCTGAACAACCTCGAAGAAGCCAGGCTGGCCGAGAAGTACCGCCTGCAAGGCGTGACCCGCAGCGGCGTCGACGGCATCGATGTCGACGTCCTCGGCGGCAAGTACAATATGAGCGACATCATGGCCGCCATCGGCCTGGGGCAGTTCGCCAATATCGCCAACATCACCGCGCACCGCCGCAACCTGGCGCGCCACTATTACCAGGCTTTCGGTCCGGATTTCGAAGCCCTGTCCGGCGCCCAGCTGCCGCTGCAGGCTTTCGAAACCAGCAAGGCTCAGAGTAACTACCACCTGTTCCAGATCGTGCTGCCGGATAACGGCCCGACCACCCGCGCCGACTTCATGCGCGCGATGCAGGAGCGCTACAACATCGGCACCGGCTACCACTACGCGCCTATCCACCTGTTCACCATGTACCGCGAGCGCGGCTTCAAGGAGGGCATGTTCCCCGTCTCGGAAAAAATCGGCCGCCTGACCGTCACGCTGCCGATGTTCTATGCCATGACCGCGGCCGATGTCGACCGTGCCGTCGCAGCCGTGAAAGCGATTTTGATCAAATGAGCGTGTCGTTGATGAAACCTGAAATTACCGTCGTTATCCCGATCTATAACGAACAGGCCGGCCTGCAAGCGCTGTTCGACCGCCTGTACCCGGCGCTCGACAAGCTGGACACGACCTACGAGATCGTGTTCGTCAACGACGGCAGCCGCGACAACTCGGTCTCCATCCTGGCCGAACAGTTCCGCGCCCGTCCCGACGTCACCCGCGTGGTGCTGTTCAACGGTAACTACGGCCAGCACATGGCCATCCTGGCGGGCTTCGAAGCGTCGCGCGGCGACATCATGATCACGCTGGACGCCGACCTGCAGAACCCGCCCGAGGAAATCGGCAACCTGGTCGCCAAGATCCGCGAAGGCTACGACTACGTCGGCTCGATCCGCCGCAAGCGCCAGGATTCGGCGTGGCGCACCTACGCGTCCAAGGCCATGAACCACCTGCGCGAGCGCATCACCAACATCAAGATCACCGACCAGGGCAATATGCTGCGCGCCTACGGCCGCAATGTGATCGACCTGGTCAACCAGTGCGGCGAGGTCAACACCTTCGTGCCGGCGCTGGCCTACCGCTTCGCCCGCAAGCCGACCGAGATCATCGTCGAGCACGAGGAACGCGCGGCCGGCGAATCGAAGTACTCGTTGTACAGCCTGATCCGCCTGAATTTCGACCTGGTCACGGGCTTCTCGCTGGTGCCGCTGCAATTCTTCTCGATGTTCGGCATCCTGCTGTCGCTGGCCTCCGGCCTGCTGGTGTTCGTGCTGCTGATACGCCGCCTGTTCCTGGGCGCGGAAGCCGAGGGTCTGTTCACGCTGTTCGCGATCGCCTTCTTCTTCATGGGCACCATCCTGTTCGGCATCGGCCTGCTGGGCGAATACGTCGGCCGCATCTTCCAGCAAGTGCGCGCGCGCCCCCGCTACGTGGTACAAACGATATTGGAACAAAAACCCGGCCAGTCGCTCGACGTGCCGGCCGGCGTGGAAAAACGTACCGTAGGCCGAGGCCATGACTGATTTCGATAAACCGCAACGCGCCGTCGTCTTCGGCTACCACAACGTCGGCGTCCGCTGCCTGAAGGTGCTGCTGGCCGGCGGCGTCGACGTCGCGCTGGTGGTCACGCACGAAGACAGCGACAACGAAAACATCTGGTTCGAATCGGTGATTTCGCTGTGCCAGGCCGAGGGCATCCCCTACATCACGCCGGCCGACGCCAGGTCGCCCGAGCTGCTGGAACAGGTCAAGGCGGCCAAGCCGGACCTGATGTTCAGCTTCTACTACCGCAACATGCTGCCGGCCGAGCTGCTGGCGGTGGCGCCCGCGTTCAATATGCACGGCTCGCTGCTGCCGGAGTTCCGCGGCCGCGCGCCGGTCAACTGGGCGGTGCTCAACGGCGCCACCGTCACCGGCGCCTCGCTGCACGAGATGACCGTCAAGCCCGACGCCGGCGCCATCGTGTCGCAGATGGAAGTGCCCATCCTGCCGGACGACACCGCGCACGAAGTGTTCGGCAAAGTCACCGTGGCGGCCGAGCAGGCGCTGTGGCGCGTGCTGCCGTCGCTGCTGGACGGCACCGCGCCGCGCATCAAGAACGACCTGGGCAAGGGCGGCTATTTCGGCGGCCGCAAGCCCGAGGACGGCCGCATCAACTGGCTGATGCCGGCCCAGGATGTGTACAACCTGCACCGCGCCGTGGCGCCGCCCTACCCCGGCGCCTTCACCGATATCGGCGGTGTGCGCTATGTGCTGCAACGGGCCCGATTGTCTGGCAATTTCGGCAATGTTGTATCGCTAAGTTTGCCACCTGGCTTGACAGTAGTGGATAATTGCATCTTTGGCGTGTGCGGCGATGGCCGCATGCTGACGATTTCCGCCTTGACGGCCGACGGGGAACCCGTAACGGCTGAGCAGTTGCAATCCCGCCTGGCGGAGCTGTCCGCTGGCGGACAATGAACATTACCTGGGTAACTATCACATGAAAAAAGTCCTCATCCTCGGCGTCAACGGCTTCATCGGCCATCACCTGTCGAAGCGCATCCTGGAAACGACCGACTGGCATGTCTACGGCATGGACATGAGCACCGACCGTATCACCGACGTGCTGGAGAACGAGGCGTACAAGTCGCGCATGCACTTCTTCGAAGGCGACATCACCATCAACAAGGAATGGGTCGAGTACCACGTCAAGAAATGCGACGTGATCCTGCCGCTGGTCGCCATCGCCACGCCATCGACCTATGTGAAGGCGCCGCTGCGCGTGTTCGAACTGGACTTCGAGGCCAACCTGCCCATCGTCCGCTCGGCCGCCAAGTACGGCAAGCACCTGGTATTCCCGTCGACCTCGGAAGTGTATGGCATGTGCCACGACGACGAGTTCGATCCTGAGAACTCGGAACTGGTCTGCGGCCCGATCAACAAGCCGCGCTGGATCTACTCCAACGCCAAGCAGTTGATGGACCGCGTGATCTGGGGCTACGGCATGGAAGGCCTGAACTTCACGCTGTTCCGTCCGTTCAACTGGATCGGCGCCGGCCTGGATTCGATCCACACGCCGAAAGAAGGCTCGTCGCGCGTGGTGACGCAGTTCTTCGGCCACATCGTCCGCGGCGAGAACATCTCGCTGGTCGACGGCGGCGCGCAGAAACGCGCGTTCACCGACATCGACGACGGCATCGACGCGCTGATGAAGATCATCGAGAACAAAAACGGCGCCGCATCGGGCAAGATCTACAACATCGGCAACCCGGTCAACAATTACTCGATCCGCGAGCTGGCCGCCATGATGCTGGCCCTGGCGCCGCAGTACCCCGAGTACGCCGAAGGCGCGGCCAAGGTCAAGATCGTCGAGACCACGTCGGGCGCGTACTACGGCGCCGGCTACCAGGACGTGCAGAACCGCGTGCCGAAGATCACCAACACCTGCGAAGAGCTGGGCTGGAAGCCGACCACCACCATGGCCGACGCGCTGAAGAAAATCTTCGACGCCTACCGCGGCCAAGTGGCCGAAGCACAAAAACTGATGGACTAAGATTTGACCGAGACTTTGCAAACGCAAGCGCCGCTGATGGTGTTGAAGATCGATGTCGACACCTACCGCGGCACCCGTGAAGGCACCATGAACCTGGTGCAGATGCTGAAGGCGCACCAGGCCCAGGCGACCTTCCTGTTTTCGCTGGGGCCGGATCACACCGGCTGGGCGCTGCGCCGCGCGCTGCGTCCGGGGTTCTTCAGCAAAGTCTCGCGCACGTCCGTCGTTGAGCATTACGGCCTCAAGACGCTGATGTACGGCACCCTGCTGCCGGGTCCGGACATCGGCAAGGATTGCGCCGGCGAGATGCGCTCCGTGCGCGACGCCGGCTTCGAATGCGGCATTCACACCTGGGACCACGTGCTGTGGCAGGACAATGTCGCCAGGCGCGACGGCAAATGGTCCACCAGCATGATGCGCAAGGCCGCCGCCCGCTTTTCGCAGGTGTTCGGCACCGCGCCGCGCACCCACGGCGCCGCCGGCTGGCAGATGAACAATGCCGCCTTCGCCGAGCATGACGCCGCCGGCTATGCCTACGCGTCCGACGGCCGCTGCGTGTTGAACGACAACGGCACGCTGGCCAATCCGGCCGACGGCCCGCATCGTTTATCCGACGGCGACAAGGTGCTGTCCCACATCCAGCTGCCGACCACGCTGCCGACGCTGGATGAGCTGCTGGGCCGCGAAATCGACGGCGTCACCATCGGCACCGGCAACATCGCCGCCTTCCTGCTGAAGCTGACGGCCGGCGCCACGCGCGACCACGTTTATACTTTGCATTCCGAACTTGAAGGGCAAAAACTCGCCCCCATATTCGAGCAGTTATTGGCTGGCTGGAAGGCGCAGGGTTACACATTGGCGTCGATGGCCGATTACCATCAGAAGGTCCGGCATCAGACCATGCCGGTTTGTCCGATCACCTGGGGCGAGCTGCCGGGTCGTTCGGGACAGCTGATCGTACAGGGCGCCGCCCGTTCTTAATGCGTATCGTTCAGGAGAGTGCCTGTGGCTGATAGCCCATCCGTCGTACCCGATTTTTCCGCCGCCATGACCAGCGGCCAGACCTTCCAGCTGTCGGGCCGTCCCGCCCGCCATACCGTGCTGTTCTTCTACCCCAAGGACAACACCCCGGGCTGCACCACCGAAAACATGGCTTTCCGCGACCTGCACGAGCAATTCCAGGCCGCCGGCGCCGAAGTCTACGGCATCAGCCGCGACTCGCTGCGCTCGCATGAAAGCTTCAAGACCAAGCTGGGCCTGCCTTTCGAGCTGATTTCCGACCCTGACGAGGCCGTCTGCCTGCAGTTCGGTGTCATGAAGATGAAGCAAATGTACGGTAAGACTGTACGCGGTATCGAGCGCAGTACGTTTGTGATTGACGCTACCGGTCAATTGGTGAAAGAATGGAGAGGCGTGAAGGTAGCGGGTCACGTCGATGAAGTGCTGGAATTTGTAGCGCGTCAGGCTTAGTTTCAGGATGCGCGTTGCAGCTTCCGGAGTTGCCCAACCGAACCAAGCCTATTCAGCTATTTTGAGTCATCACTGTAATTCACACCACCACCCTACATGGTGGCCAGCCGGCCACCACGCGGTACTTTCTCCGGGCATGATGAGCGCCCGTCGGCAGTCTTATAACCCTGTTTTTACCCAGCATCCACCCCAACGGTCCCAACGTTTCCTTGACCGGGAAGCGTGCTGCACCAATGGGCGGATTCCTCCAGATATTCTTCAAATGAGATCCTGATGCCACTGCCAAAATTACCTAGTAAGCCAGCGACTTTACTTCTGGCGAAAGATTATCCAAAAGCGACAGGGCCGCGCCCGGTCCCCGCCATCGCAGCGGTGGCTGAAGTCGCGCCCGCGCCGAAGAAAGCGGCGCCTGTCAAAGCAGTGCCTGTAGCAAAAGCCAAAGCCGAAGCACCGAAAACCAGCAGCAAGTCCAAAGCCGTGGCGGCCGTACTGAAGGCCGCCCCTGCCGTATTGAAGAACGCCGCAGCCGGCATCGCGCCTGCCGCAGCAGTTGCCAACCCTGCTGCCAAACCGGCCGCCAAGGCCAAGCCTGTGCCGGCCGCGCGCGGCAAGGTCACGCCGATCACGGCCGAGGCCCCGCATCCGGCCAAGCACAAGCCGCATGAAGTGGCGATCAAGTCGTCGACCAGCCGCCACGCCGACCAGACCGGCACCACCAAGCTGTTCGTGCTGGACACCAACGTGCTGATGCACGATCCATCGTCGCTGTTCCGCTTCGAGGAGCACGACGTCTACCTGCCGATGATGACGCTGGAAGAGCTGGACAACCACAAGAAGGGCATGACCGAGGTGGCGCGCAACGCCCGCCAGGTGTCGCGCACCTTGGATGCACTGGTCTCCAACACCGACGACGACGCCATCGAGAACGGCATCCCGCTGTCCAAGCTGGGCAACAAGGACGCCAAGGGCCGCCTGTACTTCCAGACGCGCCTGCAAACGGCCGACCTGCCTGTCGGCCTGCCGGTCGGCAAGGCCGACAACCAGATCCTGTCCGTGGTCCGCTCGCTGGAAGCGGAACAGGAAGGCCGCCCTGTGGTGCTGGTGTCGAAAGACATCAACATGCGCATCAAGGCGCGCGCGCTGGGCCTGCCGGCCGAGGACTACTTCAACGACCACGTGCTGGAAGACACCGACCTGCTGTACTCGGGCATCGTCCAGCTGCCGGACGATTTCTGGACCAAGCACGGCAAGGACCTGGAGAGCTGGCAGGAAAACAAGAACGGCCAGAGCGCGACGTTCTACCGCGTCACCGGCCCGTTCGTGCCTTCGCTGCTGGTCAACCAGTTCATCTTCCTGGAGCCCAAGAATGGCGAAACGCCGTTCTACGGCCAGGTCAAGCAGATCAACGGCAAGACCGCCGTGCTGCAGACGCTGCGCGACTTCAGCCACAACAAGAACAATGTGTGGGGTGTCACCGCCCGCAACCGCGAGCAGAACTTCGCCTTGAACTTGCTGATGAATCCGGAATGCGACTTCGTCACCCTGCTGGGCCAGGCCGGTACCGGCAAGACCCTGCTGGCCCTGGCCGCCGGCCTGGCGCAAGTGCTGGAAACCAAGCTCTACAACGAAATCATCGTCACCCGCGTGACGGTGCCGGTCGGTGAAGACATCGGTTTCCTGCCGGGCACCGAGGAAGAGAAGATGTCGCCATGGATGGGCGCCTTCGACGACAACCTCGAAGTGCTCAACAAGTCCGATTCGGACGGCGGCGAGTGGGGGCGCGCGGCAACGCAGGACCTGATCCGTTCGCGCATCAAGATCAAGTCGCTCAACTTCATGCGCGGCCGCACCTTCGTCAACAAGTTCCTGATCATCGACGAAGCGCAGAACTTGACGCCGAAGCAGGTCAAGACGTTGGTGACGCGCGCCGGTCCCGGCACCAAGATCCTGTGCCTGGGCAATATCGCGCAGATCGACACGCCTTACCTGACCGAAGGGTCAAGCGGCCTGACGTATGTGGTGGATCGCTTCAAGGGATGGTCGCACAGCGGTCACGTGACGCTGGCGCGCGGCGAACGCTCGCGCCTGGCCGACCACGCGAGTGAGGTTTTGTAATGTAGTAGAATAAGCCCGTACCTGTTAGCCCCGCCCGCAGCAATGCCGGCGGGGCTTCTTTTTGCTATCAGGCTTTGTTATTGCGGCGGCGGGCGTAGCCGCCGATCAGGGCCAGGCCGCCCAGCAGCATGGCGTAGGTTTCCGGCTCAGGCACAGCTGGCGCCAGGGTGTCGGCGCTGAAGCTCTGGAACGCATTGCCGGCAGCGGCGTACTGTACCTGCTGGCCGCCGTCGCAGCAGCCTTCCAGGCCGTAGATGGTCAGCGTGTGGTTGCCGGCCGACAGAGCCTGATTGTTGATCAGGAAGGAGCCGTTGACTTTGTCGTAGTTATATTCCCACCACATGTCGTTGCTGTTCACGGCAACAGCACTGCCGTCCAGGAACACGGCGCCGCCGCGGCCGAAGTCGACACCGGCGCGGAACGAGTAGGTGCCTGCGGCGTTCAGGCCGAAGTTGATGGTGGACTTGAAGGCGATATCGGTCGAGCCGGCGCCAAAGATGCCATTGTTGGACACGTTGTCATAGCTGTTCAGCAAAGTCGTATGGCCGCCCACGACGGCGGCGTCCACCACGCTGCGGTAGTCGTCCGCGGTGGCCAGCGGGCCGGCGCCGGAACTGCCGGTCTGGAAGGTGATGACGGCGGCGTTGGAGCTGCCGATGGCGGCCAGGGCGAGTGCAACTGCTGCAAATTTGATGGATTTCATGGATGTCCCTTGAAGTGAGTGATTGCTAGTGTGGAGATGCTAGCCGGCACGAGGATTGGGGACCGGATAAATATTGCACCAAGATAACTTTAAATGCAAATAAGCATTATATAAATAGTATCGCAGGCAATTTGTAATGTCAATCGTTAATGCGGTGCACAATATCGGCGAGGTCAGCCACGAAATTGCTTGAAACAGGCACCAACCTGTATGACACTAGACACTCCAAGTCATTGATTTCGCCAGCCTTTCGGACAACAGCCTAGGTACGACCATGGACATCCCTATCCTCATCCGAAAAAAAGGCGATACCAAGTATGGCGTCACCGTGCCGGACATTCCCGGCTGTGTCACCACGGGCGAAACCGTGGACAAGGCCATGAGCAACGCCACCAAGGCCATCTACGGCCACGTGGGCCAACTGGTCGAACAGGGCAAGGCCTTCGAAATCAAACCGTCCGAGGTGGAATACCTGTCCCGCGAACCGAACTACTCCGGCGGCATCTGGGCGCTGGTGAGCCTGGACCTGGCCAAGCTGGACGATCCGCCCGAGGACTAGGCACTCACCGCTCACTCACCGCTCACTCACCGCTATAACGCCTTGCGCGCGCAATTCCTGCCGGCGCGCTTGGCTTCGTACAGCGCCGCGTCGGCCCGGTACAGCAAATCGTTCATCGACTCGCCTATCCGGTGCTCGGCCACTCCCAGGCTGATCGACAGCTTGATCGGCGCCATGTCGCCGTCGAATTCCGCCGCGCCCACGACGGTGCGGAAACGTTCGGCGAAAGCCAGGCATTCATTGTCGCTGACGCCCGCCTGGAACACCGCAAATTCGTCGCCGCCAAACCGCACCGCGACATCGGTGCGGCGCGACTGCTGGACCAGCAACTGGCCGACGCGGCGCAACACGGTATCGCCGCTGAGGTGGCCGTACACATCGTTGATGTCCTTGAAGCGGTCGATATCGAACACCAGCAGGGCCAGCTGCGTCGACGTGTTCCGCTCATGCATTTCAATCAGGCGCGCGGCGGCGTCTTCCATGTAGTAGCGGCTGAACAGGCCCGTCAACGGATCGCGCACCGCCAGCTGATAGTAGTGGCGCCGGTCCTCCTCCATCGCCGCGTAGCCGATCTGCGCCAGCCGCAAGTCGTCATAGGCCACCTGCAACTCCTTGTTGGTCGCCAGCAGGCGCTGCTCGTGCTGCCGCTCCACCGTCACGTCCTGGTAGATGGTGACGAAGCCGATCACCTCCCCATCCTGGCCGTGGATCACGCGGCCGGTGATGTCGAGTATGGTTCCATTGGGACGGGTGCGGACAAAATGGTGGGGTTCGAACATCAGGCTGAGGCGTATCCGTTCGCGGACCTGCTCATCGGCGTTGCCGGGGCCAAAATCGCCGCGCCGCGCATTGAAGTAGAACAAGTCCTCCAGCGCCACGCCCGGACGCATGACGTCTTCGGGTAAATCCAGCAAGCGGCAGAATGCATCGTTCCAGAACCGCATCGTCAGGCTGCTGTCGATGATCGTTACGCCCACGGGCATGCATTGAATCGCTTCGACCAGCTCGCTGATGCTGAGCGGTGCCATACCGAGCGTGGCAGGATGAGGTTTCATGTATTCAACACCCACGAAAAGTGAGACGGCGGCCCGACCTGACTGCGGTTTCATACTATCACCAGCCCCGCAAGCGGTCCATTAATTGTTGTATTTACAACAGCAATCGGCGCTGTGGGCGCAACGCAACGGCGCTTGACCTTCCCACCACGGGAAGGCCTACAGTACGTATATCGAAACTTTTCAGGGAGTACATGATGTATCAGCTGCAAGTGGAAAACATGAGCTGCGGCCATTGCGTAGGCGCCGTCACCAAGGCGGTGCAGGCGGTCGATGCGGCCGCGCGGGTCGAGATCGACCTGGCCAGCAAGACCGTCAGGATCGCCAGCGCCAGCGCGCTGGCGCCGTTGAAATCGGCCATCGCCGATGCGGGTTATCCCGTCACCAGCGCGGCCTGATTATCTGTCCAGCTCCGGATAGCGGCGGAAGATGCCGTCTTCATTGAACGGTATCCGCCGCTTCGAGCGCACATAGGCGGCGATGTTGGGCCGCAGCGCCACCTTGTCGCGCAAGGCGACCAGCGCCGGATACGATGGCTCCAGCCGCGCCATCGTCTTCGGAAACGCATAGCGCAAGCCTTCCACCAGCTGGAACAGCGACAAGTCCACATACGTCAGCCGCGAGCCGACCGCGTAGCCGCCCCGCCCCGGATTGCGCGCCACCACGCCCTCGAAGTAATCGAGGAACTTCGGTATGCGCTGCTCGCGGAAATCCCTGGCGCGCGCCTTCGCTTCCTTCTTCTGGTCTTCGTAATACAGGTTGGTGGAAATCGGATGGTGCGTGTCGTGCACCTCGTTGACGACGTCGGCGATGGTCAGCTGCAGCTGGTTGGCCCACAGCCGCCCCGCCTCCGCGCGCGGCGCCAGGCCGTGCTTCGCGCCGAGATACATCAGGATGTTGGCCGTCTGCCCGATCAGCAGCTCGCCCGCGCGCAGCACCGGCGGCGCGAACGACGGATGATCGACCTTGTCGCCATCCAGGCTGGCCAGCAGCTCCGGCATGCCCTTCTTCTGGCGCGCCACGTCCACGTAAGGCGCCGCCGCTTCCTCCAGCGCCAGCCGCACGAATTCGCCGCGGCCCTGCAGGCCGTCCCAATAGTAAAGTTGGTATGGTGTCGTCATGCCAAGATAGTAGCATTGACAAGCTTCGCGCAGCGCCCGGAACGATATGCGGCACACGGTTATAATCGACCGCTGCCCCGACCACTCCTGACCACTTACGAGCCCCCATGCCGCCAGTCCCGCCGCTTGAAATCCACATCGTCCTGATGGTCGCCGCCGCCGGTTTCCTGGCCGGCGTGCAGAACGCACTGGCCGGAGGCGGCTCCTTCATCACCTTCCCGGCGCTGCTGCTGGCCGGCCTGAATCCGCTGGCCGCCAACATGACCTCGACCATCGCGCTGTTCCCCAGCCAGACTACTTCCGCCTATGCCGGCCGCAAGCTGACCGGCGACGTCGGGCCGCTGACGTTCAAGCAGATGCTGGTCATCAGCGCCATCGGCGGCATCTTCGGCGCCATCCTGCTGCTGAATACGCCGCCGTCGTTCTTCGCGCGGCTGGTGCCCTGGCTGGTGCTGTTCGCCACCAGCGTGTTCGCGTGGGGCAGCTTCCGCAAGAAGCCCCTGCACGCGGCGGGCAGCATGCCGCGCTGGACGCTGGTGCTGGTGCAAAGCTGCATCGCCGTCTACGGCGGCTACTTCGGCGGCGGCATCGGCTTCCTGATGCTGGCCGCGCTGACCATCGCCGGCCAGCAGGTGCGCACCGCCGCCGCCACCAAGAACGTGCTGGCGATGGCGATGAACGCCGCCGCCACGCTGATCTTCGCCACCTCCAGCTTGATCAGCTGGCCCGCCGCGCTGGCGCTGTGCGTGGGCGGCATCGCCGGCGGCTTGTGCGGCGGATGGCTGATCCACCGCCTGCCGGAGAAAGTCATGCGCGGCTTCGTCGTGATCGTCGGCGCGGTGCTGACGGTCTGGATGTTCTCTAGAACGTAGCCTTGAGCGTCAGGCGGAAGGTGCGCGGCTCCACCGGATGGTAGTGGATGTCGCTGACGCCTTCCGCCGGCTCGCCCGGCAAGCGCGATGGATAGTAGTAGTCCACATCGCTGGCCTTGCGGTCGAACAGGTTGAAGACGTCCAGCGACACGGCCCAGCGGCGGTCGATCTTGTAGCCGATGCGCGCATACGCGATCGCCGTCGTCGCCGAACGCTGGCTGTTGTCCTCGATCAGCGGACGCGGACCGAAGTAGCGCATCTGGAACGCGCCCGACCACGGACCGATATCGGCGATGGTCGCGCCGAACGAAGCCACCTTGCCGACCGCGCCGGGAATGTAGTCGCCCGCCTCGTCATGCTCGGTGTAGTGGGCGCGCGAATACGCCAGGTCCAGGTCGAACAGCAGCCATGGCGCGGCGATGTAGTGGTTGTTCCACTCGATGCCCGAACGGTAGCTGCCGCGGCTTGCGGCCGTATCGCCGGCGTCGCCGGAGAACACCAGCTCGGACGCGGAGCGCAGCTTCCACAAGGCCATCGAGCTTTGCAGGCCAGGCAGGAACTCGGTGCGCACACCCAGTTCCGCGCCGCGCGTCTTGACCAGCGGCGTGACCGGATCGATAGGCTCGCGCTCCTTCGGCGTCAGGTGCACCGTGGTGCCGCGCGCGTCGTTGCTGTGGAAGCCTTCGCCATAGTTGAGGAAGAATTCCGTCTTCGCCCATGGGCCCAGCACCATCGAGATCTTCGGCGAGGTCACGCCGTCGCTGACCTTGCCCGAGTTCTCGGCGATATTGCTGCTGACGTCAAAACGATAGCGGTCGTAACGCAGGCCTGCCGTGGTGCGCAGCCACTCGCGCCACTGCACCGTGTTTTCGAGATAGACGCCGGCACTGGCTTCCTTGACCTTCGATTCCGAAATGGTGCCGGTGATCTGGCGCTTGACGGTGCTGTACAGCGCCAGCGGCGACAGGTAGTCATAACGTCCCTGCACGCCGATCTTGTTGTTCACATCCAGCCCGCCCCATTTGCTGAACCACGTATGGGCCACGTCGAAGCCCGTCATGCGGCGTTTCTCGGTCTGGCGCGACTGGTCGCCGTTGACCGGATCGTCGAGGAAGTAGGTGAAGTCGTTGTACAGGTCCAGGCTCGATTGCACCACATAGGCATTGGCCTGCAACAGCGTGTCGCTGCTGCGCTTGCGCAGCGTGGCCGACAGGCTGTAACGCGACGTGATGCCGCCGTCGGTGGGGTCGATCGCGCCGTAGGGATCGATCTCGCCGCTTTGCACCGCGCGCTTCGGAATCTGGCTGCTGGCATACCAGGCGCCCTTGTAGGCCATGCCGGTGATGCTGAACTGGTTGTCGCTGCCGCCCTGGCTGTAGCGCAGCACGCCCAGGCTTTTGTGGAAGGCTTCCGGGCTGACCCACGGACCGTTGTTGTGGCCCAGCTCCGCGCCGTAGACCAGGTTGCCCTCGCCCAGCGGGGTCGATCCGGTCAGGTTGGCGCGGTAGTACTGGTGCTCGCCGACGGTGACGCTGGCGGTGTTTTCCTTCAGCTTGTTGGCCAGGCCCATATGCGCCGCGCCGGCGGAGGCGAAGTCGCCTTCGTCCGCGTAGTACGGGCCTTTTTTGTAGTTGATGCGGTCGACCAGTTCCGGCAGCAGGAAGTTCAGATCGGTGTAGCCCTGCCCGTGCGCGTGGGTGCGCATATTGACCGGCATGCCGTCGATGAAGGTGGCGAAGTCGGTGCCGTGGTCGAGATTGAAGCCGCGCAGGAAGTACTGGTTGGCCTTGCCGTCGCCGCTGTGCTGCGTGACGATCACGCCGGGCACGAACTCCAGCAGCTCGCCGGGGCGCAGCGCCGGGCGGTTGGCGATCAGCGCCGCCGTCACGGAGCCCTGGCTGGCGGCGCCGGAGGTGCCCACGCCGTTGTCGTAGTGGCCGCGCACTTCCACCGCTTCCACCACGGTACTATCGCTTGCGACCAACGGCACCACGGCCGCCAGCGCGACGATCGATGAAACAATCATAGATACTCCTTCAGTTTGCGTAATTTGTTGCGGCGGCCGATGTAGCCGACGCCTATCAGGCCGGCGGCCAGCGCCAGCAAGGCCAGCGTGCCGATGGTCTTTTGCACCGGCGTCAGCTTGGCCAGGGTTTCCATTTCAAAGCCATTGACCTTGGCGTCGGCGGTATCTGCCTTGGCCTTCGGCGCCGGCTCGGCCGGTTTGTTCTTGGCGTGGGCCGGCGCGGGCGTCGGCAGCTCCTGCGCCTTGGCCTGCAAGGCTTGCAGCTCCGCCACCGCGTTCTGCATGGCGGCGTCGGTCTGCTGCTGCGTCGCCGACGGCGCGGGAGGCTGGGCGGACGGTGCGGCCCCGCCCGCGCGGCCGGCAGCCGCCGCACCGCGCGCAATCGCCGCGTTGGTGCCGACGTTGGGCACGAACTGGCCGCTGAACTGCGGCGCGATCTTCATCGTCGCCTTGCTGCACGAATCCGCGCTGCACGACACGCCGCCATCCTTGATCGCCTGCGCGTTCTGCTGCGTCAGTTTTTCGCGCACCGCGTCGCTCGGCTTCCAGTAACCGCGCTCGATCGCGCTCAGCATGCGGTCGGTGATGGCCTGGAAGGCGCGCAGGTTGCCGCTGTTGGCGAAGCGCTCGCGCACCTTCAGGCCATGGCGGTCTTCGACGTAGGTGTCGTACATGCGCTGCCATTTGCCGCCGTCGACCACCTCGGGCACCGTCACCTGCCAGGCCCACAGGTAGTCGACCACGCGGTTGATGTAGCGCGCGCCGGAATAGCCTTCCTTGAGCATGCTGTCGGCCCAGCGCGGGTTCAGGTAGCGCGCCTGCATCTCCTGGCCCATGTACTGCTCCAGCGTCTTGTGGCCCGGCTTGCGCGGGTTGGACAGGTCGCTGACCATCACCTCCGGCGTCTTGCCGTCCACGCTGCGGATCGCCATCGCGGTGCCGCCCAGGTACTGGAAGAAGTCGTCGTTGTCCAGCGTCGCGAATAGATTGCTGGAACGGCTGTGCAGCGCGATCTTGCTGCCGCTGATGGCCTGCTTGAACAGTTCGCGGCGCTGGCCCGGATCGGCCTTGTCGTCGCCCCAGTAGCCGGCACCGAACGGATGGCTCATGCGGTTGATGAATACGTCCGCCACTTCCTTCTCGTTCTGCCAGGCGTTGGTCAGCGGGATCAGCTTCTCGATCTGCGTGCCGTAGGCGCCGCTCGGCAGGCCGAAGATGCGCACCGACGCCATGCGCTGCGCCTCTTCTGCGGAGATGCCGCGCGCCGTCAGCGCGGCGGCGGTTTTGGCCGCGTGCAGCTGCATCACGTTGCCGCCTTCGCCGGGGCCGTTGTCGTCCTGCTTCTGCGCCAGCTGCGCCGCCTGGTCCATCAATGTCAGCAGGTTGCCGAACAGGTCGCGGAACAGGCCTGACGAGATCAGCGTCACGTCCACGCGCGGACGGCCCATCTGCTTGCGGGTCAGCGCTTCCACGCCGGTGACGCGGCCACGCTCGTCCCACGTCGGACGCACGCCCATCAGCGCCATCGCCTGCGCCTCCATGATGCCTTCATGGCGCGAGGTTTCGACGCCCCACAGGTTCATGCTCAACTTGTCCGGCCAGGCGCCATGGCGCTTGCGGTAGTCTTCGGCAAGCTGCTGCGCCAGTTTGTAGCCGGCTTCGTAGGTGGTCTTGCTCGGGATGCGCGAGGGATCGAGGCCGAAGAAGTTGCGGCCGGTCGGCAGCGCATCCGGATTGCGTACCAGGTCGGCGCTGGCGCCGGTCGGAATGTAGCGGCCCGACAGCGCCTGCATCAGGCGCTCCAGTTCCAGTCCGGCGCTGCGTTCGATATCGTTTTCCAGCTGGGCGATGCGCTTGGTTTTCTGCTCCGGCGTCGACGTGGTGTCGAGACTGACCACGGCGCGCGCGGTGGCGTTGCGCAGCTCCGGCTTCGGCGCCACGCCGAAGGTGTGCAGGCCGAACGGCGTCAGCTTGCTGCCGGTGTCGTCCAGGTATTCCTCCAGGCCCTCCATGTCGGCTTCGGTTTTGAGCTCGGTCTTTTTCATGTCCTTCAACACGCCGCTCTTGGCCGCGAGGCGGTTGATCGCCGTCAGGTGGCTGCGCGCCAGCAGCGGGCTTTTTTGTTCGGCTACGCGGTAGTCGTTGAGCAGCGCGCCCAGCTCGCGCAGGTCGGGATTGAGGCCCGCCACATCGAACGGTGGCGTCATGTGGTCGATGATGACGGCCATGCCGCGCCGCTTGGCCTGGATGCCCTCGCCCACGTCGTCCATCACGTACGGATAGATGTTGGGCATGGCGCCGATCAGGGCCTCGGTCGGATCGCTGTCGGACAGGCCGGCTTCTTTACCGGTCAGCCATTCCTGCGTGCCGTGGGTGCCGATGTGCATGACGGCGTTGGCCTGGAAGCCCTTCTGCAGCCACAGATAAAACGCGATGTATTCATGCGACGGCGGCATGCTCACTTCGTTGTGCAGCTTCTCCAGGTTCTGCTCCCATGCGCGGCCGGGTTGCGGCGCCATCAGCACATTGCCGAAGCGGCGCGCAGGATAGACGAAGAACGGCTCGCCCTTGGCGTTGCGCCACAGGACGGGTGCGTTCTCCGGCTTGCCCCAGGATTTCTCGATCGATGCGCGCAGCGGCTGCGCCAGCGTGGCGAACCATTTCTGGTAGTCGGCCAGCGGCACCAGCAGCGCCTGGCCGCTTTCGGCCAGATGCTTCAGGCCCGCCATGTAGTCGCCCTTGGACTTGCCGGGGTAGTTGCCCCACTGCTGGATCTCGCCTTGCAGTTCGTCCTGGGACGGCGGCAGCGCGGCGCCGGTCTGGTAGCCGTCCTGCTTCAGGCGCTGGACGATCTGCCACAGGCTTTCCGGCAGCACGTTCAGGTAGGCCGCGCCGATGGTCTCGGAGCCATGCGGATAGTTAAAGTAGATCATGGCGATGCGCTTGTCGCCGTTGGCCTTCTGGCGCAAGGCCAGCCAGCTGGCGACGCGCTCGTTGAGGCGCTCGATACGTTCGGGGATAGGCGTCTCCTCGACGTAGGCCAGGCCGGTCTGCGCATCGCTGATGCGTTCGCGGCTGGCGACCACGGTCGGCTGGATCAGGCCCGCCACTTCGGCGCCGGCCAGCTGCCAGGTGCGTTCGATGATATCGAGGCCGATCTTCGATTCCTGCCACTGCGCCAGCGACTGCTGGCTCAGCGTGATGACGTTGATGGCGGGGACGCCGATCTTGTCCAGCAGCGCGCCGGTGTTGGCGGTGCCGCCCACCTTCATGCCCAGCGCGACGATCAGCTCGACGCGGCTCTTGCCGTTTTCATCGAGCAGGAAGCGCAGCGGCACGTCGTACGGATAGCCGAACACCGGCAGCACGTTGTAGCCGCTGGCCTCCAGCCGCGCGACGATGGCCGCCAGCGGCAGGGTTTGTCCCGCCACCAGGCTGGCGCGGTAAAACGGCACGGCGATCCACGGCGCACCGGTCTTGTAGTTGGCGTAGCCTTGCAGGTACTGCTCGTAGCTGCTGGACGTGCGGTTGGCCGCCACGTCGTACAGGCCCACTTCCGGCATCGCATGCACCGGCGCCACGGACAGCCTGGCGCCGAAATGGTTGCGCAGGATGTAGCGCAGCAGATTGCCCACGTTCTCCACGCCGCCTTCGCGGTGGTAGGACTGTATGCTTGCATCGTCGCGCACGCCCTGCTCGCGCAGGCTGTCGTCGATGGCGCCGCCGACCGCGAACACCGGACGGCGCGCCTTTTGCAGTGCCAGCAGTTCGGCGCTCAGGCCCACCATGGCCTGGCGGCCCTTGGCGTTGACGACGGCTACGTCGGCGCTGGTCAGCGCCGCGCGGTCGGCCGGCGTCATGCCGTTGGCGGGGATGATGCGCACGGCGACGTTCAACTCCTTCAACTCGGCCTGCAGGCCGCGCACCGCCAGCACCGCCGGGCGCGATTCCACATCGCCCAGCATCAGCGCCAGCGTGCGCGGCGCCTGCGCGGAGTGCACATAGCCGCCGATGCACAGGGACACCAGCAACAGCAGCAGCGCCCACAGTTTGTTATTCCGGTACATAGACGACCTTCCCATCCGGCAGCTGGTACGCAGTGCCCAGGCGCTTGCCGGAGCCAGACAGCGGCTTGTCGCTGACTTTGCTGACCTTGATTTCAGAGCCCTTCTTGGTCAGCACCTCGACATGGCCGTCGGCGCTTTTCTTGGCGATGGTGACTTCGGAGTTCGGATCCAGCAGGTCCATCATGTTCCAGGCCGAGAACAGCGCCAGCATCATGGCGACGATGAAGACGATGCTGGCGTCGAACAGGTTGGCGACGCCGGACAGCGGGTCTTCGTTATGCTCGCCGATGCGGCTGAAGCGGTGGCGGTTCATATAGCGCATCTCAGGCTCCCGCGCGCACCAGGTGCGGCTTGTGGTCCTGCGCCGCCAGGTGGGATTCGGCCACGTAGGCGATCTCGGTCAGGTCGGTGCGCAGCCAGTGCTCGCGCACCAGGCTCAGTACATAGGCGCTGACGCTGCACGCCAGGCCGACCACGGTGGCGGTGAAGGCGGTGGTCATCGACTCGGCCATCTTCGGCAGATTGCCCTGCGCCAGGCCGGCCAGCGAGATGCCCATCGGGATCAGGGTGCCCATCAGGCCCAGTGCCGGGCCGACGCGCACCACGAAGCGCACCGCATCCAGGCGGCGCACGCCGTTGGCGTCGGCGCGCTGCACCAGGCGTTCGAGGCGGGCGTCCAGTCCCGGCTCGCCTTCCTGCGCGGTCAGCACGGCGGCCATCTCCTGCCTGGCGGTGGCGACCAGCACGCGCACGCCGCGGCGGCGCTCCAGCCATTCGGCGGCGAAGGTGCCGAAGCACACGAGCATATGCAGCACCAGCGCTGCGATCCCCAGCAGCACGGGCAGGTACAGGATGGTGGAAATGGAGTACAGCAGTGTCTCGATGGAGTGCACGGCCGCGTCGGTGGGCAGGTTAAACATGGGATGGTCCAATAGGCAGGGATAAAAAATCGGGGCGCACGGGTGCGCGGACGGCGCGTGCGCAAGGCACGGCCGCCAGTCGGCAGGGCCGTGGCGCGAAAAATCGATGCATAGGTGTAGATCAAAACAGATGCAAGCCGCTCACCTCCCCGTGAGCGGATTGAACAGAAATGCCTGGGCATTTCCACCTGTCTTGGCCGGTATCCGGGCTGGCAAGCGACACCGCCTGACCTTCCCATGCGCGGGCACAGTGGTCTGAAGAGGCGGATTTGTCGTCAACGACGACGCTTGTTTACCGTTGCGGGGGCAGCACATGTTGGCTGGCGTGGCCAGCTTCATGTTTCCCGTTTAACTGCGCGTCTGGACAGACGCGCGGGCACCAAAACCGGGCGATTATACTTTAACCGGCAAGAGTTTGGAGAATCGGGCAGTCGGGGCGGTGATCGCCGTGGCAGCAGCCGGCCAGCGTTTGCAGGGTGTCGCGCATTTCGGTCAGCTCGGCGATGCGCTGGTTCAGCTCCGCCACGTGGCCCAGCGCGATGGTCTTGACGTCGGCGCTGGCGCGCTCCTTGTTCTGCCACAGCGACAGCAGATCGCGGATCTGGTCGAGCGAGAAGCCCAGCGCGCGGCCGCGCTTGACGAAGCGCAGCGTGTGCAGGTCGTTGTCGCCGTAGATGCGGTAGCCGGCCTCGCTGCGCCGCCCCGCCGGGATCAGGGCGATGCTTTCGTAGTAGCGGATCATCTTGGCGGAGACGCCGCTGGCTGTTGCCGCTTGTCCGATGTTCATGCTTGTCCTTTCAGGTGGTCCGGCTTCCAGCGGCGCAGCAGCAGGGCGTTGCTGATGACGCTGACGGAGCTGAGCGCCATCGCGGCGCCTGCGACCATGGGGTTGAGCAGGCCGAAGGCGGCCAGCGGGATGCCGACCAGATTGTAGATGAAGGCCCAGAACAGGTTCTGGCGTATCTTGCTGTAGCTGCGGCGCGAGATCGAGATGGCGGCTGCCACCAGTGCGGGATCGCCGCGCATGAGGGTGATGCCGGCGGCGTGCATGGCGACGTCGGTGCCGCTGGACATGGCGATGCCGACATCGGCGGCGGCCAGCGCGGGCGCGTCGTTGATGCCGTCGCCGACCATGGCGATGCAGCTGTCTTTGCTCTTCAGCGCGGCGACGGCCGCGGCTTTGTCGGCGGGCAGCATGTTGGCGACGATGCGGCCGACGCCCAGCGCTTTGCCGACGGCGTCGGCGCTGCCCTGGTTGTCGCCGGTGAGCAGGATGGTCTGGATGTGCATGTCGTGCAGCGCTTGCAGTGCGGCGCGGGCCTGGGGTTTGATGCGGTCGCCGAAGGCCAGCAGGCCCAATAGCTGCGCGGGCTGCGGCGGGTTCGAAGCGGCCAGCCAGGAGATTGTCAGGCCTTGCCGTTCCAGTTCTGCGGCGCGGGCGTTCAGCGCATCCAGCGCGACACCCTCTTCCTGCATCAGCCGCGTGCTGCCCAGGATCAGGCGCACGCCATCGACGGTGGCCGCGACACCACGGCCCGGCAATGCAGCGACGCTGGTGACGCTCGGTGCGGCGGCGGTGACGGCGCTGCTGGCGGTGGCGACGTCGGCGGCATCGGTAACAGCGCGGGCCAGCGCATGTTCGCTGCCGCGCTGGATGGCGGCGGCCAGTTGCAGCAGCCGCGCCTCATCGATGCCGGCTGGTTCCAGCGCAACAAGCGACGGCTTGCCTTCGGTGAGCGTGCCGGTCTTGTCGAACGCCACGGTGGTGATGCGATGCGCCAGCTCCAGCGCTTCCGCATCCTTGATCAGTATTCCGTAGCGCGCGGCCACGCCGGTGCCGGCCATGATGGCGGCGGGCGTCGCCAATCCCAGCGCGCATGGGCAGGCGATCACCATCACCGCCACCGCATTGATGATGGCCCGTTCGGCGTCGCCGGTCGCCAGCCACCAGCCAGCCAGCGTCAGCGCCGCCAGCACCAGCACCACAGGCACGAACACCGCGCTGACGCCGTCCACCAGATGCTGCACCGGCGCCTTGGCCGCCTGCGCATCCTCGACCAGACGTATGATGCGCGCCAGCGTGCTCTCCGCGCCCACCGCCGTCACCCGCACCAGCAGCAGGCCTTCGCCATTGATGGCGCCTCCCGTCACGCGGTCGCCCGCATGGCGCGCCACCGGCAGGCTCTCGCCGGTGATGAGCGCTTCGTCGACATGGCTGGCGCCCTCCACCACTTCGCCGTCGACCGCGACCCGCTCGCCCGGCCGCACCACCACCAGTTCGCCCGGTTGCACGTCGGCGATCGGCACGTCCACATCCTGCGCGCCGCGCCGCACCCGCGCCGATTCTGGCCGCAGCACCTGCAAGGCGCGGATCGCCGACGTGGTCTGGCGCTTGGCCCGCGCCTCCAGCCATTTGCCCAGCAAGATCAGGGTGATCACCACGGCCGACGCTTCGAAGTACAGATGCGGCATGGCCGCCGTCGACGCCAGCAGCTGATAGACGCTCAAGCCATACGCCGCGCTGGTGCCCAAGGCCACCAGCAGGTCCATATTGCCGCTGCGGGCGCGCACGGCCAGCCAGCCGGCGCGGTAGAAGCGCGCCCCCAGCCAGAACTGCACCGGCGTCGCCAGCAGCAATTGCAAGCGGCCGTCCAGCATCCAGTGCACGCCGGCCAGCTCCAGCAGCATGGGCAGCAGCAAGGGCAGCGACAGCAAGGCCGCCAGCAGCACGGCGCGGCCACCGCCCGGATGCGCCAGCGTCGCCGCCGCCGGTGCGGCTGCGGGTGAGGATGGCGGCAGCTCAGGCGTGGCGTGGTAGCCGGCCTTGTCGACCGCCTGCGCCAACAGCGCGAAATCGAGCGGCTGCGACGACTCCACCCGCGCCGACTCGGTGGCAAGGTTGACGCTGACCTTGTCCACGCCCGGCACGGCGGCCAGCACGCGTTCGACGCGGCCCACGCACGAGGCACAGGTCATGCCCTCGATGTTGATCGATTGCGCTACAGGAGAAGCGGAGGTGAACATGACTAACCCAATGGAAGACTCGATGACGACAGCATCAAGTATCCCACGATGGGAAGGTCAAGTCATTTTCAGCGCACTTCGCAATCGACGGTATTCGATTTGCTTGGGCCGGTGCTGGACGACGGACCGGTGCTCTGGTTGAACGCCGGCGGCGGCGCAAACTGGATGCCCGGATTGGCCGGCAGGATCACCGGCGGCGTCCTGAAGCTCGGAGTAAAGCCGAACTGGCCGGCGCTGAAGTTGCTCGACCCCGACGGGTTGGTCACATGGATCAAGCCGTCGAGCACCTGCACGTACAGGCCGGGAGCACGGTTGGCGGTCGGCGACGGAATAGTCAGCTGCGCCAGCATCAGCGGCTGCACCGGCGCGGCCGTCGGGTCCAGCGCGGCGGTGCTGGCCAGGTTGTAGGCCATGCGGGCGGCCACCGCCTCCGCGCTCGGCTCGACGATGTCGGCGATGAAGGTGGTGCCGCGGATGCCGATGGTGGCGCTCGGCGTCTTCATGGCGAATTTTTCCTTGTTGCGCTTGCCCAGCAAACCCGTCACCGAACGCAGGCCGCCCTTGACCAGGTTGAAGGACGCGTTGTCCGCATCTGGCTTGCCGGCGTCGTAGCTGAAGTTCTCCACCTTGAACGTGGTGGCCGGCTTGAGCGTGATCTCGCTGTTGTCGATGAACTTGACCATGGCGTAGGTGTTCTTCTCCGTCACCAGCGTGTCGCCGCTTTCGACTTCGGAACGCATCGACAGGATGCGCACCACGCCGTCAGCCTTCTTGGCCAGCAGCGGCCCGCTCAGCTGGACAATGGTGCCCGCCACCTGTGCGGCCCAGCCTGCGCCGGCCATGCCGCACAGCGCCAGCAACAGCAAGCCCCGGAACAGGGTCTTGAGTACGGTAGAGTTTTTTGGCTGTAGCATTTTGATTTCCAGTGTTTTCGATGCAGCGTCAGTAGGCCAGGCCCAGTCGCAGGTGCAGGCGGTTGGCGTTGTCATGGCCGGTGGCGCCGGCGCGCACCACATGGCCGTAATCGAGTTGCAGGTTGACGTAGGTAGACAGCACGAAGCGCGCGCCCACGCCCACGCTGGCGATGGAGGTACTGGTCAACTCGCCCGCCAGCGCATGGTTGCGCTTGACGTAGGCGGTGTCGTAGAAGGCCAGGAAGCGGCAGTTCCAGCCGGCGCGGCTGCACACATTGGGCGTGTAGGCTTCCAGGTTGACGCCGAGGCCGGAATCGTTGGAAATTTCGCGTTCGACGAAGCCGCGCACCGAGGTCGCGCCGCCGGCGCCGAACTGCTCGCCGGGGATCAGCGCATCGCTGCTGTACTGGCCGTTGGCGATGGCGCGCAGCTGCCAGTCGTTGGCGACGGCGCGCGTCACGCTGCCGGCCAGGCGCAGGATGGTGTAGTCGGCCTTGGCGCCGTCGCGCGCCAGCGTGAAGGCGGCCTGGTCGCCCTTGCTGCCGCCGGAGATATTGCGCAGCAGCGTCACCTGCCCGCTCACCTCGCCCTGCTTGATCGGCAGCGTGCCCTGGTAGCTGATGCTGAGCGGATGCACGGTGACGTCGTTGCCCAGCTGCTGGCCAGCGCCCTGGTCCAGCACCTGCACATTGTTCTTGAAGGCCTTGTAGTCGATGCCGTAGCTCAGTTTGGATTCCAGCTCGCCGCGCTTGGCCAGGCTCTGGTTGTAGCGCGCGCCGTACACCGCACCCTTGCCGCTGACGGCCAGGTTGAAGGCGCCGGCCGACACGGTGCCGGAATCGACGTTCGAATAGCTGGCGAAGAAGTCCAGCGAATCGCCCAGCGCGTACAAGGGGATGTGGTAGCCGGCGCCGTACACCTTGACGCGGCCCGGCTCCTCGGCCGAGGTGGTGTACTGCAGCGAGGCCAGGTGGTCGAGGTTGAACAGGTTGGCGTTCTGCAGGATGAAGCCGACGTGGGTCTTGCCGGTCTGCGTGGTGCCGGTGTTGTCGATGTTGACCATGCCCTTCCAGATGCGCTGGTCCTTCACGTCGAGCACGGCATCGACCTCCTCGTCCTTGTCGCCGCTTTGCAGCTTGAGCGTGACTTCCTTGGCGGGACTCTCGTTGCCCTGCTTCAGGTTGGCGGAGATCGCCTTCAGGTCCGGCGTGCGGCCTTCCTGCAAGGCCGGCAGGCTGCGGCGGATATTGTTCTCGTCGAAGTACAGGTTGTTGCGCACGCTGATGCGGCCGATGCGCGTTTCCACCACGCGCAGCACCACCACGCCACGATTGAGTTCCTGCTCCGGCAGTTCGATCGTCACCACGTTGTAGCCGCGCTGGTGGTACACCGCTTCCAGCGCTTCCAGCGCACGCTGCACGTCGCCGAAGTCGCGCTCCTTGCCGGTGAACTTACTCAGCAGCGCATCGATCTCGGCCTGCTGCAACAAGGTGTTGCCCTTGACCTCGAAACGGGAAATCTCGAACCGGATGGCGGCGCCATCGTCGGCCGGCTGGGCGGCCCAGGCGGAGGCAACGGCGGCGGCAAGAAGGGAACCTGCTAGCAGGCGCGTTAGGCTATATCTCATGGGTAGGCTCTTAGTTTTATCGCGTGTATTTTGCCAACTTGGAAAGTTTGTCGTGCACGATGACGCAGTTTGCAAACGCTCTTCCGATGCTAGCATAGCCGCTATAAGCAATGCCTATTTGAAACGTTGAATTTGATAGGGCTGGCGCATTATGTAGCATTTCAGCTCACAAACGGGCCCGCCCCGGCGACGGGCCCATTGCGTTCGACGCGGCCTCAGTTGCAGTACATCTTTTTGGTCGGTTCAAGCTTGCTAGCGGTCTGTTCCACCTTGCCGCCGCTCTTGTCCTTTTCATCCGGCACCTTGTCGTCCGGCTTGCTGTTGCCGCCGCCACTGGACGTATTGGAAGCGAGCACCGTATCGGGCGTCGTGGAAACCGCCGGCGACGTCTTGCCGTTGGTGGCCTGGGTGACGGTGTTGATGATGTTGACCGTGGAATTGAGCGCCTGGGCCACCGGCGTGGCCGTCTGGTTGGCTGCAGCGGCTGCTGCCGCATCGGCTGCGGCCTTGGCGGCCGCATCGGCGGCGGCCTTGGCGGCGGCGTCCGCAGCGGCCTTGGCGGCGGCATCGGC
>NZ_LRON01000036.1:0-44744 GCF_001758795.1 Duganella sp. HH101 | reverse complement strand
TGATGGTGTTTTTCAGTTCGAGAATCTCGCCCTTCACGTCCACCGTGATCTTCTTGGACAAGTCGCCGTTCGCCACCGCCGTCGTCACCGCCGCGATGTTACGCACCTGGCCTGTCAAGTTGGAGGCCATGAAGTTCACGTTATCGGTCAAGTCCTTCCAGGTGCCGCCGACGCCCGGCACATACGCCTGTCCGCCCAGCTTGCCCTCGGTACCCACCTCGCGCGCCACCCGCGTCACCTCGGATGCGAAGGAAGACAATTGGTCCACCATCACGTTGATGGTGTTTTTCAGTTCGAGAATCTCGCCCTTCACGTCCACCGTGATCTTCTTGGACAAGTCGCCGTTCGCCACCGCCGTCGTCACCTCGGCGATGTTGCGCACCTGGGACGTCAAGTTACCCGCCATCGAGTTCACCGAGTCGGTCAAGTCCTTCCAGGTGCCGGCCACGCCTTTCACCTGCGCCTGGCCCCCCAGCTTGCCCTCGGTACCCACCTCGCGCGCCACCCGCGTCACCTCGGAGGAGAACGACGACAGCTGTTCCACCATGGTGTTGGCGGTGGTCGCCGCCCGCAGGTACTGGCCTTTCAGCGGCACGCCGTCCACCTCCAGCGCCATGGTCTGCGACAGGTCGCCTTTCGCCACGGCGCCGATCACGCGGGCCATCTCGGTGGTCGGCCGCACCAGGTCGTCGATCAGCGCATTGACGGCGCTGACGATGGTGGCCCAGCCGCCGGACATATTCGGTACCTGGGCGCGCTGCGTCAGCCGGCCTTCGCGGCCCACCACGCGGCTCACGTCCGTCACCACCTGCACCATTTTTTCCTTGGTCTCGATGATGTCGTTCAGCGTGTCGGCGATCTTGCCCGCCATGCCGGTCCAGTCGGACGGCATGCGGGCGGTGAAGTCGCCTTTTTTCAGTGCCATCAGCGTAGCGAGCAGTCTTTTGGCGTCGATCTGCTCGCCCATGTCGGTCATGTCATTCATCGGCTTAGTCCTCGTTATTTAGGAGGGAATGGGGTTCGGTGGTGGGTGATGCCTGCCGGGCGCCGGCGTGTTCGAGCAGATCGGCGGCGGGCAGCGGCGCGAAAAACAGCTCGCCCTGGCAGCTGTCGCAGCCCAGCGCGCGCAGTGCGTCGAGCTGCTCGCGACAGTCTACGCCCAGCGCCACGACCCTCATGGACAGGGCGCGCGCCAGGTGGATGACGGCGGCGACGATGTCGCTGCCGCCTTCGTCGTTGCCGATCGACTGGATGAAGCTGCGGTCTATCTTCAGCACGTCGAGCTGCCAGCGCTTGCAGGCGGCCAGCGAGGAACGCGCGCTGCCGAAATCGTCCAGCGCGGCGAGCACGCCGCCGCTTTGCAATTGCTGCAGCAGCTGGGCCAGCGGCTCGGTCGCGCCCAGCAGCAGTTTTTCGTTCAGCTCCACGCCGATGCTGCCCGGCGCCAGGTGCTGCTTGCGGATCGCCGGCAGCAGCGTTTGCAGCAGGTCGGCGGTGAGCTGCGGCGTCGCCAGGTTGATCCAGATGCACAGCGGCGTGCCGAGGCGCGCGCCGGCGCCGGACGCCGCCACCCGTTGCCACAGGGTGGCCTGGGCGCAGGCTTGCGCGATCACCCAGGCGTCGATGCGGTCCAGCAGTCCGCGTTCCTGCACATGCGGCAGGAACGCGGACGCATCCAGCATGCCTTTGGCCGGATGGTGCCAGTACAGCTGCGCCTCGGCGCCGGTCGTGCGGCCGCTGGCGATATCGACCTGCGGCTGGTAGCGCAGCTCCAGCTGGCCCGAAGCGAGCGCCTTGCGCAGCTCCAGCGTCCATTGCTCGCGTTCGCGCTCGCGCACGTTGAGCTCTTCGTGGAAGAACTGCACCGGCCCGGCGTCGTTCTGCTTGGCGTGGTACATGGCGGTGTCGGCGTTCTTCATCAGCGCCTGGGCGTTGTTGCCGTCCTGCGGATAGATGGCGATGCCGATGCTGGCCGCCGTCTTCAGGCGATGGCTGCCGATGTCGAAGGGCAGGGCGCAGGCCAGTTCGATCTTGCGCGCCACGCGCGCGGCGTTGGCCGCCGCCGCCCGGCCTTCGATCAGCACCACGAATTCATCGCCGCCCAGCCGCGCCACCACGTCGGCCACGCGCACCGCCGCCGTCAGCCGCGCCGACACCTGGCGCAGCAGCTCGTCGCCGGCCTCGTGCCCGTAGTTGTCGTTGATCTGCTTGAACTTGTCGAGATCGAGGAACAGCAGCGCGAAGCCGGCGCCGCTGCGGTCCGAGGTGGCCACCGCGTGCTCCAGCTGCTGGATCAGCGCGCGGCGGTTGACCAGGTTGGTCAGCGCGTCGCGGGTGGAGAGCTCGTGGGCGCGCAACTCGGCCTGTTTGCGGTCCTTGATTTCCTGTTCCAGCTCGCCGTTGATGCGCTCCAGGTCCTGCAGGCGCTGCACGCGCAAGTCCTGGTTCAGGCGGGCCAGCTGCTCGCTTTTTTTGCGCAGCAGGATATTCTTCTTCGTCATCTCGACGAACACCGCCACCTTGGCCTGCAGGATCTGCGGGATCACCGGCGTGAACAGGTAGTCCGCCGCGCCTTTCTGGTAGGCCTTGAGGCGGTTGATCTCGTCCGCGTAGTGCGCGGTGATGAAGATGATGGGCACGCCCGCCGAACGCGGATGGGAGTGGATGGCTTCTGCCGTCTCAAAACCGTCCATGCCGGGCATGCTGACGTCGAGCAGGATGACGGCGAATTCGTGCAGCAGCACCTGGCGCAGCGCTTCCTTGCCGGAACCGGCCGTGATCAGCTCATATATATGCTGGTCGGCCGCTTCCGACAGCAGGCTCTCCAGCGCATACAAGCTGGCTGGATCGTCGTTGACGAGGAGGACTTTTGGGATAGGCACGGCTGGCTGATCAGTTAAGGTATCGGACGGTCGCACTGTGTCTGGAAGGTAAAAGATACTCTGGAATATCCGGGAGTCAAGCAAAATTGCACTCGACTACAAGATGATGAAACCCCTATTTTATCAATCTGACAATCGTTATGTAGAATATTTTTTACGAGCAATAAGATTATCGGAGTTCAACGTTCCGCAGCGCACGATTGCGCGGCTGCTGGCTGACCCAAATCGGCGCGCTCCACAGCATTTTTCCATCGTCCTGGGTCACGCGGGCGTAGTAGAAATGCTCGCCGGCGGCGGGGGTGAGGACGGTGCGGGCCTTGCCGCCGACGGCGGCGACGGCGCCGTTCCGCCCGGGCACGCCGTGGAAGACGGTGACGGCGGCGGCGCGGCGGCCGCCCTGGCTGAGGTAGCTGGCCCGCAGCGTCAGCTTGCCGTGATTGACGAAGCGTTCGCCCATCATGTGGCCGTTGGCGGTGAGGATGAGACGGGAATTTTTATCCATCGTGGCGAATACGCGACGGGCGCGCAGCGCGGCCAGCAGGCTGTCGACGTCCAGCGCCGTGCCACGCTCGACCAGCACGCCGGTGCGGTTGCTGTAGGAGGCGCCCCAGTTGGCGCAATGGTTGTCCTGGGCGCTGCTGAAGGCCAGGTGGTAGCCCGCCTCCAGCAGCTGGTTGCAGGCGGCTTCGTAAGTGCTCAAGCGCGGTTCGGCCTCGTCGGTGCGGACCGAAAAGGCGTTGCTGTTCATGACTTCGCACAGCAGCATGGCCTGGTCGCCGTCCGCATTCCAGGCCAGCGGCTTGCCGCCGATGGCGAACTGATCGCCCTGCGGATGGTTGAACTGGCCGACCCAGCCCCGTTCACGCATCAGCCGGTACAGCGCGGCGTAGTCGTTCCTGGGAGTTTCCGTATCGGCCAGCAGTTCGCCCCGGGCGTTGCGCTCCCAACCCAGCAGTTCGCCGCTGTTGAGGATGTTGAGGTGGCCGCCGTGGCTGATGACGCCCCATTCCTGGCCGTAGATGGCGAGCAAGCCGGGATGGTCGCGGTTCCATTCTGCCGCCGCCTGCAGGCCGCTGCGGTACAAGGCCGTGGCGGCGGCCGGATCGGCCTCGCGGTTGGTGCCGTCCGAGCCGTCGTACATGTGGTTGTGCTCGGATGTCATCAGGAAGTCCAGGCCGTGTTGCCGGGCGTAGGCATAGGCATCGGCCGGCCCCGGCGCCGCGCTCTGCGGCGCCTGCGCGCCGGTGCAATGGGCTAGCGCGCCGCCGCCGTCGCTGTGATTGGTCTGGCTGTGCAGATTGCCCAGGTAGACGGTGTAGGGCCAGGCCTCCGCCGGGTCCGCCGCGCGCAGCGATGCGGCCGGGGCCGCCGGGAGGGCGCCGACCGCCACGCTCCAGTCCTGCTCGACGGCCGGACCGCCGCCGGCGCGGGCGCGCAGCCGCAGCCGGTAGATGCCGTGGCGCAGCGCCGGCGCCGCGCGCCAGCGTATCGCCACGTCACGCTCCGGTGCTTCTTGCGGCTGGGTCCGGCGCCAGGTGCGCAGCACGCGTCCGCCTGGCGCGAGCAAGTCCAGGCGCCAGCGCAGCGTCCCGCCCGGCCGCGCATCGGGTGTGGAAAAGTGCAGCGTCAGCGTGCGCGTGCCGCCGGCGCCGGCGTGGAAGGGCGCCTCCAGCCAGGCCTCGAATTCGTGATGGTCAACAGTCGTCGCATAACCGCTATCCGGCATGCAGATGATGCTGACGGCAAATACCGTTATGATAGATACTGCGCGCATGATGGCCTCCGGCAACGCCGGCAGTTTCCGGTCTCATCATTTAGAGCGCGCCTTGCTGTATATGGTTCCCTTGAATTTCGCGCCGTATCGTTGCGAAATCTCTCCAATTGTTTCACTGGTTCCGGGGCGGCATTAATAGTATGCTGCTGTGATGCAAATTTTTCCGCAAATATATCGACCTAAAGTGATGGCGAATGCTCAAAACGGGTAATGCGACGCAAGCGGTCCGCAGTCCCCGCCTGCTGTTCTGGCTGGCGGGCGGCGCGTTGGCGCTGGCCGTCGGCGCGGCCCTGTATGGCGCCGCCGCCAAGACGGTCGACGACGACGCCAGCCAGCGTTTCGAGAACCTGGCGCGCAGCACGCAATACGGCATTTCGGCCCGCATCAAATCGTATTCCGATCTGACGCGCGGCCTGGTGGCGCTGTTCCAGACCAGCGATGATTTGACACGCCTGCAGTTTCACCAGTACGTGGCCAGCCTGGAGATTCCGCGCCACTTCCCGGCCATCGAGGCGGTGACGTGGGCGCCGCTGGTGACGGACGAGCAGCGCGACGCCTTCGTCGCCCGCGTGCGCGCCGACCGCAGCATGTCGCCGCAGGGGTATCCGAACTTCGACATCAAGCCGCCGGGCCGGCGCCCGCACTACGCGGTGCTGACGTATCTGGAGCCGGCGTCGATGGTGGACGAAAAGATGGGCGTCGACGTGGTCGTCAATCCGGCCATCGACAAGCTGGTGGCGGCCTCGCGCGACAGCGGCCAGGTCAGCGCGTCCGGCCAGCCCATCGTGATCCAGCGGCCGACGCCGCACATCGGCCTGGGCATCCGCCTGCCGGTCTACCGGCGCGGCATGCCGGTGGCCGACGTGGCGGGGCGCCGCGCCGCCTATCTGGGATCGGTGGGCATAGGCTTCAGCGTGCCCAAGCTGGTGCAGGGCGCCATCGACGAGATGACGGTGCGCCAGGTGCACCTGATGCTGTACGCCGACGGCAGCAAGGACGTCGAACAGCGCCGCCTGGTGATCGAGCATAACGACCGCCTGCTGTTCAACGATAACGGCACGATGAAGGCCGAGGCCATCCCGGCGTCCCGGCGCGCCGAGTATTTCGAGTCGGTGCTGCCTATCGATTTCAACGGCAGCCTGTGGAAGGCGCAGTTCCAGGTCCGCAAGTCCGAACTGCTGACCGGCTTCGACCTGTATTTCCCATGGATCGCGGGCTTGACCGGCTTTGCCGGCACCATGCTGTTGTACGGTTACTTCTTCGTGCTGTACTCCTCGCGCCGGCGCGCTCTCAAGCAGGGCGTGCTGCTCGACACGGTGCTCAACAACGTCGACGCCCACGTCTACATGAAGGACCAGAGGCGCCGCTACATCTACGTCAACGCCAAGATGGCCGACTCGATGGGATTGCCGGTGGAGGATATCGTCGGCAAGCTCGATCGCGAGCTGATGCCGACCGCCGTCGCCGACGCCGCGTGGGCGCAGGAGCGGCCGGTATTCGCCGACAACGTCAAGCGCTCCGGCGAGACCCGGTATGTGGGCCGCGACGGCGTGGTGCAGCACCTGTGGACCGTCAAGGTGCCGGTGGAGATAGACCGCGCCGTCACGGCCGTCATCGGCCTGTCGACCGACGTCACCGAGCTGCATCAGCTGAAGGAAGAAGCCGACGCCGCCAACCAGGCCAAGAGCGACTTCCTGTCGAACATGAGCCACGAGATCCGCACGCCGATGAACAGTATCATCGGCATGGCCCACCTGGCGCTGAAATCGGTCACGCATCCGAAGCAGCGCGATTATCTGCAGAAGATCTACCACTCGGGCCAGCACCTGCTGGGCATCATCAACGACATCCTGGATTTCTCCAAGATCGAAGCGGGCAAGATGGACCTGGAGGTATTGGAC
Source organism: Duganella sp. HH101 (assembly GCF_001758795.1). NCBI lineage: Bacteria > Pseudomonadati > Pseudomonadota > Betaproteobacteria > Burkholderiales > Oxalobacteraceae > Duganella > Duganella sp. HH101. The sequence goes on along the minus strand of NZ_LRON01000036.1, from coordinate 38,187 downwards.
TTCTCGCTCGATGCGCTGCTGTCGAATATGTCCAGCCAATTGGGCGAGAGTGCGGCGGCCAAGGGGCTGGAGCTGGTGTATGAAATCTGGCCGGGCCTGTCGCAGCAACTGCGCGGCGATCCGCTGCGGCTGGAGCAGGTGCTGCTCAACTTCACCAGCAACGCCATCAAGTTCTCGGAGAACGGCAAGGTGTATGTGCGCGCGCGGCCGCTGGAGGAGCGCGACGGCCGTATCCTGGTGCGCTTCGAGGTGGAGGACCATGGCATCGGCATGTCGGCGGACCAGCTGGAGCAGCTTTTCCAGTCCTTCCACCAGGCCGATACCTCGACCACGCGCCGCTACGGCGGCACGGGCCTGGGGCTGGTCATCAGCAAGCAGCTGGCGGAGCTGATGGGCGGCGGCGTCGGCGTCGACAGCCAGCCCGGCACCGGCAGCATCTTCTGGTTCACGGCGCGGCTGGACAAGGGCGTCAGCATGCTGCAGCCCAGCGACGATTCGGTGCAGCCGGATGTGCTGGACAGCATACGCGGCGCCTCCATCCTGCTGGTCGAGGACAATATCTTCAGCCAGCAGGTGGGCCAGGAGCTGCTGGAGGACGCCGGCGCCACCGTCTGCGTGGCCAACAACGGCAAGGAGGCGATCGACCTGCTGCTGAAGGAGCGCTTCGATTGCGTGCTGATGGACGTGCAAATGCCGGTGATGGACGGCTACGAAACCACGCGCCTGATCCGCGCCCATCCGAAGCTGTCGGCCACGCTGATCATCGCGATGACGGCCAACGCCGGGCGCGACGACCAGGAGCGCTGCCTGAGCGCGGGCATGGACGAATTTGTCACCAAGCCGATCGCGCCCAAGCTGCTGTTCAACATGCTGTCCAAGTGGATGAGCCAGAGGGCGCGCGCCGCCGGCCTGGCGCGGCCGCTGGCGCCGCCGCCGCCGTCGTACTTCACCATGGCCGATGGCGCCGCCGTCACCGCGCCGCTGCAGCCGCAGATGCAGGCGATGGCGTCGGGCCTGCCGCCGCTGGCCGCGCGCATCGAACCGGCACCGCCCGCAACGCCTGCGGCGCCGGCGGAGCAGGAAGAAGCGGAGCTGCTCGACGTCGCCGCGCTGGCCCAGACCTTTGGCGGCAAGGCCGACAAGATGCGCAAGTACGCGCTGCTGTTCCTGGAGTCGGCCCGCGAAGGACTGCGGGAGGTCGACGCCGCGCTGGCGCGGGAGGATCTGGTCCAGCTGTCCGAACTGGGCCACCGCATCAAGTCCTCGGCGCGCGCGGTGGGTGCGATGCGCTTCGGGAACCTGTGCCTGGCGCTGGAAAAGGTGCGCCATGACGCCGATTGCGTCAACGCGCGCCAGCTGGTCGAGCGGATGCACGCCATGCTGGCGGTGCTGAACGAGCGTATGGAGCAGGAACTGCTGGCCTACGATCCCGGCTAGAGCGATAATACGGGCTTCCATCCCACGAAGAGCCCTATGCATTCGAGCATCACCCCCGGCCTGTTGATCCTGCACGGTAATCAAATGGAGCAGCTGCGCGCGGCGGTGTTCCAATGGCTGCGCAATCATCCGCTGGGCGCGCTCGAATCGGAAACCGTGCTGGTGCAGTCGAACGGCGTGGCCGAATGGCTGAAGATCGCGCTGGCCGAGGAGATGCGGGTCTGCGCCGCCACCCGCGTGGCGCTGCCGGCGCGTTTTTTGTGGGAGACCTACCGCGGCATGCTGGGGCGCGACCGGGTGCCGGTGCGCTCTGCCTTCGACAAGGGGCCGTTGACCTGGCGTCTGATGCGCCTGCTGCCTACCTTGCTGGCCGATCCCGTCTTCACGCCGCTGCGTCACTTCCTGGCCGACGGCGAGGCCGAACGCCGGCTGCAACTGGCCGAACGCCTGGCCGACTTGTTCGATCAATACCAGGTGTACCGCGCCGACTGGCTGGACGATTGGGCGCAAGGCCGCGATCAAATGCGCAACGCCCGCAACGAAGTGCAGCCGCTGCCGGAAGACCAGCGCTGGCAAGGCCAGTTGTGGCGCGCGGTGATTGCCGACGTCGAACCGCACGAGCGGGAGCTGGGCCGCGCCACCGTGCACACAGAATTCGTGCGCGTCTGCGCCGCCGGCGAGCAGCCGCTGGGCCGGCTGCCGCGCCGCATCGTCATCTTCGGCGTTTCCGCGCTACCGTATCAAAGCCTGCAGGCGCTGGCATCGCTGGCGCGCTACACGCAGGTGCTGCTGGCCGTGCCCAATCCCTGCCAGTTCTACTGGGGCGACATCATCGAAGGCCGCGACCTGCTGCGCTCCGCGCACCGCCGCCAGCAGCTGCGCAACGGCCAGGATCTGGGCGCGATACCGCTGGAGGAACTGCATGCGCACAGCCATCCGCTGCTGGCCAGCTGGGGGCGGCAGGGCCGCGACTTCATCCGCATGCTGGACGAATTCGACGAGGCCTCGGCCGCCGCAGCCGCCGCCAGCGACGGCGAGGACATGGCGCCGCTGCGCATCGATCTGTTCAGCGACGGCGAGGGCGACACGCTGCTGTCGCAGGTGCAGGCCGCCGTCCGCGACCTGCTGCCGTTGTCCGAGCATCCGCACATACCGCCGCCGGACGACGACCGCTCCATCGAATTCCACATCACCCACAGCGTGCAGCGCGAGGTGGAAGTGCTGCACGACCAGCTGCTGGCGATGTTCGCCGACGGCAGCGGCCTGCGTCCGCGCGACGTGGTGGTGATGGTGCCGGACATCGACACCTTCACGGCCGCCATCCACGCGGTGTTCGCGCAGCACCGCCGCAGCGACCCGCGTTACATTCCATTTGAAATCGGCGACGTCAACGACCGCAGCGTCAATCCGCTGCTGGTGGCGCTGGAGTGGCTGCTGCGATTGCCGCAGCAGCGCTGCCGCCAGAGCGAGGTGCGCGACCTGCTCGACGTGCCGGCGCTGGCCGCGCGTTTCGGCCTGGGCGAGGATGACCTGCCGACGCTGGGCCTGTGGATCGAAGGCGCCGGCGTGCGCTGGGGCCTGGACACCGAACACCGCGCCGGCCTCGGTCTCGGCGCTGCGGGCGAGCAGAATTCCTGGCTGTTCGGCGTGCGCCGCATGTTGCTGGGCTACGCCAGCGGCGAAGATGCGGCCTTCGCCGGCATCGAGGCGTATGGCGAGGTAGGCGGACTGGATGCTGCGCTGGCGGGATCGCTGGCGCAGATGGTCGAAGCGCTGCTGCACTGGCGCGAAGTGCTGGCGCAATCGCGCTCGCCGGCCGAGTGGGGCGTGCAGGCGCGCGCGCTGCTGGCGGCCTTCTTCAAGGCGGGCGAGGAGGGCGACCGCCTGACCTTGGCGCAGCTGGACGATGCGCTCAACAACTGGCTGGAAACCTGCGAAGGCGCGCAGTACGACGAAGCGGTGCCGCTGGCGGTGCTGCGCGAAGCCTGGCTCGGCCTCCTGGACGAGCCGACGCTGAACCACCAATTCGTCTCCGGCGGCGTGACCTTCTGCACGCTGATGCCGATGCGCGCGGTGCCGTTCCGCGTGGTCTGCCTGCTGGGCATGAACGACGGCGACTTCCCGCGCCGCGCACCCAAGGCCGACTTCGACCTGCTGGCGCAGCCGGGCATGGCGCGTCCCGGCGACCGTTCGCGCCGCGACGACGACCGCTATCTGATGCTGGAAGCGCTGCTAGCCGCGCGCGACAAACTGTATATCAGCTGGGTCGGACGCAATGTGCGCGACAACAGCGAACAGCCGCCGTCGGTGCTGGTGTCGCAGCTGCGCGATTACCTGGTCAATGGCTGGCAACTGGATCCGCATGCACGCACCACGGAGCACGCCTTGCAGCCATTCAGCCGCCGCTACTTCGAGGACGGCGGCCTGCAGACCTATGCGCGCGAATGGCGCGAGGCGCATGGCGAGGAAGCCGGCGATGCCGCAGCCGCCGAACTGCCGCCGTTCGACATCGACGACAAATTCCGCCTCAAGCTCATCAGCCTGAACAACTTCCTGCGCCAGCCGGTGCGCTTCTTCTTCCGGCAGCGCCTGGGCGTGATGTTCGGCGACGCCGCGCTGGTGGGCGAGGATGAGGAACCGTTCTCGCTGAACGCGCTGGAGCGCTATCTGCTGGAGGACACGATGCTGGACGACGGCGCCGAAGCGGAAGAACTCCACCAGGTCTACGACAAGATGACCGAACGCGCCGAACGCCTTGCGCGCGAAGGCGTGCTGCCGATAGGCTTGATCGGCCAGCAGTACCAGCATCAACTGGTGCAGGCGTTGGTGCCGGTGCGTTGCGCCTGGCTGACGCTGCGCGAACGCTACCAGCTGCCGGCGCCCAAGGTGCCGCTGAATCTCCAACTGGCCGGCGTGCAGATCGACGACTGGATCGACCAGTTGCGCAGCAACGGCAGCGAGACTGTGTGGCTGGCGCAGATGTCGTCCAAGGTGACGGACAAGCAGGGCAAGCCGCGCGGCGACAAATTGATCGCCATGTGGCTGCGCCAGCTGGCGGTGGCGGCGGCGGGCATGCCGGTCGCCGGCTTCCTGGTGGCGCGCGACGCCATCGTCAGCATGAAACCGCTGGCGCAGGTGGAGGCGCAGGAAGCCTTGCGCGAACTGGTCTGCCTGTGGCGCGACGGCATGAACCGCCCGCTGCCGACAGCCTGCAAGACCGCGCTGGCGCTGGCGCAGGGCGGCGATCCGCGCGCCGTGTACGACGGTGGCTTTGAAGTCTCCGGCGAAAACGACGATCTGTGCCTGGCCCGCCTGTGGCCGGACTTTGCGGCGCTCAGCGCCGAGCCGGATTTTGCCGATGTGTCGCAGGCGCTGTATGGCCCGCTGGCGGACTGGCTGGAACACTACATCACGATAGACGTCATCAACGGCGAGGACGCAGCATGACCATGAACGCCGCCAATTCGCTCGATCCGCTGAGCTTTCCGCTGCACGGTTCGCGCCTGATCGAGGCCAGCGCCGGCACCGGCAAGACCTGGACCATCGCCGCGCTGTACGTGCGGCTGGTGCTGGGCCACGGCGGCGATAATGCCTACCGCCGCCCCTTGCTGCCGGCCGATATCCTGGTGATGACCTTCACCCGCGCCGCCACGCGCGAGCTGTCGAATCGTGTGCGCGAGCGGCTGGTGGAGGCGGCGGCTTACTTCCGCGGCTATTCGGCGATGGGGCTGGGCGCTGGCAGCGGCGTGCAGCGCGACGATTATCTGGACGCCATTCTCGAATCCTACCCTGGCCATAGCGAGCAGCAGCAGGCCGCGCATCGCCTGATGCTGGCGGCGGAGACGATGGACGAAGCGGCGATCTTCACCATCGACGCCTGGTGTCAGCGCATGCTGCGCGAGCACGCGTTCGACAGCGGCAGCTTGTTTGACGAGGAGCTGGTCAGCGACGAGCAAGCCCTGTTCGAGGATGCCGCGCACGACTACTGGCGCCAGCAGGTCTATCCGCTCAACGCCGTGTCGCTGGACGCGCTGTTGTCGTGCTGGGGCGATGTGGGCGCGTTGAAGAAGTCCATACGGGAGCTGGTCAAACGCGCCGACATCATCGGCGACCGCAGCGCGCCCGGCGCCGGATCTCTGGCGGAATTGATTGCCGCCGTCCAGCGCGAACAGCAGGTGCAGCTTGCGGGCCTGAAGGCCGGCTGGGTGGATCGCGCCAACCGCATGGAACAATGGATCGCCACCGAGCGCGTGCTCTCGCCCAAGTGCTTCAACGGCAACAAGATGCGCGCCGACTCGCTGGTCGCATGGTTCAACGGCCTGCGCGACTGGGCGCAAGACGCCAGCATGGTCATGCCCGATATCTCGGACACCGCCTGGAAGCGCCTGACGCCTTACGGCCTCGAAGACGCGTTCTCGAAAGGCTACACCGCCAACATCCCCGACGATTTCGACGCCATCGAGCCGCTCAAGAGAGCGCTGGAGGATATCGAACCCCTGTCGCACGCGCTGTACCGCCACGCGGCCGGCGCCGTCGCCAACCGCATGGACGAGCTGAAAAAGCGCAGCCGCCAGTTCGGCTTCGCCGACATGCTGGACCGCCTGAACGCGGCGCTGCAAGGCGAGAACGCCGCCGCGCTGCGCAAGCGCATCACCGACCAGTATCCGGTGGCGATGGTCGACGAGTTCCAGGACACGGCGCCCAACCAGTACCAGATCTTCAACCTGCTGTATCGCGTGGCGGACAACGATCCCGAGACCGGCTTGTTCCTGATCGGCGATCCCAAACAGTCGATCTACGGCTTCCGTGGCGCCGACATCCACAGCTACCTGTCGGCGCGCAAGGCCACCACCGGCCGCCACTACCAGCTGGGCACCAACTATCGCTCGACCAGGCCGGTGGTGGACGCCGTCAATCACCTGTTCATGTACGCCGAGGGCCAGCCCGCGCAAGGTGGCTTCGGACGCGGCGCCTTCCGCTTCCGCGATCCCGGCACGCGTGAGAACCCGCTGCCGTTCGAAGCGGTCGGCGCCAAGGGGCGCAATGAGCGCATGGTCAACGCGGCGGGCGACGTGCCGGCGCTGGTCATCGCATGCAGCGCCGCGCAGGATCTGAAGGCGGACAGCTACCGCGAATTCTTCGCCTGGCACTGCGCCGAGCATATCGTCGCGCAGCTCAACGACGAGCGCGCGGGCTTCGACGGCCCGAAAGGTTTCGAGCGCCTGCAACCGGCCGACATCGCCGTGCTGGTGCGCGACCGCAAGGAGGCCGCGGCCATCCGGCGCGCGTTGCAACGGCGCCAGGTGGCCAGCGTGTATTTGTCGGACAAGGACTCCGTCACCGACAGCGAGGAAGCGGCCGACGTGCTGCGCTGGCTGTCGGCCGTCGCCAGCCCGCTGGACGGTGCGCTGGCGCGCGCCGCCTTCGCCACCCGCACCACCGGCCTGCCGCTGGCGGAACTGGCGTTGCTGTCGTCGGACGAACTGGCGTGGGAGGCGCGCGTCGAGCAGTTGAAGGCGCTGCATATCGTGTGGCAGCGGCAGGGCGTGCTGGCCATGCTGCGCCGCTTCATCCACGAGCTGAAACTGCCGGCGGCTTTGTTGCAGCAACCGGGCGGCGAGCGGCGCCTGACCAATCTGCTGCATCTGGCAGAGCTGCTGCAATCGGCCAGCCGGCAACTCGATGGCGAACAGGCCTTGATACGCTGGCTCGCCGAGCAGATCGAAGGCGGCGAGGGCGCGGGCGACGAGCGCGTGCTGCGTTTGGAGAGCGACGCGGAGCTGGTGAAGGTCGTCACCGTCCACAAATCGAAAGGCCTGGAGTATCCGCTGGTGTATCTGCCGTTCGCCGTCACTGCGCGCAAGGTGGAGCGGCGCAACCGCAGCTTCTTCGAGTTCAGCGACGAAGACGGCGTGCGCCAGATCGACATGGCGCTGACCGACACCGCGATGGAACTGGTCGAGCGTGCCCGCCTGCAGGAGGACCTGCGCCTGCTGTACGTGGCGCTGACGCGTGCGCGCCACTTCCTGTGGCTGGGTGTGACGGCGCTGGCTGCGCGCAAGGCGGGCGACAACACGCTGCACGAATCGGCGCTCGGCTATCTGCTGACCGGCGGCGAAGCGCTGCCGTCGGACCTGATGATGGAGCGCTGGGAGCATGCCTGCAAAGGCTGCGACGGCATCAGCATCGAGACGCTGGACATGGCGATGCAGCAGTTCACGCGCCTGAGCCGCATCGAACAACGCCCGCCGTTGCTGGAGCCCCAGCTTTACACGGGCCGCTTCGAACGCGATTGGTCGGTGGGCAGTTTCAGCTCGCTGGCGCGGCGCACCGGACCGACCGGCACCATCGGCAGCGGCGGGCCCGCCTTGCCGGTGCCGCGTGACGGCCTGCAGGAAAACCTGCTGGAAGGCGCCGGAATGCCGAGTCTCGCGCTGCCGACGCGCGTGGAAGACGCGCCGTGGCATCGCTTCCCGCGTGGCTCGGTGCCGGGTAACTTCCTGCACGAGCAGCTGGAGTGGATGGGGCAGGAGGGCTTTGCCGTCGTCGACGACGAGCACTTCGAATCGCGGCTGACGCGGCGGGTGGAGCGCGCCGGCTGGGGCAACCGCCTGGAGGACACGCTGGCGTGGCTGCGCGAGATCGCCGGCACCGCCTTGCCGTATCTGGAAGCACCGCTGAGCGCCATCGCCGCGCCGCTGCCTGAGATGGAGTTCTGGTTCCCCAGCGAGCGCCTGAGCACCGGCGCGCTGGATGGCCTGTGCGCCCGCTTCCTGCTGGGCGGCGCGGCGCGGCCGGCGCTGCCGGAGCGCCAGCTGCATGGCATGCTGAAAGGCTTCGCCGATCTGGTGTTCGAACACGAGGGCCGGTTCTGGGTGCTGGACTACAAGTCGAACGCGCTGGGCGCGGGCGACGCCGCCTATCACCAGCCGGCGCTGGTCGCGGCGATGGCCGAGCACCGTTACGACATCCAGGGCGCGATCTACATGCTGGCGCTGCACCGCCTGCTGCAAAGCCGCCTGGGCGGGCAATACGATCCGGCCGAGCATCTGGGCGGCGCGATTTTCCTGTTCCTGCGCGGTATTGCGAATCCGCAAACGCGCGGTTGTTACCTGATAGAACCCGATCCCGAGCTGCTGGCCGGGCTGGACCGGTTGCTGGACGAGTCCGGCGTAGCGCAAGCAGAGGCACCGCATGAGTATTGAAACGTCCGCAGCCCTGTTCGAGCAGGTAGACGCCCTGACCGAAAACGGCCAGCTGCGCCGCCTGAGCGGTGCGTTTGCGCGCTTTATCGCCTCGGTTGGCGCAAGTTCGCCGCAATTGATGGCGGCTTGCGTGCTGTTATCCGAACTTGAAGGGCGCGGCCACAGCTGTTTGATGTTGGACGAGCTGGCCGGCGATCCGTCTGGCCAACTGGGCTGGACCGGCGAGGAATGGCGCGCGCTGCGTGCCGCCGCAGGCGTCTGGCCGAAGAACGCTGCCGCCTGGCGGGTTCTGCTGGCGGGCTGCGACCAGGTCTGGCCGGTGGGCGACCTGGATTTCCAGCAGCCGCTGGTGCTGGACGGCGAGCGGCTTTACCTGCGGCGCTACTGGCGCGATGAAACTTTGGTCGCCGAAGCCGTGCGCGGCCGGGCGCTGGGCGGGGTGATCGCCGCCGATGCGGACGCCACCACCGCCGATGTGCGGCACTGGCTCGATGTGCTGTTCCCGCATGCGGCGCGCGGCGGCGGCACCGATTGGCAAAAGATCGCCTGCGCGGTCGCCATGCGCGGCAAGCTCGGCATCATCACCGGCGGCCCCGGCACGGGCAAGACTTACACGGTGGCGCGGCTGCTGGCCTTGTTGTTCGCCACCGCCGGCGCGCGCCAGTCCGGCTTGCGCGTGGCGCTGGCCGCTCCGACCGGCAAGGCGGCGGCCCGACTCAAGCAATCGATCGATTCGGCGCTTGACGATCTGGCGGAAAAAGTCGGCGCGGCGCTGCCGCTGCACGAGCTGGCCGCCCGCATGGGCGCGGCGCGTACGCTGCACAGCCTGCTCGGTGCGCGTCCTGGCACCCGCGCCTTCCAGCACAACGCCGGCAATCAATTGGACGTCGATGTGTTGATTGTTGATGAGGCGTCAATGATTCACCTGGAAATGATGTCCGCGCTGCTGGCGGCCTTGCCGGGCACGGCCACGCTCATCTTGCTTGGCGACAAGGATCAACTGGCTTCGGTGGAGGCGGGCGCCGTGTTGGGCGACCTGTGCCACAACGCCGAGACGGGTGGCTACGAGTCGGAAACCTTGTCATACGTACAATCGAGCACTGGCCAGCAGATCCCCGAAAGCTACGCCGGCAACGGCGGACCCATCGCCCAGCAGACGGTGATGCTGCGTGAAAGCCGTCGTTTCGGCGGACCGATCGGCGCGCTGGCGTTGGCCGTGAACGCCGGAAATGCTGCTGCATCGCTACAGGTGTTGCGCGATGGAACTGATGGCAAGGTCTTCTGGATAGATCCGGCCCAGCCTTCCGATCTGTTGCAACTGGCCTTGGCGGGCCGTTCGGGAGCGGCCGGCGGCTACCAGGCTTATCTGAAAATGATCAAATCCGGCGCTCCGGAAGACGATGAGATCGTACATCTTGCTTGGGTGAAATCCGTGCTGAACAGCTTCGAGACCTTCCGGATTTTGTGCGCGGTGCGCGAAGGCGAGTGGGGTGTTGCCGGATTGAATGATGTCATCGAACAAAGATTGCAGACGGCCGGTTTGCTGCGGCGTAGCGGCGAATGGTATGTCGGCCGGCCGGTGATGGTGACGCGCAACGATTACGGCAGCGGCGTTTTCAACGGCGACATCGGCCTGACTTTGCCCGATCCGGCGCGTCCCGGCGCCTTGCGCGTGTACTTTTCTGAAGGTGATAAAGTGCGCAGTGTTCTTGCTACACGGCTAAGAAATGTCGAAACCGCGTTTGCCATGACGGTGCATAAATCGCAAGGTTCCGAGTTCCAGCACACGGTGCTGGTGTTGCCGCGGGACAGCGGCGGCATGCTGGCGCGCGAGCTTATTTATACCGGTATCACGCGCGCGCGCGACTACTTTACGTTACTGACGCCGAATGGTCAGGTGCTGCTCGACGCCATCGCCCAGCGCACCCAACGCGCCAGCGGCCTGCGTACGCTGCTCGGCAACTAAGCTCCCTGCTTCCCTCTGTATGATGCCCTTACAAGGCATCGTCATAGCTAAATCAAGCTAAAAATTGGCTTAAAAACACCAGAATCTGGTTTGCAGGGGTAAAAAAACCGGACCCTCGGGTCCGGCTGTTGCTGCGCGGCGCTGAAGAAATCAGGCGGCGCGGCGGTGGCGTTTGGCCGGCTTGGCGGCTTTTTTGTGGCGGGTGACGGAAGCCTTCATGACTTTTGGTTCCCCATCCGGGCCGGCGACGAAGCGGCGAATATTGAATGCATCCATCAAGCGAGCCGAGTTGGCCTTGGCGTTGAGCAGCACCAGGGTGGCGTTCTTGCCGGCCGACTTGAAGCGCATGATCAGGCAGCGGCCGGCCTCTTCGGTGTAGCCGGTTTTGGACAAGCCGACGTCCCAACCCTTGGCGCCGACCAGGCGGTTGGTGTTGTGGTATTCGACCTGCCGGCCTTTGATATTGATCACATCCTTGGTGTCGGTGGTGATGCGGCGGATGTCCGGATAGGCCGATGCGGCGGTTGCCATTTTGACCAGATCGGTCGCGGTCGAGCGGTTGTTAGGCGACAAACCGGTCGGTTCCTCGATCACGGTCTGGGTCAGGCCCAGCGCCTTGATCTTGGCGTTGACAGCCAATTTGAACGCGGCAGGGCCGCCCGGGTAGGTGCGCGCCAGCGATGCGGCGGCGCGGTTGTCTGACGACATCAATGCAAGTTGCAGTGCGTCGCGGCGGGCCAGTTCGGCGCCGACCGGCACCCGCGAGGTGCTGTGCTTGAGCATGTCCACGTCGGTTTTATCGATGCTGATGGGGGCATCCATGTCCGGCTTGGAATCGAGCACCACCATCGCGGTCATCAGCTTGGTCAGCGAGGCGATCGGTACTTGAACGTTGGAATTCTTTTCGAGCAGCACTTTGCCGGTGCCGTCTTCGACGACCAGCACCGACTGCGAGCCGAGCGGTACCGCGAGCGCAGCCACGGTAAACGAACTCAGCAATACAGCGACAATTTTCTTGAGCATGTTAGGTATTCTAGGGAGAGAGGAGTGTATCGGGTGTCAAAGGCTGACACGGCGCAGTGCTAATCTAGCTATGCGGCAATATTTCCTGAGGATAGAAGATAACATTAAAGTGGTTTCTCGTCTATTGAATGTAACTCCACGATTCCATTTATTTTAATCCGGGGTCAAGTCTGACATTTGGACACGGTCTCTGCCGTAAGCGCGCTTACGGCAGAGACCGTGTCCAAATGTCAGACTTGACCCCAAAAAAAAAGCCCTGAGACGGGAGGGCTCAGGGCTTGGTTGTCCGCCGGCGGGCGGTTGGGTCCGGTTGCTGGCGATCAGTTGCTGCTGATCTTGGCGATCGAGACTTCGGTGGATTTCACCAGGGCAATCACTTCGCTGCCGACCTTCAAATCCAGGTCATGAATGGAGCGCGAGGTGATCACCGAGGTGACGATGCCGTGCTGGGTTTCCACATCGACTTCCGAAACGACCGGCCCAAAGATGATTTCCTTGATTTTGCCGCGGAACTGGTTACGTACGTTAATTTCAGAAATGGCCATCGTGCTTCCTTTGTCTGGTTGATACTACGTGTCCAGATTAAGGGCTGTCAGGCCGTTTGCAAACGAATCGATACGTATATCCTTATTTGGTCTGGTAGATCTTGTCGAATTCGCCACCGTCGTCAAAATGCTTCTTCTGCGCCGATTTCCAGCCGCCGAAGACGTCATCTACCGTGAACAGCGTAATCTGGCGGAAGTTGGCGTTGTACTTTCTAAACGCCGCCTCGGAGCGCGGACGGAAGTAGTGCTTGGCGATGATGTCCTGCGCCTGCTCGGTGTACAGGAAGTTCAGGTAGGCGGTCGCCTGCTTGCGGGTGCCGCGGCGGTCCACCACCTTGTCGACCACCGCCACCGGCGATTCGGCCAGCACCGACGCCGACGGGTAGACCACTTCGAAGTTGTTGCCGAACTCGGCACGCACCAGGTTCACCTCGTTCTCGAACGTCACCAGCACATCGCCGATCTCGCGCTGGGTGAAGGTGGTGGTGGCGCCGCGTCCGCCGCCGTCCAGCACCGGCACGTTCTTGAAGATGCGGGTGACAAGGTCGCGCGCCTGCGCTTCGGTGCCGCCTTTTTTCAGCACCGAGCCCCAGGCCGCCAGGTAGGTGTAGCGGCCGTTGCCGGACGTCTTGGGATTCGGCACGATGACCTTGACGCCAGGCTTGGCCAGGTCGGCCCAGTCCTTGATGTGCTGCGGATTGCCCTTGCGGACCAGGTAGATCAGCGTCGAATAGAAGGGCGCGGCGTTATTGGGGAACTTCTTGGCCCAGTCCTGCGTCACCAGGCCCTTGTCGGCCAGCATGTCGATGTCGTTGGCCTGGTTCATCGTGACTACCGCCGCTTCCATGCCGTCCGCCACCGAGCGGGCTTGCTTGGACGAGCCGCCGTGCGATTGGTTGATGTTGACGGTTTCGCCGGTGCTCTTCTTCCAGTCGGCCTCGAAGACCGGGTTGATATCCTTGAACAGCTCGCGCGCGACGTCATAGGAGGCGTTCAGCAGCACGGTTTCCGCGGCGTGGGCCTGCAAAGGGAAGCCCAGCATGGCGGCCGACGCGGCCAGGAAAGACGAGATAATCAGGCGGCGGGCAGGTTTTTTGTTGGTCATAATGAGCTTTCGTAATAACAGACGCCCATGGTGTAAAATTTCGCCCGGAAAAGATACGAATTTTTCGTAATATGCTTAGAAGGGCATGTAACACGGGGTTTTCATTAAAAACCGCATAACGATTTTTGAAAACATTCGTGGGCAAAAACAGGGCCAGCCACTAGGCTGCATCAGGCGTTCGCGTGTGTCCGCAACGGCTTTTGCTGCTTGGTGTATAGTCGGTTTCAGGCACTGAAGAAGGCGCGCGGCGATACGGCGTAGCGCTTCATTTTTGCTATCGGGAATATTTGTGAGCGTACATGAGTCTTGAAATCCGTAGTCTAGAAATTCGCGTTGCTGCTTCGACAGATGCGGATGCGGCATGCATGGTGCTGCGCCGCTCGATCACGGAGTGCTGCGATCTGGATCATAAAAACGATCCCGCCATCCTGGATGCCTGGCTGGGCAATAAAACGCCGCAGATGGTGGCGAACTGGTTCAGTTCGCCGACGAATTTTTCGCTGGTCGCGCTCAGCGAGGGCCTGGTGGTCGGCGTCGCGCTGCTGACCGGCGCCGGCAAGCTGGCCCTGTGCTATCTGTTGCCGGAGGCGCGCGGCCAGGGCGTCGGCAAGGCGCTGCTGGCGCGCATGGAAGAGCAGGCGTGCAGCTGGGGCGTGAAGGCGCTGCAATTGCACAGCACGGCCACCGGCCAGGAATTCTTCACCAAACGCGGCTACGTCGACGCCGGCAAGGTGCGCTCGCCGTATGGCGTCGAAACCGTGTTCTTCTGGAAGCAGCTGGACGCCGGCGCCGAAGCGCCGGACGGCAGCAAGCGCAAGCGCTTCTGCAACTGCAATCCCGTTTAACGCTTTAACGTTTTAACGCTAGCAGCAGATCTCCAGTTCCCATTCCTGGCGCCGCACCGGCGCCGCTCCGACCTCCAGCCCGTTGACAAACAACTTCAGCTCGCCCGGCGCGAACCTGGTCCATTCCTCGTTCGAGGTCAGCGGCTGCGTGGCGATGACGGCGATGCGGTCGTCCAGATGGTTGTGCTTGCTGAAGTCGATGCTGAGGTCGCAATCGATGAGCTGCGCCACCGAGAACGGGTATTCGCGCACCACCACGTGCAGGTCGGTGCTGCAATGGGCGAACAGCAGCTCGCCGTTGGACAGGATGAAATTGAAGCTGCCGTAGTCGGCGATCTCGCCGGCCAGTGTTTCCAGCGCGGCGAACAGCAGGTGGCGCGGCGGCCGGCTTTCGAAGCGCAGCGCCAGGCCGGACAGCAGGTGGCAAAAGGCGCGCTCGCTGTCGGTGTCGCCGTAGGGCGAGTACAGGCTGGGATTCGGATCGAACAGTTTGAGGTCGCCGTTGTGCGCGAACGACCAGGTCTGTCCCCACAGCGTGCGCGTGAACGGGTGGCTGTTCTCCAGCGAGACGCGGCCCTGCGTGGCCTTGCGGATATGGGCGATGACGTTCCTGGCCTTGATCGGATTGCTGCGCAGCTGGGCGGCCAGCGGCGAGTGGGTCGAGGCCAGCGAATCGGTGTAGAGCTGGCAGCCGCTGGCCGTATGCAGGGCGATGCCCCAGCCGTCGCGGTGTTCGCTGCCGCGCAGCGCGAAGCCGGCAAAGGAGAAGTCGACGGCGGCGGGTTTGCTGCTGCTCATGGCGAGTAATTGGCACATGGTGTTCAGGCATAAAGTGGCGATGTCCCACGATAGCGGCAGCACTCCCCGGGCGGAACGAATGTTTTGGCATATCCATAGCTGAAAGCATTCGTTCAGCTTTGACGCGCGCAGGCCTACGCTGTCGCTATTGCCAGCATCCGTCGAGGAGTTTCATGTCTTTCCCCATCCTGCAAAAATACCTGGCGCGTTTATCCGACGCGACCGGCGCCGCTTCCAGCATCTGGCTCGATCACGAGGGCAAGGCGCAGGGGCGGTTCTTCAATTGCACCATGAGCAGCGCCTTCCAGCCGATCCGTGAACTGGCGTCGGGCCAGGTGCAGGCCTACGAGGGCCTGGCGCGCAGCGTGTCCGCGCAGGACCAGGGGCTGTCGCTGTGGAAGCTGCTCGACCATGCGGCCAGCGACGACGAGTCCATCGAGCTCGACCGTTTGTGCCGCATGCTGCATGCGATTAATTTCTTTCGCCAGGCCGACGACGGCGGCCAGGACTTGTACCTGAATGTGCACGATCGCCTGTTGAGCGCGGTCAGCAGCAACCACGGCCACGCTTTCCGCCGCATCCTCGATGCGCTGGAGCTGCCGCTGGAGCGCGTGGTGCTGCAGTTGCCGGCGGCCTCGCCGCAGCAGGGCTGGCTGTTGAACTATGTGTCCGACAATTACCGCCGCAACGGTTTCCGTTTCGCCGTCAACGTGCCGAGCGCGCGCGAAGCCTTGCACGTGCTGGAGCGCTTGCGGCCCGATGTGTTCAAGCTCGACGCGCGCGAGCTGCATGACGGCGAGACGCTGCAGACCTTGTTGACGCGCAGCGCGCAGGCCGGCGTGGCGGTGGTGTTCAAGCGGCTGGAGTCGCCGCAGGCGCTGACGGCGCTGCGTCAGCTGAGCGAGGCGGCGGGCGTGCCGCTGCTGGTGCAAGGCTATCTGCTGGACGAGCCGCGCGCCGATTTGCCCGGCACCGGGCAAAGAGCCGTAGCCGCTTGATACGCCGTGAAAACCGATACGATCGCGGTGCATGGCCCGGTAATCTGCATCATTTTAAATTTGGATGCCACGTCACCGATGATAGCCAGATTGAATTTGTATTTTGGGAGGCGGCTGCTTAAATAAAGGTTCTCAAACGGAGGATCTGATCATGAAAACCATGTGCTTGGCAGTGGTGTTGGGGTCGCTTGCTTTTTCGCCGGCCTTGCTGGCGCAGCAGATCGACAGCGGGCAGGAACCCGTCAGCGTGCCGGTCAAAGCGAACCAGTTGCGCATTGAGCTGCCGGATTCGTACTACAAAATGTGGCCCGAGGATTATCGCGATCTGGTCGGCTACTACACGCTGTCGAACGGCCAGACGCTGTCCATCGTCGGCCGCGGCATGAATATGTTCGCCTATGTGGACCAGGACCGGCCGCACAAGATCGTCAGCACCAGCCGCGGCACCTTTGTCGCATTGGACAAGCAGCTGAAGGTGGAGCTCGACCTGAAGGCCGAAGGCGGCCCCAAAGGCTGGGTCACGATGGTGGTGCCGCCGCAGAATCTGGCGGACGGCCGTATCGTGCCTGAGCAGGTGCTGACCATCGCGATGCGCTAGCGCCGGGCGGCACCCGGTTTTTTTGCAGGAAAACGGGTGCCTTTCCTTTTTCATTTCCCTCTGCATACGCTATAGTGTCCATATCGTTTTTCACGGATAGGCTATGGCATCGCGCAGAGATTTTTTACAGCAGGGTTTGGGTTTGGCGGGAGCGGGTTTGTTATCGGTGCCGCTGATAGGATGCGCCTCCCGCACCACCGTTCAACACACGGCCGCGGCGTCCAAGCCGGCGGCCCATGCGGCCGGTTCGGGAAGCACTGCCGCCGCCACGCCAGGCTCGGTGGCCCAGGCCAAGCCGGCCGCCAGCATGGCGCGCGCCTCGGCGCAATCGGCGCCTTCCGGTTCCGGCGAGCTGGAGCCGCCTCCCGACATCTTCGACGCGCAGGCGCTGGACCTGGAGTTCTGGCTCAAGCCGCGCACCATCGATGTGATCCGTCCGGCCAGCGGCGAGCGCGCCAAGCTGCTGTACTGGCGCGATGGCGAGATCATCGAGTCGGCCTACCAGGACCTGTGCCATCTGCTGCGCGACGTCAACGGCAAGGAGACCGCGCGCATCGATCCCAAGCTGTTTGAAACGCTGTGGGGCACGCAAGCCTTCGTGGCGCGCTACGGCATCGATACGCCGCTGGAAATCCTGTCCGGCTACCGCACGCCGGCCTCCAACCAGAAACTGCGCGAAGCCGGCGTGCCGGCCGCGCGCCAGTCGCTGCACATCGAGGGCCGCGCGGCCGACATCCGCCTGGCCAACCTGAATTCCGAAGTCTTGGGCGGCCTGGTCAAGAGCTTCCGCCAGGGCGGCGTCGGCTTCTATTACCGCGCCGGCCCGCGCGGCGGCTGGATCCACGCGGATACCGGCCTGAAGCGTACCTGGAAGGGTTGAGCCCGTATCGGCTACACTAGCGGCTTGCCAAGTCAACAGGAATGCTATGCAAGACAATAACGAGCCGCCGCGCTTCCGCCCGGTGCCGTGGAGCGGCCTCGAAACCCCGGCCGATGTGGAGCTGTGGATCGCCGAGCACAATCTGAGCCTGCAGGAACATATCGCCAAGCACGAGACCGGCTACGGCGTGTGCTTCACGCTGGCCGAGGGCGGCGAAATCTATCTGCAGACCACGCAGGACGGCGCGCTGATCCTCGATGTGACGCCGGAAGCGGCCTGGGTGGCGCCGCTGATCATGGCCGCCGCGCGCGTGGACGAGGCGCCGCCGGGCCGGCTGTGGGTGCTGCCGGACGATAAGCTGATACAGTTGATGATAGGGTTGAGCGGGCTGATCGCCAGCTCCATCCTGGTCGTGGGCCACAATTTCGGCCTGCGCCGCCGCATGGGCGCGTGGTAGCGCCCGCCATTTCATAAGGAACTCCATGCACAAACGCGAATTCTCTTTCAAACTGGCGCAGGGCGCGCTGCTGGCGCTGGCCATGGCGGCCACGGCGCTGCCGGCCTCGGCGGCCGATCTGCTGGACAAGGTCAAGGCGCGCGGCACGCTCAAGGTGGCGCTGGAGGGCACATATCCGCCGTTCAACTACCGCGAGAAGGATGGCCAGATCGCCGGCTACGACGTCGATGTCGCGCGCCTGCTGGCCGCCAGGCTGGGCGTGAAGGTGGAGTTCGTCAGCAGCGAGTGGGCCAGCATCCTGGCCGGGCTGTCGGCCGGCAAATACGATGTGATCGTTTCCCAGGTCGGCATCAATCCCAAGCGCGAGCAAGCTTTCGATTTCTCCACGCCCTACATCTATTCGATGCCGCAGCTGATCGTGCGCAAGGACGAGAAGGCGGTCTACAAGACGCTGGACGACTTGAAGGGCAAGAAGCTCGGCGTGGGGCAGGGCAGCGTCTACGAGCAACAGGCCAAGGCGGTGCCGGGCATCGAGGTGCGCAGCTACGCGGCGGCGCCGGACACCATGTCCGACCTGGCGTTCGGCCGCGTCGACGCGGCGCTCAACGACAGCCTGATGTCGGCCTATCTGCTGAAAAATTCCAAGCTGCCGATCAAGGCCGGCGCCCAGGTGGGCGCGGTCGAGCGCATGGGCATCCCTTTCCAGAAGGGGAATCCGCAATTCAAGCAGGCGCTGAACCAGGCGCTGGCCGCGGCCGCCGCCGACGGCAGCCTGAAGGCGATCTCGCTGAAATGGTTCGGTACTGACGTCAGCAAGGCGCCTTGAGCATGGAGGTCCAGGCGCTGTGGGAGCTGATGCGCGAGGCCGCGCCGGTGATGCTGCGCGGCGCCGGCTACACGGTGCTGTTCGCGCTAGCGGCGATGCTGGGCGGGCTGCTGATCGGCTTCCCGGTGGCGGTGCTGCGCATCCTGCCCTACCGCGCGCTGCGCTGGCCGGCCTCGGTGTACGTCAGCCTGATGCGCGGCACGCCGCTGCTGGTGCAGATGTTCGTCATCTACTACGGCCTGCCCAGCGTCGGCATCGAGTTCACGCCGGTCACGGCCGGCATCCTGGCGCTGAGCCTGAACTCCGGCGCCTTCCTGTCGGAGAGCTTGCGCGGCGCCATCGCCGCGGTCAGCAAGGGCCAGTGGGCGGCCAGCTACAGCCTGGGACTGGGCTACTGGCCCACGCTGTACCACGTGGTGCTGCCGCAGGCGCTGCGCATCGCGGTGCCGGCCATGAGCAATACGCTGATCAGCCTGATCAAGGATACCTCGCTGGTGTCGGTCATCACCATGACCGAACTGATGTTGTCGACCAAGGAGGTGATCGCCACCACCTTCCGGCCGCTGCCGCTGTACCTGGCCGCCGCCGTCATCTACTGGATACTGAGCCTGCTGTTCGAAGCGCTGCAACGGCGCGCGGAACAACGCTTGAACCGCGCGCACCACTGAGGCGGCCCGCTGCGCTCGACAGTGTGCGCCTTAAATGCTAGTCTGAACACCTACGCTAAGGGGTGGTATGGAGAAGCATACGCACAGTACCGAATTGCACGCGGGCCGGCAGCCGATCTCGGCGGCACGCATCGACGGCCTGACCCGCATGGCTATCATCGACGAAGCGGCCGCGCCGCTGGTCCAGGCGCCGCCGGTCGACGGCCTCAGCGCCGAACAAGCCTGTTTCAACGATATCTATCTGCTGGCCCCGGTCGGCTATTTCGTGCTCAGCTTCGACACCACCATCCTGCAAATGAATGTGGTCGGCGCCGACCTGCTGGGCCTGCCACGCAACAACCCGGCGCGCCTGCCGCTGCGGCACTTCATCGCGCCGCGCTTTCATGAGGACTTCGACCGCTTCGTGCGGCAGGCGATCAACAGCAAGCATCCCGAGCTGTGCTCGCTGCAAATGGTGCGCGCCCGCAACCAGCAAGGCTTCCCGGTCACGCTGCGCGCCAGCGTCGACGCCAGCGGCCAGGCGATCCGCGTGGTGCTGGAGCTGGCCGAGGGCAAGCTGGCGGCGCTGGAGCGCAGCGAGGAGCGTTTCCGCCGCATCGTCCACAGCGCCGAGGAGGGCATCTGGGAAATCGACGCCGCCGCCCGCACCAGCTTCGTCAACCCCAAGATGGCGTACATGCTGGGCTACAGCATCGAGGAGATGCTGGACCAGCCGCTGGTGGCTTTCATGGACGACGAGGGCCGCGCCATCCTGGAGCGCAATATCGCGCGGCGCCAGTCCGGCCTGGCCGAGCGCCACGAGTTCAAGTTCCTGCGCAAGGATGGCGGCGAGCTGTGGGCCACGCTGGCCACCAATCCCATCTTCGACGCCGACGGCGGCTACCTGGGCGCGCTGGCGCTGGTGTCGGACATCACGGCCAGCCGCGCATCGACCGAGCGCATCTGGCACCAGGCCAATTTCGACGACCTGACGGCGCTGCCGAACCGGCATATGTTCCAGGACCGGCTGGGCCAGGAGGTCAAGAAGGCGCAGCGCGAAGGCATACAGCTGGCGCTGCTGTTCATCGACCTGGACGGCTTCAAGGAAGTCAACGACACGCTCGGCCACGAGCAGGGCGATGCGCTGCTGGTGGAGGCGGCGCGCCGCATCGGCGCCTGTGTGCGCACCTCGGACACGGTGGCGCGGCTGGGCGGCGACGAGTTCACGGTGATCCTGTCCGGCATCGAGCACGCGGCCGGCATCGAGCGCATCGCGCAGACCATGCTGGCGCTGCTGAACCGGCCGTTCGCGCTGGGCACGGCCCAGCCGTCGATCTCGGCCAGCATCGGCATCGCGCTGTATCCGTCGGACGCGGCGGCGCCGGAGGACCTGCTGCGCAACGCCGACCAGGCCATGTACGCCGCCAAGCAGGCGGGCCGCAACGGCTACAGCTATTTCACCGCCGACCTGCAGCTGGCGGCCCAGGCGCGCCAGCAGATCACGCTGGACTTGCGCTCGGCGCTGGCGGAGCGCCAGTTCGTGCTGCATTTCCAGCCCATCGTCAATCTGCAGAGCGGCAAGATCGAGCGGGCCGAGGCATTGCTGCGCTGGCGCCATCCGCAGCGCGGCCTGCTGGCGCCGGCCGAGTTCCTGCCGCATGCGGAGTCGGGCGGGCTGATGATGGAGATCGGCGACTGGGTGTTCCGCCAGGCGGCCTTGCAGGCGCGCCGCTGGCAGGACGAGCTGGGGCCGGGCTTCCAGGTCAGCATCAACCAGTCGGCGGCGCAGTTCCGCGGCGACACCGCGCTCTACGTCGGCTGGCTGAACTACGCGGCCGAGCTGCAGCTGGCGCCGCGCAGCATCGTCATCGAAATCACCGAGGGCGTGCTGATGCACGGCGCCGCCAAGGTCGCCGACCGGCTGCGCGAGCTGCGCGAGATGGGCTTGCAGGTGGCGCTCGATAATTTCGGCACCGGCTATTCCTCGCTGTCCCACCTCAAGCATTTCGGCATCGACCTGCTCAAGCTGGACCACAGCTTCATCCAGCACCTGGCGGTCGACAGCGGCGACCTGGCGATGTGCGAGGCGCTGATCGTCATGGCGCACAAGCTGGGCTTGCGGGTGGTGGCGGAGGGCGTGGAGACGGCGGCCCAGAGCGCCTTGCTGGCGCTGGCCGGCTGCGATTTCGCGCAGGGCTATGTGTATGCGGAGGCGATGCCGGCCGAGCAGTTGAGCGAGCTGGCCAGGCGCGGGCTGCCGCGCCTGATCGAGGATTGACGCGCCGGCCTAGCGCAGGCTCAGCAGCGAGATCACGCGCTCGCGGCTGATGCCGGCCAGCGCCGAGGTGATCGACAGCAGCGACTGGTAGCCGGGCTGCTTGGCGGTCGAGACGAAATTCTGCGCCACCTGGTCCATGCCGTCGGTGGTGTCGCTGGGCGCCGCGCTCTGCACGCGGGCGCTGACCTGGTTGAGCGCCGTGTGCACCGAGGCGATCGCCTGTTCCACCTGCGCCAGCGCCTGCACCACCTGCTGCAGCGTGGCGCGGATCGATTCCATGTCCGAGGTCTGCCAACTGTCCGGATCGACGGCCGGCGTTTCGGCCTCGGCCTTCACGCGGTTCAGCTGGCCGGTCGGGAAGCGGATGCCGCCGCCCTGCACGGCGATGGTGTCGCGCACATTGGTCCACGACGCTTCGTCGGTGGTGAACTCCAGCTGGCCGTCCTCGTTGAGACCGGCGCGCACGCCGCTGGGCGCCAGCGCGTCGTCGAAGCGCTGGGCGATCTGCTCGTCGGTCAGGCCCGGCTCCAGCACCACCGAGCGCAGGTTCTGGCCGCCGCCCAGCGAAATCGCCAGCACTTCGCGGCCGCCGTTGCGCAGGTTGGCCATGGTCATGCCGCGCACCGTGAAGCGGGTGGTGCTGGCCTTGTTGCTGAACTTGAGGCGGGCGTCCAGCGTGCCGCCGGAAGCCTGGCTGCGGTTGCGCCAGCTGTTGCTGAACTGGCGCACGCGCGCGTCCAGCGTGCCGTCGGCGCGCTGGCGGTTGGCCAGGCGGGCGCTGAGGTCGGCCTTCAGGTTGCGCAGCTGGGCCGCGCTCTGTTCGAGGAAGTCCAGCGCCTGCTGGGCGCCGGAAATGTCGCCCTGCAGCGGCTGGTCCCAATTGTTCAGGCCGCGGCGCAGCGGCGCCGCCGACGTCGGGGTCGGCGTTACCGGCGTGGCCGTGGCTGCGTTCTCGCCATGCAGCCCCAGGGAGGTGCCGTCCACCGCGGTCGCATTGCCGGCGTTGCCAGGAACAATGACGGCGGGGTTGGAGTTGGGCGAGATTTGCATACGATGCTCAGTTTACATTACAGGATGTTGAACAGCGACAGGTTGCTGATCTTGGCATAGGCCTTGTACGACGATTGCAAGGCCAGATTATAGCCGTTCAGCTGGGTCGCGGCGTCGCCGTAGTCCAATTGTCCCAGGTCCAGCATCGCCGTCTTGTTCGACAGGCTGACGTTGGCGTGGTTGCCGTCCAGCGTGTCCATGACGTTCTGGGCGCCGCCGAAATTGGCGATCTTGCCCGCCACCAGGTCCAGCGTGTTGCTGGCGCCGTCCATATTGGTGGCCAGCGCGGCGCGCAGCGTCGGCGAGCCCACCGTCAGCGTCGGCGACGACAGTTCGCTGATGGTCGTGTCCATCTGGTTGAGCAGCGCTTCCAGGCCCGAGACGTCGACGTTGGACACTTGCGTGATGCCGTTGCCGACCACGGTCTTCTGCTGGTTCTGGTTGCCGGTGAAGGTATAGCGCGCGCCGATGGCGGCCGCCGGATCGTAGCTGATGGACGGGGTGTCGGTCAGCGTGCCGGAGAAGATGTAGCGGCCTTCCTGGTCTTTTTCGTTGGCGCTGTAGAACAGGCTGTCGCGCAGCGCCGTCATCGGGTTGACCATGGACTTCAGGTCGGTGGCGGTGTTGCTGCCGTCCGAGGCCCACACCAGCAGGTCGTGGCTCTGCGTGATGTCGTTGGTCATACTCTGCAGATAGGTCTCGTTGGTCGTCAGGCGGATCTTGACGGCGGCGATGTTGGCGCGGTACTGGCCGACGATGGCTTCCTCGCGCGCCAGGCGCGACAGGCGCACATTGGTGACGGGGTCGTCGGACGGCAACTGGATCTTGTTGCCGGACGCCATCTGCGCGGTGATCTGCGCCAGGTGGCTCTGGTTGTCCTGCAGGCCGCGGTTCATGGTGGCCTGGAATTGGCTGGTGGCGATGCGCATTCAGGCTCTCCTTATCCGAACATTTGCAAGGTGGCGTCAAACAGGGTGTTGGCGACGGCGATCACCTTCATGTTGGCCTGGTACATATTCTGGAATTCGATCAGGTTGATCCCTTCCTCGTCGGTGTTGACGGCGCTGGTGGATTTCCAGTCGTCCTCGGACTGCTGGCGCACCGTGGTGGCGGTGCTGAGCTGGGCCTGGTTTTGCTGGCTGTCGATGCCCAGCTTGCCGACCAGCTGGGTGTCGGCGTCGCCCAGCAGCACATTGCCCAGCGAGGTCAGCGTGATCGGCTGGCCCTTGATGGCGACCAGCTGCTGCAGATTGCCGCTGTCGCCCGGCGTGCCGTCGCTGGAGAAGGCCAGGTCGGCGGTCTTGAAGCCGCTCGACAGTTGCAGCAGGCCGGTGGCGCTGGCCGGGTTGAACACCAGCAGCGGCGTGCCGTTGACGCCGGGGCTGGTGAAGCCGGCCGCCAGCTGGGCGTTGACCTTGGCCGACATCTGGTCGGCGATCTCGGCGATCGATTGCTGCAGCGGCTTCAGGGTGTTTTCCTGGAAGTTCGCCAGGCCGCCCAGCTGGCCGCCGACCTTGGTGTCGTCGAGCTTGAAGGTGGTCTGGGCGAAGGTCAGGTTCAGTTGCTGCACGCCGCTGGTGGTGTCGAACGCCAGCGTGCCGGACAGGTTGCCGACCACCAGCGGCTGGCCGCTCTTGAGCGACACGGTGGCGGTGCCGTCGGCATTGTTGAGCACTTCGACGCCGACCTGCGAGGCCACGCTGTCGATCAGCTGTTCGCGCTGGTCGATCAGGGCCGAGGTGTTGGAGCCGTTGGCGCCGACGGCGATGATCTGCTGGTTCAGCTTGGCGATGCCGGCGACCGATTCGTTCAGTCCCGGCAGGATGGCGGAGCGCTGCTGCTGCACCGAGATCATCTGGTTGGCCGTGACGTTGAAAATACTGTTGAACTGCTGCGCCATGGAGTCGGCGGCGGTGATCACCTGCTGGCGCAGCGGGGTCGAGGTCGGGTCGACGCCGGCCGCGTTGAGGGCCTTGAAGAAATTGTCGATCCCGTAGCTCAGGCTGGATTTGTCATCGCTCATGACTTTTTCCAGCTGGGTCAGGTAAGGCTGGGTCTGGGAATGCTTGCCGACGTCGGACGCCGCGCGCCACATCTGCTGGGACTTGTAGGAATCGCTGAAACGCAGCAGCGAGCCGACCTGCACGCCGTTGCCCGGGCTCAGGCCCGAGCCGTCGCCGGCGTTGGCCTGCAGCAGCACGCCCTGGCGGGTGTAGCCCTTGGTTTGCGCGTTGGCGATGTTCTGGCTGACCGTGTTCAGGGCGGCCTGGGCGGCCAGGGCGCCGGACAGTGCGTTGTAAGAGATGCTCATATTGCAAGGGTCTTTCCTGGTGAAGGCCGGAGGACCAGTCGCTTGCAGTGTTTACACGACGTCCACTGGCCCGTTAACTGTAAAGGGCGACCGCTTACTTGGCGCGATTAAGCGTTTTGGGAATATTTTGCGGCTCGGCAATATTCGCCGGCGCGGCGCGGCCCGGCAGCGAGGCGGCCAGCACCACCGGGGCGCTGGCCGGCGGCAGCAGCTGGCGCAGGATGGCGTCGGCCACGCCGAAGGCGCGCTGGCCGGCCAGCTGGTCGGCCACCAGGTTGTCGGCCATGTCCAGCATGTCTTCGTTGATCTTGTCCTTGAACACGCTGTCCTCGGCCGCCAGCACGCGGGTGCCGGCGCGCATCTGGTGCAGCATGTGGCCGATGAAGAAGCTTTCGAACTTGACCGCCGCCTCGGTGGCCTTGGCGCGGTACTTGGGATCGACGCCGTCGTCGGCGGTGGCCGCGGCCGGCGCCACCGGCACGCCGCTGAGCTGGTCGGCCACGCCGATGCGCATGGTGCTGCCGTCGAATTTGCTGGGGTCGAAGCTCATGGGATTCCTTAAATGACGACCAGTTCGCCTTCGATGGCGCCGGCCTGGTCCAATGCCTGCAGGATGGCCATGATGTCGTCCGGCGAGGCGCCGAGGCTGTTGATGACGTCGATGATCGCCTGCAGCTTGGCGCCGGCCGGCCATTTGAACATCTGGCCCGAGCCCTGGTCGACGCTGACCTGCGATTGCGGCGTGGCCACGGTGTTGCCCTGGGCCAGGGCGTTCGGCTGGCTGACCTTGGTCGATTCGGAAATCACCACCTTCAGCGAGCCGTGCGTGACGGCGGCGGCGCGCACGCGCAGGCCGTCGGCGATGACCACGGTGCCGGTGCGCGAGTTGAACACCACTTTCGGCGAATCGTCGCCGACGTCGATCGACAGCGCCTCCAGCTTGGCCATGAAGGCCACGCGCTGGGTCGGGTTGGCGGGCGCCACCACGTCGATGCTGGTGGCGTCGGTGGTGGTGGCGATGTCGCCGAAGCGCTTGTTGATCGAATCGACGATGTTGATCGCGGTCTGGAAGTGCGGGTGGCGCAGCGACAGGCGCACGGTCGGCTTGGTGGCGAAATCGGTGGCGATCTCGCGTTCGATCGCGGCGCCGCTCGGGATGCGGCCCGAAGTCGGGGTGTTGACCGTCACCGAGGAGCCGCTCTTGCCGGCGGCGCTGA
Organism: Duganella sp. HH101; assembly: GCF_001758795.1. Taxonomy (NCBI): domain Bacteria; kingdom Pseudomonadati; phylum Pseudomonadota; class Betaproteobacteria; order Burkholderiales; family Oxalobacteraceae; genus Duganella; species Duganella sp. HH101. The sequence continues at coordinate 12,001 of NZ_LRON01000036.1, read as the reverse complement.
AGCCGCCGACCACCACATTGCCCTGGGCCAGCGCATACACCTCGTTGTCGGCCGCGCGCAGCGGCGTCAGCAGCAGGGCGCCGCCGCGCAGGCTCTTGGCGTCGCCCATCGAGGACACCACGACGTCGATGTTCTGGCCCTTGCGGTAGCCGGGCGGGAACACCGCCGACACCATCACCGTGGCGACGTTCTTGGACTTGGCGTCGGTGCCGTCCGGCACCTTGACGCCGAACTGCTTGAGCATATTGATCACCGACTGGCTGGCGAACTTGACCTGGGTCGAGTCGCCGCTGCCGTTCAGGCCGACCACCAGGCCGTAGCCGACCAGCGGGTTGTCGCGCATGCCTTCGACCGCGACCAGGTTGCGCAGCACTTGCGCGGCCTGGGCCGGGCCGGCGCCGCCCAGGGCGGCGCAGAGGGCCAGCGGCAGGGCCAGAAGGCGGGAGAGCGTGCGGAAATTCATGGAGTCACCCTATCAAAAACTATGGCCGTTCAGAACGGCATCAGCGGGCCGTTGAAGAAACGCGACAGCCAGCCGGCCGATTGCGTGTCGGCCAGCGTGCCCTGCGCCGAGTAGGCGATGCGGGCGTTGGCGATGCGCAGCGACGACACCTGGTTGTCGGCGTCGATGTCGGCCGCGCGCAGGTAGCCGCGCAGGCGGACGAATTCTTCGCCCTGGTTCAGGGTCAGGGTTTTTTCGCCGGACACGCGCAGCAGGCCGTTGGGCAGCACTTCCTGCACGATGACGGTGATGGCGCCGGTCAGCGCGTTCTGCTGGGTGCTGGTGGCGTCGCCGGCGAAGCTGTTGGAGGCGCCCAGGCCGATGGCGGCCTTGCCGAAGGTCTTGCCCAGCAGATTGGGCGCGACGATGTTGTCGGCCGAATTCTTCGAGTAGCTGGTGCCGGCCTTCTTGCTGGCCTGGGTGGTTTCCTGCAGGTTGACGGTGACGACGTCGCCGACGCGGAAGGCGCGGCTGTCCGAGGTCAGCGACAGGCCCAGGTCGGCGCTGTAGACGCCGCCCGACGTGCCTTTCGGGCCGACCACGCGCGACACCGTGGGCGGCTCGTCGGACGGGCCGGGCCGCACCGGCGGCGGCTGCAGCGCGGCGCAGCCGGCCAGCAGCGCAGTCAGCAGCACAGCCAGGACGGGCAGGGCGGCTTTCATCAGCGCGCGGCCTGCGACAGGTACTGCAGCATATTGTCGGCGGCCGACAGCACCTTGGTGTTCATCTCGTAGGTGCGCTGGGCGGCGATCATGTCGACCATTTCCTCGACCACCTGGACGTTCGAACCCTCCAGCGTGCCTTGCTTGAGCTTGCCCCACTGGGCGTCGCCCGGCTTGCCTTCGGTCGGCGTGCCGCTGGACGGGGTCTCGGCGAACAGGTTCTCGCCCAGCGCCAGCAGGCCGGTCGGGTTGATGAAGCTGGTCAGGGTCAGCTGGCCCAGCTGGCTGGCGGTGGTGTTGCCGGCCAGCGTGGCGGAGACGGTGCCGTCTTCGCCGATGGTCAGCGAGGTGGCGTTGGCCGGCACGGTGATCTGCGGGATCAGCGGCAGGCCGTGGGCGTTGACCAGGATGCCGTTGGCGTCGACCTGCAGCTGGCCGGCGCGGGTGTAGGCGGTCTCGCCGTTCGGCTGGCGCACCGACAGGAAGCCGTTGCCCATCACCGCCACGTCGAGCTGGTTGCCGGTGGTTTGCAGCGTGCCCTGGCTGAAGACTTTTTGCGTGCCGACCATGTGCACGCCGTTGCCGAGCTGGACGCCGGACGGCGCCAGCGTGTTGTTGTCGGCGCGCTGCGTGCCGGGCTGCTGTTCGATCGAATAGAACAGGTCCTCGAACACCACGCGGTCGCGCTTGAAGCCGACGGTGTTGGCGTTGGCCAGGTTGTTGGCGATGGCTTGCAGTTTTTCGTCCTGCGCCTGCACGCCGGTTTTGCTGATCCACATTGCTGGATTCATGATTTCTCCCTGTTGTGTAACGTGGACCGGCTTAACCGCCGATCAGGCGATTACCGGTTTCGGCCATCGAATCGCTGGCCTTGAACAACTTCATCTGGATTTCGAAGGTACGGTTCAAGCTCATGGTGGCGACCATTTCCTCCACCGCCGAGACATTGCTGCCTTCCAGGTGGCCGGGCTTGACCACCACGGTGGCGTCGGTGGCCAGCGGCTGGCCGCTGCGCGCCACCAGCAGGCCCGCTTCGTTCTTGGTCAGCTCCGACGCTTCGGCCTTGACCAGCTTGAGCTTGTCGATGGTCTGCATGGTGGTGGTGCCGGGGCTCTGGATCGAGACCGTGCCGTCGGCGCCGATGGCGATCTTGCTGTACTCGGGCAGCGTGATCGGGCCGCCTTCGCCCAGCGCCACGTTGCCGTTGATTTTCAGCGTGCCGGTTTCATCGAGCGTCATCGCGCCGGCGCGGGTGTAGCCCTCGCCGGTCGGCCCCTGTACGGCGAAGAAGCCGTTGCCGTCGATGGCGACGTCGAGGTCGCGGCCGGTGGCCTTGAGCGTGCCCTGGCGGGTCGACACGGCGTTGGCCTGCAACTGCGACATGTGGCGGTCGTCGTAGCCGTAGCCGTTGACCGACTGCGCCGCCGACAGCTCCATATTGGCGCGGAAGCCGCCGGTTTCGATGTTCGCCAGGTTGTTGGCGTGTACCTGCTGGCCGCGCAGGGCCCGTTCGGCCCCGCTCATGGCGGTGTAAATCAGCGCATCCATTTAGGCTCGTCCTTACAGCGCTTGCATCAGCGATTGCATCATCTGGTTCTCGGTCTGGATGACCTTGGAGTTGGCCTGGTAGTTGCGCTGCGAGGTCATCAGGCCGACCAGTTCCGAGGTGATGTCCACGTTCGACTGTTCCAGCGAGCTGGTGTTGAGCGAACCAGTGGTGCCGACGCCGGCGAAGTTGACCAGCGGCACGCCCGATTCGCGCGACTGCACCCAGCTGGTGTCGTCGACCTGGGTCAGCGCGCCCTCGTCCGGGAAGGTGGCCAGCGTCAGCTTGCCGACCGGCTGCTTCTGGCCGTTGCTGTACTTGGCGATCACCGAGCCGTCCTTGGCCAGGTCGACGCCGGCGAAGGTGCCGGAGGCGTAGCCGTTGGCGCTGTTGGTCGAGGTGGTGGCCTCGCCGCGGAAGTAGGTGGTGCCGGTGTAGTCGACGACGAAGGCGTCGGTCAGCTTGGCGCCGCTGATAAAGCCTGGCCACAACACCGGATCGGCGGTGGGGATGACGCTCAAGTCGATCGGCGCCAGCTTGCCCTTGACGGCCGGATCGTTCGGGTCCGGCGTGAGCATCTGGCCGTTGAGCGGGTTGAAGGTCAGGTCGGCGGTGGCGGCGCCGTTGCCGTCGAGGACGAAATTGACCTGGATGGCGCCGGCCGAGGTGGCGCTGAAATATTGGGTCAGCGTGTGCTGGCCGCCCAGCGTGTCATAGATGATCGAGGCCTTGGACATATTGTAGGTCGACGGATCGGGCGGGGTGGTCGGGGTCACGGCCGTCAGCGCCGGGAAGGTGGTCGGGGTCCAGTCGGACGACAGATTGCCCACGTAGTTGAGCTTGTCGCTGAGCACGGCCGGGATCTGGCCGGTCGGAATCGTGATGTCGCCCTGGGCGCCCGGCAGGGTGCTCGGCGGCGTGATCGTCGCGCCCTGCACCTTGCGGCCCGAGGCGTCGGTCAGGAAGCCGTCCTTGGACGTGTTGAAGATGCCGACCCGGGTGTAGTTGATGGCGTTGCTGCTGTCCTTGACCATGAAGAAGCCGGAGCCGTTGATCGAGGCGTCCAGCGAGCGGCCGGTGTTGAGGATGCCGCCGGACAGGCCGATGTTCTGCGTGGTCGAGCCGACCTTGACGCCGGTCAGCTGGTCGCCCGCCACCAGCGACGAGAAGTTCGCGCGCGAGGACTTGTAGCCGTAGGTGCCGGCGTTGGCGATGTTGTGGCTGCTGACGTCCAACGCTTGGTTAATGGCCTGAATGCCAGACAATGCGATATCGAAACTCATGATGGATACCTTCCTTAGAGACTAGATTGGGTGGCAGAAGCGGCGGATTTACCGTTGAAAGCGGTGATGGCGGTCGGCGCGACTTCGCCGATGTTGCCGATGTTCAGGACGACGTTGCCGTTGGCCGACAGGCGCACGCTGTTGAGGCGGCCCTGCAGGTCGACCGGCGGGTTTTCCTTGGTGCTGGTGATCACCGACATGGTGTAGGTGCCGGCGGGCAGGCCCAGCGCGGTCGGGTCGATCGAGAACGGCACGCTGCCGGCCGCGGCCACGCCGAGCTGGACGTTGTGCTTGGCGCCGTCGGTGCCGGTCAGCACGATGGTGGTGGTGCTGCTGGTCGAGCTCAGGTTGATCTGGCCATTGACCTTGGTCGCGCCGTCGGTGGTCAGCGAGGAGGTCTCGGCCATGACGTCGGAGCCGACCTGGGCGCCCAGGGCCAGCACCTGCATGCTTTGCAGCACGCTGGCGTTGGCGCTGGTCAGGCTCGACAGGTTCTGCAGCGATTCGGTCTGCGACAGCTGGGTCAGCTGCTGGACGAACTGGGCCGGGTCGGTCGGCGACAGCGGATCCTGGTTCTTGATCTGGGCCACCAGCAGCTTGGTGAACATGTCCGAGGTCGCGCTGGCCGTGTTGCCGGTGATGCTGCCGCCGGTGTTGGCGGCGGTGTTGGCGTTGCCGCCGTTGTTGAGGAGGCTGACTGTCATGGCTTAACCTTCACCGAGTTTGAGGAGAGACTGTTGCATCGTGCGGATACGGCCCAGCACTTCGACATTGGTTTCAAAGGCGCGCGAGGCCGACATCATGTCTGTCATCTCGGCCACCTGGTTGACGTTGGGGTAGAACACCATGCCGTCGGCGTTGGCCATCGGATGGCCGGGCTCGAAGACCTTGCGCAGCGGCTCGCTCGATTCGACCACGTCCAGCACCTGCACCTTGCCGCCCGTGCTGCCCAGGTCGCCGATGCTGTCGGCCATCACGGCGGAAAACACCGGCTTGCGGGCGCGGTAGGTCTCGGACTCGTTGCCGGCGACGGAATCGGCGTTGGCCAGGTTGCTGGCGATGGTATTGAGGCGCACCGATTGCGCGGCCATGGCCGAGCCGGCGATTTCGGAAATATTCTTGAACGACATGTCGGCGCTCCTTATTGACCGTTGATGGCTTTGGCCAAGCCCTTCAGGCTCATGTTGACGAAGGTCAGGCTGGTCTGGAAGTCGGTGGCGTTCTGCGAGAACGCCGCCTGCTCGACGCCGATCTCGACGGTGTTGCCGTCGCGGGTCGGGTGGAAGGGCACGCGGTACATCATGGCGCTGTCCTCGTCGCCGCCGATGTCGCCGTTGGCCTCGGCCTGGGTGTTGGCCAGCGTGGCGGCGAAGTCCATGTCGCGCGCCTGGAAGCCCGGCGTGTTTTCATTGGCGATGTTGGACGCCAGGATGCGTGTGCGCTCGGCCCGCAGGTGCAGCGCGTCGGCATGCAAGCCCACCGCATCTTTGAAATTAATCGCCATGTTCTTCCCCTGTGTAGACGTTGCTGTAAAACGATGTTGCATGAGTGAAAACCGCTGTTGCCGGGGTAGAATGACGCGCGGGCGCAGCATGCACCCGTCGCGTTCCAGCTTCCCGCATCATAGTAAAGGTATTGCCCATGTTCAACAAAACTATTGTAACCGCTTTACGTGTAATGTTGCTGCTCTGCATTTCACTTTCTGGCGCTTTTTGTGTCGCGGCGCCGACCGCGGCGGAGCAGGTGCCGCTCGCGGTGGAGGCCGCCGCGCGCAGCCATGTGCAGCGCTGGGCCGACAGCAGCGGCCTGGTGGAACCGAAATTCGAGTTGAACGTCGTGCGCGGCAGCAGGCCGCTGGCCGCATGCAGACAGGCGGTGACGGTCGATGCGGTCGATACGCGGCTGCCCAGCCGCATGCGTTTTGCCGCCGTCTGCGCCGGCGCCGACGGCTGGCGGTACGAGTTCGTGGTGCGCGCGCAGATCTCGGCGCGCATTGCCGTAGTGGCAAGCGATGTACCATCAGGGAAAGTATTGACCGACGAGGACGTGTTGCTGGAGCGCCACGACATCTCCGGCATCGCCGACAGCGTGTCCGATCCGCAGGACGTGGTGGGCATGAGCGGCAAGCGCGCGCTGCGCAGCGGCGAGGTGTTGCGCATGAATTTGCTGACCGCGCCGACCGTGGTCAAGCGCGGCGACGCGGTGCGCATCGTGGCCAGGCGCGAGCAGATCGAGGTCAGCATGGCGGGCGAGGCGCTGGACAGCGGCGCGCGCGGCGCGCTGGTGCGGGTGCGCAATGCGAACGGCACCGTGATCCGTGCCCGGGTGACGGGCGCGGCGACGGTGGAACCTGTCGATATGCCCGTTTCCACTAATTCCCCGACGCCGTGAGCTGGCCGCCGCGCTGCAACTGCGCGGCCAGTTTGCTGAGTTTGTCCGCATAAGCGGGATCGGTGGCGTAGCCGCCCTGCACCAGCCCCTGGGCGAAGGCGCGGGCGTCGTTGCCGGTGTTGAGCGCGGCCTGGTAGCGCGGATTGCCGGTCAACAGCTCGGTGTAGTCGCGGAAGGCGCTGGCGGTGTCCGGATAGCTCCGGAAGCGTTCGACTTTCTTCAGCATCGCGCCGTGTTCGAATTCGGAGGTGGTGGCGGCCGCCACGGCGCCGGCCCAGTTGCCGCCGGCCTTCAGGCCGAACAGGTTGTTGGTGTCGGCGCCGCCCTGGCGCAGCGGATTGCGGCCCCAGCCCGACTCCAGCGCCGCATGGGCGGCGACGATGTCGGGCGAGACGCCCAGCTTGCCGGCGGTTTCTTCGGCCCATGGTTTGATCGAGGCCAGGAATTGCTGCTGCAGCTCGACATCGGCGCCGCCGTCGATGGCGCCGGCGCCTTGCTGGCGCAGCGCCATCGCCTGCAGGCTCATGGCTTGCGACGGCACGCTGCGCGCCGACGACGCGGCCAGGCTGCCGCCGCCCTGGGCGATGAAGGTGCTGACGTCGTGCTGGACTTGCTGGAAGGTGGACGCGAACGCGCCCGACGAGACGGCGCCGCCCAGCGCCGCGGTGGGGCGGCTGGCGGTCATGTTCGAGACGGTTGCAGCAGTGGGTGCGGTCGATTGCATCCGGTCAAGCTGGCGCATAAATCTGCTCCTCGCCATGCAGCACGCGCTGCATGATGCTGTACTGCTCTACCAGCAAGTCGCTATTGCGCTTGCCCAGACGCTTGCATTCGATAACCATTTGTTCCAGCGTCTTCCAGTCAGCTTCCATTCTCTCCCGTGCTGCATTTTTCAGCAAGGCAAAAGCCTGCATCATGGTGGCTGTTGGCCCCAATAAACGTTGTACCAGCGCCACGCGCTGCGCGCGGCGCTCCAGCATGCGGTCGACCAGGGCCGAAATCTCTTCGGCCACGCTGGCCAGTTGCGGGCCGCGATGGCGCACGGCGGCGTCGAATTGCTGTTCCAGCAAGGCCGACAGGGCCGGGTAGGCCAGCAAGTCGTCGGCGATGCCGGCCAGCAGCAAACGCATGGCGTCCTGCCGCGTCATCGGGCTGGCGCCCGGGGTGCCCGCTTCGCTCACTTCTCGCTCCCGTGGAAGCGCTGGATCAGGCCGGCCAGCTTGGCCGGGTCGAACGGCAGCTCGCCCTTGGCCAGCGCGTCGCGCAGCTGGTCGACTTTTTCCTGGTCGATTTCCGGCATCTCGCGCATGGCCTGCAGCGCCGGCTGCATCACCGCCGATTGCAGCGGCGCCTGCACCGCCGGCGCCGCCACCGCCTCGGCGGCTTCGGCCGGGGCGGACTCCGCCACGCGCTGGACGGCCATGCCGTCCGGACTTCCTGTCGAGATTCTCATGCGTGTGCCTCTACTTGGCTTGGTTTCCATACGTCGTACTTTATTTGTTGCGGCGCGGGTCGCGCAGCGGGCTTTCGCCGCCGAGCTTGCTGCGCAGCTTTTGCAGCAGGGTGGCGTCCGGCAGGGCGGTGTCGACATCCTGGGTCAGGGCGCTGCTGTTTTCGGGCATGCCGAACATCGAGGCGATCGTCTTGGCTTGCGCCGTGGTCAGGATCAGCAGCTCGATGCGGCGGTTGACGCCGGCGTCGGCGCGTTTGGTGTCGAGCGGCGCGCGGTCGGCCATGCCGACCACCTGCAGCACCGATTCGGCGTTCATGGTGCCGGCCAGCAGCTGCGAGCGGGCCGACATGGCGCGGTTGGCCGACAGCGTCCAGTTCGAGAAGGCGGCGTAGCTGCGGTCGGCGTACTGCAGCGAATCGGTGTGGCCGACGATCAGCATCTGGTTTTCCATCTGCCTGAACAGCGGCCCCATGCGGCGCAGCAGCGCGCGGAACTTGTCGGTCGGCACGGCCGAGCCGCGCACGAACATGCCCTGGCGGTCGGTGTCGTGCAGCATCACGCGCAAGCCGTAGGGCGTGATCACCGATTCCAGGTTGCTGGTCAGGCCGGCCTCGGCGCTCATCTTGGTCAGCGCCTTGGACAGCGCGGCCAGGTCGCTCGGGCTGTCGTACTTGACCTTCGGCGTCTCGACCACCGGTTCGGCTTCGCCGGTGATCTTGGTGTGCGCTTCGCCCTTGGCCTTGGCGTCGCCCGGTTCCTCGGTGCTGCCGGTGTGCGGCATCGGGAAGCGGTCGATCAGGCTGCCGCGCGGGCCGCCCACCTGCTCGGGCATGACGCCCTTGCCCTGGTCGGTCTTGGCGCCGTCGGCCTCGGTCAGGATTTGTTCCAGCGATTCGAAGTTACGGGCCGCCATCAGCCACAGCACCAGGAACAGACACATCAGCGCCAGGCAGAAGTCGGCGAACGCTACCTTCCAGGCGCCGCCGTGGTCGTCGTGCTTGTGCTTGCCGCCGCCACGCTTGACGACGGTTTGCTCATGGTTCTTGTCATGCGGCTTTAGCACCACGGCCTCCGCGACGTGCATTGTCATCGGCCGGGGCGCTGTCGCGGCCTTCCAGGTCGTTGATCCAGCGTTCCAGTTGGGCGAAGCTCGGTTTGATATTCAGTTGCACCAGGCGGCGGCCGGCGTCGATCGCCAGCAGCGGCGGTTTGCCGGCCACGTGCGTCACCAGCACCACCTTGACGGTTTCCTTGTTGGCCGCCTCGGAATTGACCAGCTGCTTGAGCACGTTGCACAGCGGGTCGATCAGGCCGTAGCACAGGAAAATACCGATGAAGGTGCCGACCATGGCGGCGCCGACGTGTTCGGCGATCTCGCCCGAGGTCGCGCCTTCGCTGACGGTGTTCATGGTGATCACGATGCCCAGCACGGCCGCCAGAATGCCGAAGCCCGGCATCGCTTCGCCGATCTTGTTGAGCGACTTGGCCGGCTGCTCCAGCTCGGTATGGATGGCTTCCAGCTCCTGCTCCAGCACGCCTTCGAGTTCATGGGCGTTGATCTTGCCCATGGCCATCAGGCGGAAGTTGTCGACGATGAAGGCCAGCAGCTTGGGTTCTTCCAGCACGCGCGGGTAGCGCTGGAACAGCGGGCTGTCCTTGGGCGCCTCGACGTGGGCGTCGAGCGCCTTCAGTCCGCCGGCGGCCAGTTGCAGCAGCTCGTACATCAGCAACAGCAACTGGCGCTGGAATTCGGAGTCGTACTTCTTCTTGGTGATGACTTTTTTAATCTGGGTCATCATTTCCTTCAGTACGTGGCCGGGATTGCCGATCACCAGCGCGCCCAGGCCGGAGCCGGCAATCACGATCAGTTCGATCGGCTGCCAGATCTGGTGAAACGCTCCCCCCATCATGAAGAAGCCGCCGAAGACGCTGCCTAAAACTATGAGTATGCCGACTATTTGCTGCATGATGATTCGCCTTTCCGCGTCATTTTTCTAATCTTGCCTTGCGCCCGCTCTGGATCAGGCGTTTTGCAATACTGCCTTCATCTTGCCCAGCGCCGCCTTGTTGAGCTGACAGACGCGGGCGTCGGTCAGGTCCAGCACGGCGGCGATTTCTTTGTAGCTGAGCTCGAATTCGTAATACATCTGCACCACCCGCTGCTCGCGCTCGTCGAGGCCGCGCAGCGCCTGCTCCAGGCTGCGCCGTATCATCAGCTGGTCTTCCGGGCTGGGGGCGCTGTCGTTGCTGACGCTGTCCTGCAGCACTTCGTCGAAGCTGGCGATCAGCTCGGCGTTCTCGTCCATCTGGTAAGCCTGGTAGGCTTCCGGCGTCAGGTTCAGGCCGGCCATGATTTCCTGCTCGCTGGGCTCATGGCCGAGGTTGCGGGTGAGGGCGCGCACGGCGTCGCGCAGCTTGTGGCTTTGCTGGCGCACCGCGCGCGGGCGCCAGTCCTGGCGGCGCAGCTCGTCGAGGATGGCGCCGCGCACGCGCAGGCTGGCGTAGCTGCCGAAGGCGCCGTCGGGCTCGCCGTAGCGGCGCAGCGCTTCGAGCAGGCCCATCAGGCCGATCTGTTCCATGTCGTCGCGGTCGATGGCGCCGGCGATCTGCGAATTGAGCTGGCGCACGATGCGCTTGACCAGGGGCGCGTACGACAGCAGGTGTTTCTGCTCGTCGGCCACGCTGTGCGCCACCGGCGCACCGCCAGGCTCGCCATAACTTTCGGCATAAGCGTCCGCATATTGCTCTATATAGGCCATGCCCGCTCCACTGGTCGCACCACTCGTCTTCATGCTTGCCGCAAGCTACTCAATAATCAGTTTGCCGATCATGACTTCGGAAAAGGGTTTTTCCCGGCCTTCATGCTCGTAGGTGGCTTCGAAAGCCTTGTTCAACTCGCCAGCGAACTGGTCGATGGTCATCACTTGCGCGGTGGCCATCGGCAGGTTGGACAGCGTGCGGACCGCCACGCTGCGCAGCATCGGCAATTGTTCCTTGGCTTCCTTCTCTTTCTTCTCGGTGGTGGTGATCACCAGGTCGGCCGACATGTAATGGGTCAGCGTATCGCCGGGCTGGCGCTTGAGCATGATGATCACCTTGTCCACCGTCAGGTATTTCGGCGGCGACTTGTCTTCCTTTTCTTCCTTCTTGGCCGGCTTCTTGGCCGGCTTGCCGTCCGCCACGGCGGCCGGCTCATCTTTACCCTTGGACATGTACCAGACTGCGCCGCCGGCCACCGCCGCACCCACCACGGCCACCAGCACCAGCGCTATGATCATTTTCATGTTCTTCATCTACTGATTACTCCCGCTCGGACGTCATGGCAAAGGTGGTCGCTTCGTCGCCGGACAGGGCGCGGCCCGGCGTGCGGCCTTCTTCCTGCTCGCGCTGCTGGCCGCTGCGGCCGCCCGTGTCGGCCTGGGCCTGGGCGCGCGACGACGACACCGTCACGGAGACGTCGGCATACTGGCGCGTCGACAGATCCTGGCGCACGCTGTCGCCGATGGTGTTGAGCTGGCGTAGCACCTCGCTGTGGTTGGCGCTCAGGTTGACCTGCAGCGAGCCGGCGCTGTGGCGGATCGAAATCTCGATGCTGCCCATGTTCGGCGGCTCCAGGCGGATCACCGCGTGGTCGTTATTGCGTTGCAGCTGGACTTGCAGGCGGTCGCCCAGCGCTTCGCGCAGCGGCTGCTGCCACTGCTCGGGCGAACCGGCCAGCTTGACCACGGCGGCGGCCGGGGTGGCGGCCGGCGCAGCCTGGTTGAAGCCGACGTTGCCGGCGACCGGCGCCGGCGTTGGCGCGCTGCTGCGGGTGATGCTGTCGTCCTTGACGGCGCCGCTGGCGGCTGCGGCCGAGGCGCTGTAGTCGGCGGCCGGCGCGCTGGCCAGGTCGGCGCCGCGCGGCAGGGCGCGCGGCAAGGCCGGCGTGAACGCGGCGCTGTCGGCGGCGAGCACCGGCGCGGCGCTTGGGGCCGGGGCAGGGCTGGCCACCGGTGCGGCCGACGATGCCGGCGCAGGGGCTGGCGCATCGGACTGGCTTTGCTGGACCTGCGCGCCGAGCGCGGCGCTGTTGGCCATGGCGTAAATGTTTTGCGGCGTACCGGCCGCTGCGGGGTTGACCGGCGCCGGCGTTGCGNCCTGGTCGGCCAAGTTCAGCAGCTGGGC
>NZ_LRON01000035.1:0-44755 GCF_001758795.1 Duganella sp. HH101 | reverse complement strand
CCCCATCGTCTAGAGGCCTAGGACATCACCCTTTCACGGTGAGTACGGGGGTTCGAATCCCCCTGGGGACGCCAGTGTTTCAGGACTTTTCCAATATCGCAGTACGGACAGATTTCTGTCCCCATCGTCTAGAGGCCTAGGACATCACCCTTTCACGGTGAGTACGGGGGTTCGAATCCCCCTGGGGACGCCAGTTGATGCAAAAAGCCGCCTAGTGCGGCTTTTTGCATTGCCGGGCCTACCACATGATGGGGTTGTATTGCTTGGGCAGCGGGAAGGCGCCCACATGCAGCGGCGGCCAATGCCCGCCGTAGGCCGCGAACTGCGCCCGCGCCATGTCCAGCGCCAGCGGATCGTAGACCTGCGCACCACCCAGATTACCCACCAGGCCGGCGAAATTATTGCCCAGCGCTTGCCCCGCCATCATCGGCGCCAGCGCGGCGGCCTGCTGCGGCGCCACGGCCTGTGCCGGCTGCTGGCCGGCCTGCGTCTGCAAGCCCACCGCCACCAGCACATCCGGCAAGCCGAAACCGGTGCGGCTCTGGTCGCCCAGGCTGACGCGGTGCGCGCTGGCGCGTATCAGCTGGAACAGCCGCTCGACCCGTTCGGCCCCGCGCGCCTTGTACTGCGGCGTCTGGAAGTCCGGATGGTGGGCCAGCGTCAGCGCCGCCAGTCCCGTGATGTGCGGCGTCGCCATCGACGTGCCATCCCAGGCCGCGAAATTATTCGGCGGCACACAGGACGTGATCGCCACGCCCGGCCCGCACACCGCCACCTGCGGCCCGAAGCAGCTGAACTTGGCCGTGAAATAGCCGTAGGCGTCGACGTTCTGGTCCAGCGTCTGCGCGTGGTAGCTGTCGGCCGGGAACTCGTCGAGCTTGCCCACCGCCGCCACCGCCAGCACATTCGGCGACGAGGCCGGATACTGCACCGCGCCGCCCGAATTGCCGGCCGCGACGATGCAAGCGATGCCGGCCCGCTTGGCGCGCACTATCTGCTGCTCCAGCGCCTCCGACACCTCGGCGCCGCCCAGGCTCAGGTTGACCACGTCGATCTGCTTGTCGATGCAGTATTCCAGCGCATCGATCAGCTGGCTGATCTGCCCGCCGGGGAAGAGCTTGCAGGCGTGCACCTCGGCGTCCGGCGCGAAGCCGCGTATGCCCGAGGCGATGTCGGCCGCCGCGATCACGCCCGCGCAGTGCGAGCCGTGGCCCAGCGTGTCCTGGTCCCAGCCGTCCGGATTGGTCTTCTTGTTCAGCACGTCGAAGCCGGCCTTGATGCCGCGCAGGTTGGCGTGCGAGGTGGCCGCGCCCGAATCGATGATGGCGATCTTGATGCCCTGGCCGCGGTAGTTGCCGGGCAGCTGGTCCAGCCGCATCGCCTTCTGGCCCCAGCCGTAGGCGCGCTGGCGCGGGAAGCCGGCCAGCGACGGCCAGTCCGACAGCGCCCGCAAGCCGACGACATTGGCTTCGTCGGTGCTGATGTCGGGGTCGCGCTGGTAGAAGCTCCAGTAATCGGCCTTGGGCTTGACGTACAGCCCGCGCACCGATTCCCGCGTCTCGCCGAACAGCGACAGCGTGACCTGGCCGTTGGCGTCGGTCACTCCGCTGGCCGGCAACATGCTGCCGAACAGCGACACCTCGGCGTCGGCCTGCGGCGCGCCATCCTTGCCGACCACGCTGATGACGGCGTTCAGCACCGGCCCGCCTGCTGCCGCCGGCATCATGCCCGTCACCATGGTTGGTTGGCGCAGCGCCGGTTCCATCAGGTTCAGGTGCTGGTCGTGTTCGACCAGCAGCCGGCCCTGGCCTTGCTGGTGCAGCACGGCCGCCTTTTGCTCCGTCATGCGCGCCACCAGCACACCCTGCGAACCGCCCATGCCATCGGCCAGCGCGCCGAGCACGGATTTCGGGCCGACCGTGTCGACCACCTCGATGTCGTTGCTGCTGCGCAGCGCCTGCTCCAGCGCCGAGAATTGCAGCGGCTGGAAGCTCATCGCCTGCAGGCCGTCGGGCTGGCGCGGCGCGATCACATACTGCTTCTTGCGCGCGGCGATGGCGCGGCCGCCACTGTCGCTGCGCCTGCCGGGTTCGCCGGCCGAAGCAACCGAGTCGGCCGACGCGCGCGCCTCGCTGCCGTCGCCGGCGCTGCCGGACGAGGCGGAGCTGGCGCTGCCGGACGAGCCGGAGCGGCTGGAGCGTCCGCCGCCTTCGCTGGAAGAGGCGGCTTCTATGCCGCCGGAAAGAGTGGGATCCGGCGGCGACGAAGCGCCGTCGTTGGAGGTTTTGGCCATGGACATTCCTTTCAGATCGGTCCGGCCTGCATGCCGTCGAAGAGCGACAGCGGCTGGTCCGGTTCTATCGTTAATTGATGGGAGGGCGTGCCGGTGCTGCGGAAGTGCAGCTCCAGCACGCGGGCTTTGTCGGCGCTGATTTCGACGACCGCCGTATGCGGTGCGTCGTGCGGACCGATCACGTCGACCACGGTGATCTCGGGGTCGATGTCGGCCAGCGCCAGAAAATCGGCCAGCGGCGCACCGTCGGCGGCGTGGATCAGATACCGCGCCTTCCTGCTCGGCGCGGCTTGGGCTTCTGTCATGGGTATCTCCTTAAAAAGAGCAGCGCCCTCCGCAGCGGTGGCCGTCGGAGGGCAGGGGCGGCGCACGGACGCCGCCCCGTTTGCGGCTCAGGGCGTCAAACGATCAGTGCAGCGTTTGGCCGCCATACAGCGCGTTGTTGCCGGCGTTGGCTTGCTGCGCCAGTTGCGCCAGCTGCGCCTGTTGCTGCGCATAGGCCGCCGTCACCGGATCGACCGCGAACGGCAGCATGCCGCCCAGCTGGCTGGCGATGCCGCCGATGGTGTTGCCCAGGCCGGCATTGCCGAAGGCGCCGCCGATCGCGCCGCCCAGCGGCTGCGCCACGTTCTTGATCAGGTTGCCGAACCAGCCTTGCGGCGCCAGGCCTTGCAGTTGTTGTAGTTGTGCGTCCTGGGCTTGCTGCGCATACGCTTGCGAGACGGGATCTGCGGCGAACGGCAGCATGTTGGCGATGCCGGGGTTGGAGTAGCCGATGCCGGGGCTGCCGATAGGTGGGCTGAAGATGGGTGGGCTGATGATGCCGGTGTTGGCGCGATGACGCAGCAGGTTGCCGAAGAAGCCTTGCGGCACCAGGCCTTGCGATTGCAGCTGCACATCCTGCAATGCGGCCGCCTGCTCGGCCGGGTCGACGGAGAAGGGCAGCATGCCGCCCAGCTGGCCGGCGATGCCGCCGATGGTGTTGCCCAGGCCGGCATGGCCGAAGGCGCCGCCTATCATGCCACCCAGCGGACGGCCCACGCTCTTGATGATGTTGCCGAACCAGCCCTGTGGCGCCAGCCCCTGCGCCTGCAATTGCTGCAGCTGTTGTACTTGCGCGGCCTGTTGCGCATAGGCTTGCTGCACCGGGTCGGCCGCGAAGGGCAGCATGCCGCCCAGCTGGCTGGCGATGCCGCCGATGGTGTTGCCCAGGCCGGCGTTGCCGAAGGCGCCGCCGATCGCGCCGCCCAGCGGCTGCGCCACGTTCTTGATCAGGTTGCCGAACCAGCCTTGCGGCGCCAGCTGGGCCTGTTGCAGCTGCTGCAGTTGCTGTTGTTGCTGTGCTTGTTGTGCGTAGGCCGCCGTCACCGGGTCGACGCTGAACGGCAGGAAGGAGCCGCCGATGCCGCCGGCCGCCTGGCCGATCTGGTTGCCCAGGCGGGAATTGCCGAACAGGCCGCCGATGCCGCGGCCGATCAGCCCACCCAGCGGCGCACCCAGCAGGCCGCCGAAGAAGCCTTGCGGCGCCAGGCCGCCCAGTTGTTGCGGCGCTAGTTGTTGACCATAGTACTGTTGAAACTCATTCATGGTATCTCCTTGTTGTGGTTGGTGTTGGCCAGCGCGGCCGGCACATGGCGTGCGGGCTGTCACCACCTGCGCTGGAAGGGATTGGACTGGGGGCGTCCGCGGAAGTTTTGGTATTCTTGGTGGCTGACCTGCGTTAATCAGGTATCATCCAGCCTCGCATTTTTTCCAGATCCGTCATGAACCAACTCCGCCGCCTCGATCTGTTCTGCCGTGTGGTCGACAACTACGGCGACATCGGCATTTGCTGGCGTCTCGCGCGCCAGCTGCGGCGCGAGCACGGCCTGGCCGTGACGCTGTGGGTCGACGACCTGGCCAGCTTCCAGCGCATCTGCCCCGAGGTCGACCGCGCCGCCGCCAGCCAGCAGCTCGACGGCGTCACCGTGCGCCACTGGCGCGACCAGGACGGCGTCTTCACGCCAGCCGACGTGGCCGACATCGTCATCGAATTTTTCGCCGTCGACATCCCGCCCGGCTACATCGAAGCGATGGCGCAGTGCGAGCCGCGCCCGGTCTGGTTCAACCTGGAAGGCTTGACGGCGGAAGAGTGGGTGGAGGGCTGTCATCGCCTGACCTCGCCCCATCCGCGCCTGCCGCTGACCAAGCACTTCTTCTTCCCCGGCTTCACCGGCAAGACCGGCGGCCTGCTGTGCGAAAGCGAACTGGATCAAGCGCGCCGCAGCTTCCAGGCGTCGCCGGCGGCGATGGCGGACTTCCTGGCCCGCTTCGGCGTCGCGCCGGCCGAGATGGCTTCAACCAAGGTCACGCTGTTCTGCTACCCGCACGCGCCGGTGTCGGCGCTGCTGGACGTGTGGGCCGCAGCCGCGCGGCCGCTGACCTGCCTGGTGCCGGAGGGCGTGGCTGCCGAAGCGGTGCAAGCCTTCCTCGGCGCCGGGGCCAGGGCCGGCGCCAGCGCCACGCGCGGCGCGCTGACCGTGCGCGTGCTGCCCTTCGTGCCGCAACCGGACTACGACCGGCTGCTGTGGGCCTGCGACCTGAACTTTGTGCGCGGCGAGGATTCCTTCGTGCGCGCGCAATGGGCGGGCCCGCCTTTCGTCTGGCACATCTACCCGCAGGACGAAAACCTGCACCACAAAAAACTGCGCGCCTTCCTGGGGCGCTACGCCGGCGAGCTCGATGCATTGACTGAATTCTCGCTGCGCTGGAACGGCGCGCCGACGGCGGGCGAGGGCGCCGACTGGCCCGCCTTGTGGCAAGCCTTCGCGCAGCAGATGCCTGCCATGGCGCAACGCGCCGCCGCCTGGCAGGCGCAAATGCGGGCCAACGGCGATCTGGCCGCCAATCTGATGGCGTTCGCCGCCACGCTGAGATAGGCGGTGGGGGAAAAACAAGGTATAATGCCGGGTTAATCTCTAGCGCATTTTTACCTGATCAACCGTGAGCTTTGGGCTTCCCGCCTGGCGACAGATGATTTTTACGCAACCTACTTTTTACGTACACTCTCTATGAAACCTGCAAAAGAAATTCGTGTTGGCAACATCATCATGGTTGACAGCAAGCCTATGATCGTTCTGCGTTCCGACGTTAACGGTTCGAGCCGCACGGGCTTCACGTACAAATGGAAGATGAAAAATCTTCTGACCAACACCCCGATGGAAAACGTCTTCCGCGGCGACGACAAGTTCGACGTCGTGGTTCTGGACAAAAAGCCAGTGACCTACTCGTACTTCGCCGACCCGCTGTACGTCTTCATGGACGCTGACTACGAACAGTACGAAATCGAAGAAGAAAACCTGGGCGAAGCGCTGAACTACCTGAAAGACGGCATGGAATGCGAAGCCGTGTTCTACGACGGCAAGGCGATCTCGGTTGAACTGCCAACCACCATCGCACGTCAGATCGTGTACTCGGAGCCTGCGGTCAAAGGCAACACTTCGGGCAACGTCCTGAAAGAAGCCAAGATCGAAAACGCTATCGAATCGAAGCGCCACACCGTTCAAGTGCCACTGTTCGTGAGCCAGGACGACGTCATCGAGATCGACACCCGTACCAACGAATACAAGCGTATCGTTCGTAACTAATCGGTTTTAGTGCTAAAAAAGCACGCCAGCGCATGTGAAAAACATGCCGGCGTGCTTTTTTTATTGGATCTTGGGAATTATTTGCTGATTTGTAATAATTTTTGTGGTGTAGGTGGCAACACGCTGATATATTTATGCGACGCAACAAACAGTGCGCATAGGTGATCAGTACAAACCAATCACGAGGATGGCATGGATCGCAGGGAATTCGTTCGGATCGGCGTAGCGGCGGGTGCCGCGGCGGGTAGCAACCGGGTGTTGGCGACGCCTGCCGGTGCGGCGTCCAAGCTCGGCAGCGGCGGCATCCTCGACGCCGGCGTCTGGGAGCAGCAGCAGATGATGGAGGCCGGCAAGCTGACCTCGCACTCGCTGACCTCGCAATACCTGGCCCGCATCAAGACCATCGACAAGTCCGGCCCGCGCATCAACGCCATCATCGAAATCAATCCCGAAGCGCTGAAGATCGCGCTGGAAATGGACCGCGAGCGCAACCTCAAGCGCGTGCGCGGCCCCTTGCACGGCATCCCGGTTCTCCTCAAAGACAACATCGCCACCGGCGACCGCATGAGCACCACCGCCGGCTCGCTGGCGCTGAACGGCATCCGCGCCGCGCGCGACGCCCACGTCGCCGCGCAGCTGCGGGCGGCCGGCGCCGTCATCATCGGCAAGACCAATTTGAGCGAATGGGCCAATATGCGCTCGCCGCACTCGGTCAGCGGCTGGAGCGGGCGCGGCGGACTGACCTTGAATCCGTACTCGCTGGACCGCAACTGCAGCGGCTCCAGCTCCGGCTCGGGCGCGGCGATCGCCGCCGGCCTGGCCACGCTGGCGGTCGGCACCGAGACCGACGGCTCCATCGTCTCGCCGGCCTCGATCTGCGGCCTGGTCGGCATCAAGCCCACGCTGGGGCTGGTCAGCCGCAGCGGCATCATCCCCATCGCCCACTCGCAGGACACGGCCGGCCCGATGGCGCGCAGCGTCGCCGACGCCGCGCTGATGCTGGCCGCGATGGCCGGCGTCGACGCCAAGGATCCGGTCACGCAGGACAGCGCCGGCAGGGCCGGCGACTACCGCGCCGCGCTGCAGAAGGGCGGCTTGAAGGGCAGGCGTATCGGCGTCGCCCGCAATTTCTTCGGCAGCAACGACGAGCTGGACGCGGTGATCGAGAAAGCGCTGCAGGATTTGAAGGCGCAGGGCGCGGAGCTGGTCGACACCGAAGTCCCCAACGTCGGCAAGTACGGCGACAGCGAGACCGAAGTGCTGCTGTACGAATTCAAGGCCGACCTGGCGGCCTACCTGAAGGAATACGCACCGCACGCGCCGGTATCGAACATGGCCGACGTCATCGCCTACAACCGGAAGCACGGGCAGCAGGAGTTGCCGTACTTCGGCCAGGAATACCTGGAACGCGCGCAAGCCAAGGGCGACCTCGACACCCCGGCCTACCGCGAAGCCCTGGCCAACAACCACCGCTACGCGCGCGCCGAAGGCATCGACCAGGTCATGCGCGAGCACCGGCTCGACGCGCTGGTGGCGCCGACCGGCGGGCCGGCGTGGCTGACGGACTTCATCAACGGCGACCATTTCGGCGGCAGCTTTTCGTCGCCGGCGGCGGTGGCCGGCTACCCGCACATCACCGTGCCGGCCGGGCATGTGCACGGCTTGCCGGTCGGCCTGTCCTTCGTCGGCGCCGCCTACAGCGAAGCGGCGCTGATCGGCATGGCCTACGCCTACGAGCAAGCCACGCTGCACCGCCGCGCCCCGCAATTCCCCGCCAGCGTCTCGCTGGCCGTCCGCTAAAACCTGGGGTCAAAAACAAAACCTGGGGTCAAGTCTGACATTTGGACACGAGCTGTAGCGTAGCAACGTGCTACAGTCGGGGCCGTGTCCAAATGTCAGACTTGACCCCAATGTTGAAAGGCGATTCGAATGGCTAGAGCTTTGTTTGGTTTTGCGTTGCTGGCGCTTGCCGCCGGCGCGGTTTCTCCCGTATTGGCGGCGTCGGCCGCGAGCAGCGACTCCGGCCGCGCTTTCGCCAAGCCGCAGCAGTTGATCGATGTCGGCGGCCGCAAGATGAATCTGCATTGCAGCGGCGAAGGCGCCACCACCGTGCTGTTCGACTCGCCGTCCGGCGACGCCGGCTGGGCGTGGTTCAAGGTGCAGCCGCAAGTGGCACAACACACGCGCGCCTGCGTGTTCGACCGCGCGGGCTTCGGCTTCAGCGATGCCGCCAACCGCCCCAACACTTCTGAGCACGTGGCCGAGGACTTGCACAAGCTGCTGGCCGGCGCCGGCGTCAAGCCGCCTTACATCCTGGTCGGTAATTCGCTAGGCGGCGCCAATGTGCAGGTCTACGCGTATCGCTATCCGGATGAGGTCAAGGGCCTGGTGCTGGTCGAAGCGCAGCACGAAGACGAAACCGCCCGTCTCGATAAAGTCACCGACGGGAAGATCAAGCAGATCTACAGCATGGCCGAGCAGCAGAACCAGTACTGCCTGGCCGCCGCCAGCAAAGGCAAGGGCATCGCGGCGCGCAGCGAACAGCAGAAAAACTGCATCGGCGACCCGGCCACGTTCTACGGCCCCGCGCTAGGCGCAGCGGTACTGGCGAACGAACGCAAGCCGCTGTACTGGCGCACCACGGTGGCCGAACGCAATGCGTTCAAGGACAGCGACGACCAGCTGCGCGCCTTGCGCCGGCCCTTCGGCGACCTGCCGCTGGTGGTGCTCACGCGCGGCGTCAGTCCCTACGCGGTGCCGAATCAGCCGCAAAGCGCATTGAATAAAGCGATGGAAGACGAGAACCTGGCGATCCAGAAGCAGATGGCCGCGTTGTCCACACGCGGCACGCAGCGCATCGTCGCCGGCGCCGGCCACGGCATCCAGGCCGACAAGCCCGAAGCCGTGATTGAAGCCGTGCTGGAAGTGCTAAAGCAGGTTAAATAGTCACACCCAGCTCGCGCAGGATCTGTTCCTTCATCTCCTGGAACTCGGGGCGGGACAGCTTGCGCGGGTGCGGTTGCGGCACGTCGAAGGTCGCCTGTATCCGCGTCGGCCGCGGCGACAGCACCAGGATGCGGTCCGCCATGAACAGCGCTTCCTCCACATCGTGCGTGATCAGGATGACGGTGTGGCGTTCCTCGGCCAGGATGCGCAGCAGTTCGGTGCGCATCTTCAGGTTCATCAACGCATCCAGCGCGGAGAAGGGCTCGTCCATGTACAGGATCTCGGGCTTGACCACCAGCGCCCGCGCCAGCTCCACCCGTTTCAGCATGCCGCCCGACAGCTCGTGCGGATAGCTGCCCTCGAAACCCTTCAGCCCCACCATCTCCGCATAGTGATCTGCCAGCGCCGACTTGTCGCCATGGCCGTCGCCGGTCAGGCCGAACATCAGGTTCTGCTGCACCGTCAGCCACGGGAACACCGAGCCATGCTGCGAGATCGCGATGCCTTTCGGGTTCGGCCCGCGCCGCACCGCGCCGTCGATGCGCACCTCGCCCTCGGTGGGCTGTTCGAAGCCGGCGATGATCTTCATCAGCGTCGACTTGCCGCAGCCTGAAGGACCGACGATGGCGACGAATTCGCCGTCCCGCACATTCAGGCTCACGCCGCCGACCACCGGCAGATCCTTGAAACTCTTCTTGATACCGTCGACGACGATCTTAGCGTCCATAGCGCCACCTTACCGATTTGAGGCCTTCGAGTTTGCGCATCACCGCGTCCAGTATCAGGCCGATGACGCCGATGATGATCATGCCGGCGATGACCAGGTCGTAGCGGTTGCCGGCATTGCGCGAGTCCATGATCAGGTAGCCCAGGCCGGAGCGCAGCGCGATCATCTCCGCCGCCACCACCACCAGCCACGCCACGCCCAGCGCGATACGCATGCCGACGATGATCTCCGGCAGCACCGCCGGGATGATCACCTGCCGGAACAGCGTGGTGCGCGAGACGCCGAAGTTCTCCGCCGCCCGCAGGTAGCGGCGCTCGATGGTGTGCACGCCGGCCGCCGTCTGCACGATCATCGGGAACACGGCGGCGATAAAGATCAGGAACACCGGCGACAGGTTGCCGACGCCGAACCACAGGATGGCCAGCGGTATCCAGGCGATCGGCGAGATCGGCCGCAGGATCTGGAAGATGGGATTGAGCGTGGTGTAGGCGCCGTCCACGCGCCCCATCCACAGGCCGAGCGGAATCGCCACCGCCGCCGCCAGCCCGAAGCCTGTGCCGACCCGGAACAGCGAAGCGCCGATGTGCTCCCACAACGTGCCGTCTTCCGCCAGCTCCAGCGTGCCCGTCACCACTTGCAGCGGCGTCGGGAAGATCACGCTCTCGGTCTGCACCACGACGACCCACCACAGGGCGATCAGCGCGGCCAGCACCGCCAGCGGCGGCAGGATTTTCTTGAGTTTTTCCATGGCGTCCATTCAGATTGAAAGCAGGTGCGGCGCGTGCGCCCAGGCGCGCAAGGCCCGCCATTTCAGGCGCGGCCAGCCGGCGGCGGGCGGGGCGTCGACCACCACCCGCATTTGCCCGCTGGCGTGCGCGGTACAGGCGAAGTCGTTGACGGAGACGGTTTCGAACGGCAGCCGGAAACTCTGGCCCGGCATGATCAGCACCGGCCCGAAAATCTGCGGCACGCTGTCCTTGTTGCGAAGAAGGAGCACGTCGTTGGCGCCTTGGGTCAGGTGGATTTCGGATGGCAGGATCTCCACCTTGTCGCCAGCCATGCGGCGCGCCCAGGTGCCGTTGGGGATTTCAAACAGCTCGTCGCGGGAGGCCAGGGCGATGGGCGCCAGCGCGGCCCATGCGCACAGCGCGGCAAGGCCGGCGGCTGAGAGGCCCAGCGCGATAGCGGCCGGTTTGTATGAACGCTGCGTACTCAATTCTTCAACAGCAGCGTGGCGTCGTGCACCACGTCGGCGGCGGTGCGTCCGAAGGGCAGCAGCGCGCGCAGGCTGCCCTTGCGGTCGACGAAGTACAGGTAGGAGGAGTGGCCGACGGTGTAGTCGGTCTTGCTGCCGTCGATCATTTTCTTGGTGGCGGTGATGCCGTAGTCCTGGCGCACGCGCGCCATTTGCTGCGGCGTGCCGGTGGCGCCGATGAAGGTCGGATCGAAGGCGCGCAGGTAGTTCCGCATGCGGTCTGGCGTGTCGCGTTCGGGATCGACGGTGACGTAGATGACCTGCAGCTGGCTGGCCTGCGCGCCCATCTGCCGGCGCGCTTCCGCCAGCATGCCCAGCGAGACAGGACACACGTCCGCGCAGGACGTGTAGCCGAATTCCAGCAGCACCAGCTTGCCCCGGTACTGGCTCAGTTTCAGCTCCTTGCCGTCCGAGCCGCGCACCGTGAAGTCCGGCGCCATGCGCGGCGGATCGAACACGCCGGCTTTCAGGCCGAGGGTATCGGCGGCTTGCGCGCCGAACACAATCGTCATCGCCAGTAAAGCTATTCTCAACTTGCTCATATGTTGATGGCGACCGGCTTGATGGCCTTGACGAAGCTCTCGTCCACATACGACTCGTAGGCGATGGGCCGCTTGATGGTGCCGGCCTCGATCGACAGCTGCATCAGTTCATCGAACTCGGAACGTATCATGCGCAGGTCGCCGTAGGTCACGCGGTCGGCCGGATTCTGCATCACGAAGCGCAGGATGTTCGGGTCTTGATTGAAGTACTTGCGGCCGGCGGCGATGGTGATCGCCTTTTCGCGGCTGGCCGGCGTCGAATCGAGCCAGCTGCCGGCGGCCTGCACGTAGTTGACCAGCTCCTGCACCAGCGGCCGGTTTTCCTTGATCAGTTCCTCGCGCACCGTCAGCACGCAGCAGATGTAGTTGCGCCATTCGTCGCGCGTCATCGCCAGCGGACGGGCGTAGCCGGCGCGCTGCGCGGCGGCTCCGAAGGGCTCGCCGGTGCAGTAGCCGTCGACGGCCTTGGCGTACAGCGCGGCCGGCATGTCCGGCGGCGCCATTTCGACGATCTCGATATCCTTCGGCGTCATCTTCTCGCGCGCCAGCATTTTGCGCAGGAAGAGGAAGTCCACCGCGAAGCGGCTCGGGATGGCGATGCGCTTGCCGCGCAGGTCGGAGAATTTTTTGTGCGGCGAATCGGTGCGCACCATGATGACGGCGCCCGAACGGTGGCCCAGCGAGACGATCTTGACGGGGATGCGCTTGTCGGCCAAATCCATCACCAGCGGCGCCAGCATGTAGGCGGCCTGGATGCGGCCCGTCATCAGCGATTCCTTGACCTCGGGCCAGCCGTTGTATTTGCTGTACTCGAAGCCGCGTGGCAGCGCGCCAGGCTTGCCTGCATCGGCGGCCTTCGCCATGCAGGCCACCGGCAGCGTCAGATTGCAGGTGACGGGCAGGCCGCCGACCTGGATAGGCGCGTCGGCCGCGCTGGCGCTGGACGGCAGAATCAGCGGCAGCGTTGGCGCCGCAGCGGACAGCAGGCCGCCCAGCAGCCGGCGCCGCAGCGGTGAATCGGGGGAGGGATCGTCTCGGTGGTCCATGGCTCTTGGCCTGTCGTATTGTCCTGTAATTGTACTACAGGCCTTTCCGCACCAGCACCGGATCGGCGCGATAGACATCCGGCGCGATACGTTTCAGGTTCTCGACCTTGGGCAGGTCGTTGAAGGCGATGTAGGGATCGCTGGGGTGCAGCGTCAGGTAGTTCTGGTGATAGGTCTCGGCCGGGTAGAAGACCTTGTTCATTTCGATCCTGGTCGCCAGCGGCTTCTTGAACGCGCGCGAGGCATCCAGCTGGGCGATGTATCTTTCCGCCACGCTGCGTTGCACCGGCGTCTGCGGGAAGATCGCCGAGCGGTACTGCGTGCCGCTGTCCGGTCCCTGGCGGTTCAGTTCCGTCGGATTATGCGCCACCGAGAAGAAGATTTGCAGCAGCTTGCCGTAGCTGACTTGCGCCGGATCGTAGGTGATCTTCACGCTCTCCGCATGGCCGGTGTCGCCGCCGCTGACGGCTTCGTAGCTGGCGCTGCGGCCGTCGCCGCCGGCATAGCCGGAGACCGCATTGCTCACGCCCTTCACGTGCTGGAACACGCCCTGCACGCCCCAGAAGCAGCCGCCGGCAAAGATGGCGGTAGCCGCGTGTTCGCTGCCTGCCGGCTCGTCGACGGCCGGCGGCGCGATCACCACCGCGACTTCCGCCGATTCCGCCGGCTGCTGCCACAAGGCCACGCCGAAGATCGCGGCGCCGACCAATGCGGCCGGGCCGCCCCAGTTTTTCAGTATGCTGTTCATAGTGCGCTCTCCAATTCAACCAAAGGTAAAGGCGTAGGCTTGTACGCCGGGATCGAGGAATTCAATGCTGAAGGTGCGGTCGCCGATGCTGCCGGACTGCCGCACCAGCTGATACAAGCGCTGGCCGGTGATGGTGCCGCTGCCGTCGGCGGCGACGTCGGTGCCGTGGCTGGCGCCCGGTGCGGCGCCGTCTATCGTCACGCGGAAGCGTACCGGCTTGCCGTCCTTGCCGGGGCCGAGCACCAGATGCAGGTCGCGCGCATGGAAGCGGTAGACGATGCGGCCGCCGCCCTGGCTCAGCGTGACTTGGTCCGGCTGCGACAACCAGCTGCCCGCCAGGCCCCATTGGTTCAGCGATGGCTGGGCAGGCGCGGTGTAGTTGCGGGCCCGGTCTGCGGCCTGGCCTTCCGGCGAGGCGAAGTTCTGCGCGCGTTCGTAGCCCAGGTAGGTTTCCGGCGAGGCCACCTGTCCCATGTCGGCGGCCTGCTGCACGCCCTTGGCGTCCTCCGCGCTGACCACGCTGTTGGCGACGTTCTTGCGGCCAGCTTCTTCCAGCAACTGCTGGATCACTTGTTCGGACTGGGCGTACTCGCCTTCGCCGAAGTGGTGATGGCGGATCTGTCCCTTGGCGTCGATGAAGTAGTGCGCCGGCCAGTACTGGTTGCCGAACGCACGCCAGATGGCGAAGCTGTTATCGACGGCGACAGGGTAGGTGATACCGAGGTCTTTGATCGCCTTGCGTACGTTGCCGATATCGCGTTCGAAAGCGAATTCGGGAGCGTGTACGCCGATCACCACCAGGCCCTGGTCGCGGTATTTTTCCGCCCAGGCTTTCACGTACGGCATGGTGCGCAGGCAGTTGATGCAGGAGTAGGTCCAGAAATCGACCAGCACCACTTTGCCTTTCAGCTGCTCGGCCGTGAGCGGGGCGGAGTTCAGCCATTCGACCGCGCCAGTCAGTTCCGACAGCTTGCCTTCCACTGGCAGCGTACCGTCGCCGGCCGCCGCGCCATGCATGGCCGTCATGGCGGGACCATTTCCGGTCATCGCCGTCCGCGACATCATCGCGCCGCCGGCCATCATCGCGCCATCTTGCGGTGCGCGTGGCGAAAGCTTGTCGATCAGCGTTTGCTCCAGCCCCGCCGTGGCGACTGTGGACACTCGCGTCAGCAGTCCTGTATCCAAGCCGCTCGCAATCGCCGCCACGCCGCCGAGCATCGCCACGCCCAATCCGCGCCGTACCCATTCGCCGGCGCCCAGCGATCGCTTCATCGCGCTGAAGACCTTACCGCCGATGAGCAGCGCCAGCCCCAACGAAGTCGCCGCACCCGCCGCATACGCCAACAACAGCAGCGTCGTCCCGGCACTGGCGCCGTTCAGCGCCGCCCCGGTCAGCACGAGGCCCAGCACCGGTCCGGCGCAAGGCGCCCACAACAAGCCAGTCGCGATCCCCAGCAGGAAGGACGCACGCGCCCCCGACCAGGCGCTGTCGCCAGCCGAGGCATCTGCCTGCTGCGCCTTGTTCGACAGCTTGTCGCCCAGCGCCACGAGCGGCTTGGTCAACCGATCCGCCAGATGCGGCAGCATCAGCGTCAGGGCGAAGAAGGCCATCAACGCCATGGCAAGCCAGCGCCCATACTGGTTAGCCTGCACCACCCAACCGCCGCCGACTGCGGCCAGCGTCGCCACCAGCGCAAAGGTCAGCGCCATCCCGGCCAGCAGCGGCAGGCCGCTGCGCACAAACGGCTGCCCGGTGCGGGCGAACACAAACGGCAGCACCGGCAGAATACAGGGACTGAGTATCGTCAACGCCCCGCCCAGATAGGAAAGAAGTATCAGCAGCATAGCGATCGTCCTCCCTCAAGCCGCGCCGGGCGTGAACACCAGCGCCAGCCCGTCGATGCAATACCGCAGGCCGGTCGGTTCCGGGCCATCGTCGAACACATCGCCCAGATGCCCGCCGCAGCGGCGGCACTGCACCTCGGCACCCCGGAAACCCAGCGACGTGGTGCGGGCGGTGTAGACGCCGCGCTCCAGCGGCTTCCAGAAACTAGGCCAGCCGGTACCGCTGTCGAACTTGGCGGCGGACGAAAACAGCGGATTCTGGCACCCCGCGCAGAAGAACTTGCCGGCGCGGTGCTCCTTGTAGAGCGGGCTGCTGAACGGCCGCTCCGTGCCGCCGCGCCGCAGAATCTCGTACTGCGCAGGCGACAGCAAAGCGCGCCATTCGGCATCCGTGTGGGTCACTTCCCAGGCCGGAGCGGGAGCGGCATGGGCGGTATGCAAGCGTAAAGCTGCGGCGCCCGCCATCAGGGCGGCGCCGCTAGTGATGAGAAATTTGCGTCGGGAAGTCATACAAACTCCATAAAGTGGAATGTCGATGCAGCCATTCTGGCCCGGAAGCGCTGACGAAATCCTCACGTAAACTTCAATTAAATGTGATACTTTTCAGAGCAGGAATCCCTCACAATGGCGGCATTGCGACTTTTACCCGGCCCGACAGACTATGGATTTACCAAAACGCGTCCTGATCGTAGAGGATGATATGCCCATCGCCGACCTGCTGCGCCTGCATTTGCAGGACGAGGGCTACCAGGTCACGCACTGCGCCGACGGCAACCAGGGCCTGGCCCAGCTGCGCACCGGCGGCTGGGACGCGCTGATCCTCGACCTGATGCTGCCGGGCGTGGACGGGCTGGAGATCTGCCGCCAGGCGCGTGCGATGGCGACCTACACGCCCATCATCATCACCAGCGCGCGTTCCAGTGAAGTGCACCGCATCCTCGGCCTGGAGCTGGGCGCGGACGACTACCTCGTCAAACCGTTCTCGGTGCTGGAGCTGGTGGCCCGCGTCAAGGCGCTGCTGCGCCGCGCCGACGCCATGGCCCGCAACCAGCGCAACGAAGCGGGCTCGCTGGAGCTGAACGGCGTCCGCCTCGACCCGCTGACCCGCCAGGCCCAGGTCGAAGGCCGTCCGTTGGACCTGACGCCGCGAGAGTTCGACCTGCTTTACTTCTTCGTCAAGCACCCCGAAAAAGTGTTCTCGCGGCTGGACCTGCTCAACCAGGTCTGGGGCTACCAGCACGACGGCTACGAACACACCGTCAACACCCACATCAACCGCTTGCGCGCCAAGATCGAAGCCGATCCCGCCGACCCGGCCCGCATCCTCACCGTCTGGGGCAAGGGCTACCGCTTCGCCAACGGCGCACCTGCGGCATGAACCTGAGCCTTTCGCAGCGCCTGTCGCTGGTGTTCTCGGTGCTGCTGCTGGCCTGCTGCGGCGCCTCCGCCTGGCTGCAGATCCGCGCCAACATCATGCATGAGAAGGAAGTGGTGCAGGGCCTGTCGCGCGGCCTGGCGCGCAGCATCGCGCTCGACGCCCAACTGATGCACGCCAACAGCGATCCCGCGCCGGCGACCGGCGTACCGGCCAGCGAGGGCCTCGGTCCCGAAGCCGTGCGCCGCCTGTTCGGCCAACTGATGGTGGTCAATCCCAACGTCGAGGTCTACCTGCTGGACATGGAAGGCCGCATCGTCGGCCACGCCGCGCCGGCCGGCCACCTGAAGCGCGACCGGGTGAACCTCGAACCGATCCGGCGCCTGCTCGACAACCAGCCCTTGCCGATCCAGGGCGACGATCCTCGCAGCGACAGCGGCCGCAAGGTCTTCAGCGCCGCCGTGCTGCGCATGGACGAACGCAAGGTCGGCTACATCTACGTGATCCTGCAAAGCGAAGAGCACGACCGCCTCGCCGCGCGCGCCACCGCCAGCTCGGCGCTGCGCATCACGCTGTGGTCGATGGCGGTGGTGGCGCTGCTTGGCCTGCTGGCCGGCCTGGTGGCCTTCCGCCTGATCACGCGGCCGCTGCACCGGCTGGCCGCGACCATGCGCCAGCTAGACACCAGGGCCGAACAACTGCAACTGCCGCCGCCCAATGCCGGCGGTCGCCGCGACGAAATCGCCATCCTGGAGCGCACCTATGGCGAGATGGCTGAGCGCATCAACGAGCAATGGCAAACCGTGCGCCAGCTGGACCACGAACGCCGCGAAGTGGTGGCGAACATTTCGCATGACCTGCGCACGCCGCTGGGCTCATTGCACGGCTACCTGGAGACGCTGTCGCTGAAGGATGAAACACTGGACGCGGCGGGCCGCCAGCACTACCTCGGCATCGCGCTGGCGCAGAGTCGCAAGGTGGGCCGCCTGGCGCAGGCCTTGTTCGAACTGGCCCGCCTTGAGCATGGCGCGGTGGCGCCCGAGATCGAGGCCTTCTCGCTCAGCGATTTGATACAGGACGTATTCCAGAAATTCGAACTGCGGGCCGAGGAAAAGCAGTTGCACCTGAACGCTGTGCTGCCGCACCCGGCGCCGATGGTGCGGGCAGACCTGGGGATGATCGAACGCGTGCTGACCAATCTGTTCGACAATGCGATCCGCCACACGCCGGCAGGCGGCACGGTGGAGATTGCGGTGGAGCCGGGCGAGCAAGGCCAAGTCCGCATCACCGTCGGCGACACCGGGCCGGGCATCCCGGCGGACATGGAGGACGTGCTGTTCCGCCGTCCGTTCGCGCTGCGCGGGGAACACAGGGCAGGGGGCCTGGGCCTGCTGATCGTCAGCCGCATCCTGCAACTGCACGGTAGCACCATCGAGTTGGTGCGCGTGCCGCAGTGCGGCGCCGTGTTCCGCTTCGCGCTGGCGGCGGCTTAAGTCCCGGCGTTCTGCAAGGGCGCGCGCCAGCCGCTCAGATAGTGCTGCGGCGTCTTGCCGAGGATGCGGCGGAACATGGCGCTGAATGCACTCGGACTGGCATAGCCCAGCGCCGCCGCGATCTCGCCCACGCTGTCGCCGCGCGCCAGCCGGCCGAAGGCTTCGGCCAGGTGCACCTGCTGCACCCACTGGCGGTAATGCAGCCCTGTCTCTTTCGGGAACAGGCGTATCAGCGTGCGCGCGCTGGCGCCGGCTTCGGCGGCCCAGTCCTCGATGGTGCGCGGGCTGCCCGGATCGTCGACGATGCCCTCGCATACCGCAAGCAAACGCCGGTCGCGCGGCCAGGGGATGGCGATGGGCACCGTCTCCGCCGCAGCCAGCTCCGACAGGATCAGCATCGCCAGATGCTCGCCGCGTCCCGGCAGCGGGTATTCGATCGGTTCATCCAGTAGCGACAAGATCAACTCCCGCAGCAGCGGGCTCACTTCGATCACGCGGCAGCTGTCGCCGAAAGCCTGAGCCACCTTGGCCTCGATGTAGATGGTCCGCATCGTCACCCGGCTCAAGGAGGTCCACTGGTGCACCACGCCGGGCGGAATGAACAGCGCCCGGCGCGGCGGCAGTATCCACACGCCGAACGCCGTCTTCACCTTCATCAGGCCCTCGGTGGCATACAGCAGCTGCGCGCGTTCATGGCTGTGCGGCGCCACCGACACGCCATGCACCTCATCCCGCGCCATCGCGGTGACGACGCGTGGCACGCGCTGGTAGTCGCGATGATCGCTGCTGCGTTTAAGGGCTTTCATTTGTCACTTATTCGACGAAAAATGGAATAGATCGGGTTTTTAGCCATATTACACTGGACGGCATGAATACCTCGACTCTCTCCGCTTCCAGCCGCCCCCACGGCAACACCGTCATATCCATCCTCGGCGCGGTCGCGCTGGTCCATCTGCTGAACGACCTGACGCAAGCCATGCTGCCGTCGATCTACCCGATGCTGAAGGCGCAGTTCGGCCTGACGTTCGCGCAAGTCGGCCTGATCACGCTGACCTTCCAGTGCACCGCCTCGCTGTTGCAGCCGTGGATAGGCCTGTACACCGACCGCCGTCCCATGCCATGGCTGCTGCCGATGGGGATGGTGTCCACGTTGGTCGGCGTGCTGATGATGTCCGTCGCCGGCAGCTTCCCGGCCTTGCTGCTGGCCGCAGCGCTGATCGGCGTCGGTTCCTCGACCTTCCACCCGGAGGCTTCGCGCGTGGCGCGCATCGCCTCGGGTGGGCGGTTCGGTTTTGCGCAATCGCTGTTCCAGGTCGGCGGCAATGTCGGCTCGGCGCTCGGCCCCTTGCTGGCTGCGGCCGTCATCATCGGCCGGGGGCAGGGCAATATCGCCTGGTTCGCGCTGTTGGTGATGGCGGCGATTGTGGTGCTGGTGCGCGTGAGCCGCTGGCACAGCGCCCACCTGGCCGGGTTGCCGCGCAAAACCGCCGCGCATGCTGTATCGCCTTTATCCAAAGGCCGCGTTTATGGCGCGCTGGCGGTGCTGGCGCTGCTGGTATTCTCCAAGTACATCTACATGTCCAGCTTGAGCAGCTACTACACCTTCTACCTGATCGATAAATTCGGCCTGTCGGTGTCGTCGGCGCAGATGTATTTGTTCCTGTTCTTGGCGGCGGTGGCTGCGGGCACCTTCATGGGCGGGCCTATCGGCGACCGCATCGGCCGCAAGCGCGTGATCTGGATCTCGATACTCGGCGCGGCGCCGTTCACGCTGATGCTGCCATACGTCGGCCTGTTCTGGACGGCCGTGCTGTCGGTGGTGATCGGCTTTGTGATCTCGTCGGCGTTTTCCGCCATCGTGGTGTTCGCGCAGGAGCTCATGCCGGGCAAGGTCGGCATGATTGCGGGGATCTTCTTTGGATTGATGTTCGGCGTGAGCGGCATTGGCGCCGCAGCCATGGGGCATATCGCCGACGTGGCCGGCATCGCCTATGTGTACAAATTGTGTTCGTTCCTGCCGCTGCTGGGCATCCTCACGGTGCTGCTGCCGCATATCGAGCAGCCGCACCGTTGAACGACATCAGGATTCGATGAAGCGCATCTTGAAGTTGCGGCCTTTGATGGCGCCGAAGTCGCCGCCCAGCGGATTGTTACGGCTCAGGCGTTCGAAGGCGTCGTAAGCCACGCGGCGGTCGATCGCCACGTAGGTCTGGAACTCGAACACGTTGATCTTGCCGACTTGTTCCTTGGAGAGGCCTGCGTCGCCGGTCAGTGCGCCCAGCAGGTCGCCCGGACGCAGCTTGTCCTTTTTGCCGCCCGAGATCACCAGCGTCATCATCGGCGCCGGATCGACGCCGTACTCGTTGTCGTCCAGGCTTTTCAGGTCGAACCACTGGACTTCGGATTGCTGGTATTCCTCGATCAGCTTGACCCACTTCTTCTCGTTCGGCGCGCACAGCGACAGGGCCAGGCCCTGCTCAGTGCCACGGCCGGTGCGGCCGATGCGGTGGATGTGCACCTCGGTGTCCTTCGACACGTCGACGTTGATCACCGCTTCCAGGTTCGGGATGTCCAGGCCGCGCGCGGCGACGTCGGTGGCCACCAGCACCGAGCAGCTGCGGTTCGAGAACAGCACCAGGATCTCGTCGCGCTCTTTCTGTTCCAGTTCGCCGTACAGCGCCATCGCGGAGAAGCCCTTCGATTGCAGCTCTTCCACCAGTTCGCGGCACTGCACCTTGGTGTTGCAGAAGGCGATAGCCGATACCGGCTTGTAGTGGCCCAGCAGGCGCGCCACGGCGGCAGTGCGCTGGTCGAAGCCGATCTCGAAGAACAGCTGTTCGATCTGGCTGTTGTCGTGCTGCGCTTCGACCGTCACTTCAACCGGATCGACCAGGAAGGCATCGGTGGCGCGGCGGATGTCGTCCGGGTAGGTGGCCGAGAACAGCAAGGTCTGGCGGCGTTTAGGGCAGGCGCTGACGATGCCGGCGATTTCGTCGTAGAAGCCCATGTCGGTCATGCGGTCCGCTTCATCGAGCACCAGCGTTTCGACCTTGGACAGGTCCAGCGTGTTGCGGCCCAGGTGGTCGCGCACGCGGCCCGGCGTGCCGACGACGATGTGGGCGCCGTGTTCCAGCGAGGCGATCTGCGGACGCATCGGCGAGCCGCCGGTCAGCACCAGCACCTTGACGTTGCCGGTGGCGCGCGCCAGGCGGCGCAGCTCATTGGCTACCTGGTCGGCCAGTTCGCGGGTCGGGCACAGCACCAGCGCCTGCACGGCGAACCATGCGGGATTGAGCTTGGCGAGGATGCCGATGCCGAAGGCTGCGGTCTTGCCGCTGCCGGTCTTGGCCTGGGCGATCAGGTCGCGGCCTTCCAGCACCGACGGCAGGCTTTGCGCCTGGATCGTGGTCATCTCTTTGTAGCCGAGCGAATCGAGATTGTCGAGCAGGGTAGGGGCCAGCGGCAGGCTGGAAAAGGCGGTGGATGTCATGGTGTCAGACCTGTTCAAAAAGGACGTGGTCACAGTCTAACAGGCTCGCTGACGCTGTGATAATCGGGTTGTTATTAGTTTGGCGCCCACACCGGCAAGCCGGTGAGGTCCAGGTTTTCGTCGCGCACCCAGACCGGCAGGCCGGAGGTGTCGGTCGGTTCGAGCAGTTCCAGTTGCACTTGCTTGAGTGTGGCGCGCTTGCCGCGTGGCGGCGGCGGACGCTTTGCTTCCGGTTCGAGCGGCGCGGCCGGGCTGAAGCCGGGCAGGTCGAACGTAGCGTTATCTTTTTTATCTCTCATCTGAAAAAAAACAAAAGCCCGGCTGCAGCAGTCGGGCTCAGTGTAAGTTAGGGGCGAAGTGTAACACAAAGCCCAAACTCAACGGAAGCTCAGCGCTCCCGTCAGGTCGCCCGGCGGCAGCGCGTTGCGGGCGGCGAAGGCGTCGTTGCGCAGCTTCAGGCCTTCCAGCAGCGGCAGGCCGTGCAGGCGGGTGATGAAGCGCATGATCGACGTGGTGTCGTAGAAGGTGTGGTCGACCTGGCCTTTTTTCGCGTACGGCGAGATGACGATGGCCGGGATGCGCGAGCCAGGGCCCCAGCGGTCGCCCTTCGGCGGCGCCACGTGGTCCCACCAGCCGCCGTTCTCGTCGAAGGTGATCACCACGACCATGTCTTTCCACTGCGGGGACTTCTTCAGGTGCTCGATGACGTTGGCGATGTGGGCGTCGCCGGACTCGATGTCCGAGTAGCCGGCGTGCAGGTTCAGGTTGCCCTGCGGCTTGTAGAAGGTCACGGCGGGCAGCTTGCCGGCGATGGCGTCGGCGATGAAGCGGTTCGAGATCGGGCTGTCGCCCAGGCCGCCGTCGCGCAGGTGCTCGGCGCGCGCGGCGGTGCCGGGGGCGAACTGCTTGAAGTAGTTGAACGGCTGGTGGTGGTACTGGAAGTTGGGCTTCTCGCCGCCGCCGCGCGCGTCCAGCGCGGCTTGCCATGCGCCGCCGTACCACGCCCAGCTGACCTTCTTGGCCGACAGCAGGTCGCCGATGGTGTCGTAGCTTTGCGGCGGCAGGGTGCCGGCGTCGTTCGGATCGGCCAGCAGCGGATCGCCGTCGAAGGCGGGGCGGATGTAGCTTGGCTGGTAGGGCGGCGCCATGGTGTTGACCGCGTAGCCGTCCGGCGTAATGGCGCCGTTGTTGACGAAGTGCGGATGGCCGTCCATCGCCGAGGCGGGGCTGTCCTTGGTCACGGACAGGCGGAAGCCGGTCGGGCCGTCGTCCAGCACCGCGATCTTTTTCTTGGCCGCGGTGTCCTTGGCGTTGAAGTACTCGGGCGTGCGGCCGGAGATCAGGAACTGGTGGTTCAGGTAGGAGCCGCCGAAGGCCGCCATGAAGAAGTTATCGCACAGCGTGTACTGTTCGGCGATCTTCCACAGGCCGAGGTTCTTGCTGGTCTCGCCGTAGTAGCCCATCACCATGCCGCCGGTGTTGCCCCAGGCCGCGAAGCCGTCGTTCTTGCCGCCGTTGATCTGCATCTGGTTCTGGTAGAACAGGTGCCACAGGTCGCGCGTGATGACGGCTTCCGGCAGCGGCTTGCCTTCGGTGTCGACCAGTTTGAACGGCGCGTTCGGCAGGCCCTTGATGTCGTCTTCCTTGAGCGCGTACTTTTTGCCGCCGATGTCCTGGGTGTTCGGCACCATGCCGCCCCAGACTTTCGGCAGCGCCGGCAGCACGGAGCCGTCGCGGTCGCGCTGCTGGCAGGCGGCGGCGGTGGCGGCCGACAAAGGCCAGGCGGTGCCGGGGAAGTTGGCGAACAGGTTGTTGAAGCTGCGGTTTTCCAGGTAGATCACCACCACGTTCTTGACGTGGGCTTTCAGCTTGGCGTCCAGCGAGCCTTTGACGGCGGTTGGTTTTGCGGTCGCAGCCTCGGCCAGCGAGGGCAGGGAGGCGGCCATGCCGGTTGCTGCGGCGGCCTGGAAGATGCGGCGGCGTGATGGATTGACTGGAGCGTCCTGCTCCTGTTGTGCTGATACCTGAACTTGATCCTTCACTCACGCCTCCCTGGCTAACCAAAAGGAGTGATTGTGACAGTTTTGTGACGGCTTGTGTATGGCCGCAAATGTAAAAAGCCGCTGATTCTTTTGCAAGAATCAGCGGCTTTTTGGATCTGGTTGCGGGGACAGGATTTGAACCTGTGACCTTCGGGTTATGAGCCCGACGAGCTGCCAGACTGCTCCACCCCGCGTCTGAGGCCCGAATTATACATAGGCCTTTTGCATTCCGCAAGGGCCAAAATAAGAGCCACTTATATTTCTCGTGATTTTTTAAGTGAAGCTTATGTTTATCGCATCAATTGCGACTTTTAAAATTGCTTTGCGTTTCAACAAAGATGCTCTACCATTGGGTCACTGTAATACATCACTATAACACTACAACTCACCCTGGAGACCATCAATGCCACCTTCGAGTAACCCCTTCTGCGCGCTTGCGCTGTCATCCTTGCTGTTGCTGGCGACGGCCTGCGCAGCCGAGCCCACGCCGCCCGCACCAGCCTCCCTGGAAGAGCTGGACGGGCGTCTGGCAAAAATGTTCGCGCAGCGCGGCATTCCGGGCGCAGCGCTGGCGCTGGTGGAAGACGGCAAGATTGTCATGCTCAAGGGATATGGCGTGGCGGACAAGGCCAGCGGCGAACGGGTCACGCCGGATACGATTTTTCGTGCGGCCTCGATCTCCAAGAGTTTCACCAGCATCGCCATCATGCAGCTGGTCGAAAACGGCAAGCTGAAACTGGACGCGCGGCTGGCCGACCTGGCGCCCGAGATTCGCTTCAACAATCCATGGGAGCAAAGCGATCCCGTCCGCCTGGTCCACCTGCTGGAACATACGACGGGCTGGCCGGACATCAGCACCCGCGTCGAGCTGCAGAACGGCCCCGGCTGGACGGTGCGGCGTGGCGTCGAGTTCGCCAGCCCGGAGTTCGTCAGCCGCTGGAAGCCGGGCCAGTTTGCCGTCTATGCGAATGCCGGCCCGGCCGTGGCGGGTTATGTGCTGGAAAAAGTCACAGGACAGGATTTCGCAACCTTCGAGCGTGAGCATGTGCTGCGGCCGATGGGCATGGCCAGCGCCGATTTCACGCTGACGCCGGCACTGGCGGCCAAGGTGGCCAAGAGCTACGCACCCGATGGCACGCTGACGCCTTACCAGCACATCATCATGCCGGCGTCCGGATCGCTGGCCACCAGCGTGCGGGAATTATCGCAACTGGTGTTGTTCTTTGTCGGCAGGGGCACGGTCGATGGGCATAGGATCCTGTCGCCGCAGGCGGTCGAGCGTATCGAGCACGGCGAGGCTTCGCTGGCCGCGCGGGCAGGCTTGAGCGGAGGCTACGGCCTGGGTAACTTCCCTGCGAATGAGACGGGGCCGAGTTTTCGCGGCCACAATGGCGAGATCGACTCATTCACCTCCGTCTACGGCTATTCCGCCGCGCAAGGCAGCGGCTATGTGGTGCTTGCCAACGGCGGCGAGGGCGTCGACTTCCGCACGCCTGTCACCGGCCTGATCCAGGCTTACCTGAGCCGCAAGCATGCGTTTGCGCCAGCTCCCTTGTTCCCCGTCGACCCCAGGGAACTGGCTGCCCTGACCGGTTTCTACCGCAACGTGACACCGGCCAAGAACTTGATGCGGCCATATGCGGAGGTACTCGGCATGTCGAGGGTCACGCTGGTCGATGGCGCTTTGCGTGTCGGCGGCAAGCC
Source organism: Duganella sp. HH101 (assembly GCF_001758795.1). Classification (NCBI taxonomy): domain Bacteria; kingdom Pseudomonadati; phylum Pseudomonadota; class Betaproteobacteria; order Burkholderiales; family Oxalobacteraceae; genus Duganella; species Duganella sp. HH101. The sequence goes on along the minus strand of NZ_LRON01000035.1, from coordinate 19,623 downwards.
TTACCTGCCGACCGGCAAGCACAGTTTCCGCCGCACCGATCGGGAAGCGGCCAGCCTGGCCTTCGTCGAGCAGGACGGACAAACCTACCTGCTGTCGGGCGGTTTGGGCGACCGCAAGCGTGAAGCCGGTTGGTGCGTAGCCGCTTACGCCTTTGTGGCTGCGCTGGCCTTGCTTGGCGGCTTGTTTGGGCTGCTGGCTTTGCCTGTCTGGGGCGTAGCTGCTTATCGGAAGTCCCTGCAGGCCAAGGGCGGCTGGAAGGTGCGGCTGCTGCCGCTGCTGGCGTTTGCCAGCTTGTGCGCCACGTTCGCCTTGCCTCTGATCGGCATTGCCGGAGGTGTCGGCACATTGGGGATGCTGGCCGCGCCGAGCGTGCTGTCGCTGCCGATACTGCTGTGCAGCGTGGCGTTCCCGCTGCTGGCGGCGGCCGGCGTATGGTATGCGCTGACGAACAAGCGCGCCAGCCGGCTGGTGCGCTGGCATGCCGGCCTCACATCGGCCGGCATCCTGGCCATCGCCGGCTACGCGTTGTCGATCGGTTGGATCGGGCTGCGTACCTGGACGATGTGACGGGCTGTCTTTACGCGGCGGCCAGGCGCCACAGCGAGGTGACTTCGGCGGCGCGGGCCGCGTGCAGCGGGTCGGTGGCGTCGGCGGCGCGCGGGTGGGTGGGGCGCACGTCCTGGCGGTCGATGACTTTCAGGCCTCCGGCGGCGATCCATTCCATCAGCTCTTCCCGTGGACGCAGGCCCAGGTGCTCGGCCAGGTCCGACAGGATCAGCCAGCCTTCGCCACCCGGCGTCAGGTGGGCCGACAGGCCGGCCAGGAAGCCGCGCAGCATGCGGCTGTCCGGATCGTAGACCGCGTATTCAATCGGCGAACTCGGACGCGCAGGCACCCACGGCGGATTGCACACCACCAGCGGCGCCCGGCCTTCCGGGAACAGGTCCGCTTCCAGCAGCTCGACCTGGCCGTCCAGGTCCAGGCGCGCCAGGTTCTCGCGGGCGCAGCTCAGTGCACGCTGATCCTGGTCGGTGGCGATGATGCGCGCCACGCCGCGCTTGGCCAGCACCGCCGACAGCACGCCGGTACCGGCGCCGATGTCATAAGCCAGCTTGACGCCGGCCGGCAGCGGCGCATTCGCCACCAGTTCCACATACTCGCCGCGCACCGGCGAGAACACGCCGTAGTGCGGGTGGATGCGTGCATCCAGCGCCGGGATCTCGACCCCGGTACGGCGCCATTCATGCGCGCCGATCAGGCCAAGCAGCTCGCGCAGCGAGGCGATGAACGGTTCTTCGAAGCGGCCGTAGGCCTCGTTGCAGGCCAGCTGCACGTCCGGCGCGCGGCGCAGCGGGATGGCGTAGCCGGCGTTGAATGGAATCAGCAGCATCGCCAGCGTGCGTGCGCGCTGCGATTGCGCCTGGCGGTGCAGGTGGAAGGCTTCGGTCGCCGTTGCCGGCACTTTGGCCGGCTTGGCCTTCTTCGACGGCTTGCCCTTGTGGTCCGCGCGGCGCGCCAGCGCTTGCAGCAGCTGGCGGGCGTTCTGGAAATCGCCGCGCCACAGCAGCGCCGTGCCTTCGCAGGCCAGGCGGTAGGCTACGTCCGCATTGGTGGTGTCGTCGGCGATGACGACGCGCTTAGGCGGCGGCATGCCCGCTTCGGAGCGCCAGCGCGCGGCGCACTGCACGCCGTTCTCCTCCCAGTGGATCTGTTGCGGCGTAGGGGAGGTGGGGATTTGTGCGGACATGTCGGGGCAATCGGTAGGTGTAATAAGCTGAATGGACCAACACAAAAAACGCCGGGGATGGTGTCCATCCCTGCCGGCGTTTTTGGTGTTGCGGTGCTTATTATACTTGGCGCTTAGCTTGTCGCGTCTTTGGCGCCCGGCGCGAGCGAGATCGGGTCGTCGGCCGGAGCAGGCGTAGCGCTGGCGCCGGTGCTGGTATCGGCCTCCGGTGCGGCGGCTTGCGAACCGTAAGCGTCGGCGATCGACTTGGCCTTGTCGGCGGCGGTCGGCGCGGTGTAGGTGTTGGTGTCCTTGCTGTCGACCAGGTTCAGCAGGCGCAGCGACAGGCTGCGCAGGGTATTGCGGTCGATGCCGTCGCTGGTCTGGCTGGCCGAGTTGTCGCCGGTCGACAGCGCCGATTGCAGGTCGCGGCCGATCAGTTTGAACAGGTCGGCCAATGTGCCCGGGAAGTCGATGTTCGGCACCTGCACGGTCGGCAGGTTCTCGGCGCTGGCGCCGTTGCTCGCCACCGGACGCTTGGCGGCGGCTTCGCCGGCCTTGTCGCTGTTGGTGGACGTGGTCTGGCTGGCGGCGCCGCTCAATTCGGCGTTGTACTGGACTTCCACTTCGAAATCGAACTTGCGGCCATCGGCCGTGGTGATCGTGCCCTTGCCGATAAAGTGCGAGCTGTCGGTCAGCTGGAAGGCGGCGGCGTCGCTGCTGCCGTTAGGCCCGGAGCTGTGCTGCACGCCGACGGCGAGGGTGGACGAGGTATCCAGGCTGGCCGAGTCGAAATCGATGACCGCGCCCTTGGCGGCGTCGCCGAACAGCGATTTGGCGAAGCTGCCCAGGAAATCCTGCGCGAAGTCGATGGTCGCGTTGCCGACCGACGCCACGTGCTTTTCCAGGCCGTCGTTGGACAGCGAAATCGGCGAGGAATCGACCGGTTTTACCTGTCTGGCGGCGGAAGTGCCAACAGTCTTGCCATCGCTATGCGGGTTGGCGCCGTAGAGGGACGCCGGCAAGGTGCGGGCGCCGAGAGCAGGTAGGATAGACATGGCAGGTTCCAGCGGATTCGGTTTGATAATACTTCTATAACGGTCCCCCGGCCGATTTCTTGAGGGTGCCGCAAAGATTAATGATGGTGGGTCCAGCCTTCCGGGGCTGCCAAGTAGGAAGCGACGGCGTCTTTCTGGCCGATGGCGTGGTGTTTGACCTCGCCGCAGGCGCAAATACCCAGGTAAGGCTGGATGTGCGAGCAGGCCGATACTTTTTGCAGGCGTACCTGCACGGCTTTGGCGCATTTGGCGCATTTGAAGGTCAGGGTGCGTGGTGCTTTTAACATGGTTGCTCTTTGAGTGGCTTGCAAAGGCGGGATTCTAACATTCAGGCGTAGATATCCAGCTTGGGCGGCACCAGCGGCGCCACTTCATAGGTGCGGCGGACCTTGGCGGCGTCGCTTGCCACCGGCGCCGGACCCTGCGAGCGCGCCGTGGCCTGTTCCACCTGTTGCGTGGCCAGTTCGGCGCGGGCCTGCAGTTCCAGCTGCTGCGCCTGGGCCGCCACGGCGCGGTCCGCGCCGGAGGGATCGGCCGGGGCCAGCGCCGCCGCCTGGATCGTGTGGGCGCGTTCGATGGTTTCCTGTGGCGTGCGGCCGGGCGAGGTATCGATATGCACCTCGCCGCCGATGGCGTAATCGACGCCATTCGGGCCGCGCTGGTAGGTGTAGGAAGCGCCGGACGTGGCCATGCCGCCGGCGGTGGCCAGGTGCGCCTGCTCGTGCTGGCGTACCTCGGTATCGCGTGCCTTGAGCTGGGCGACCAGGGCCAGCGCTTCCGGCGTCAGGTTGGTGGCCGAATCGCTGCCGGAGAAATTGGTGTTGGGGGATGAGGCGGTCGACGCGGAGGCCGGACCGGCGGGCGTCGCCGACGACGCAAGCTGCACCGGAGGCGCTGCACGCGCCGGTGGCTGGCTTGTGGAACTCGGTGCTATGGCGCCTATGCTCATGGTGGTGTGCGCTGCCTCCTGCTCGTCTCAATGATAGCAAATCTGTAGCAAATGGTTGCAAATTCGCGGACGCCTGCCGGTCAACTGGCGGGTCTGGCCCGCGTTGAAGGTCTCAGGGATCGTTCTTCCACCAAAGAGGCAAGGCCATGGACCAAAAGAAGCAACCGAGCAAGGAATCAGTGCGGCAGTGGTTGCAGACGCAGATCGCGGAACGGCGCCCGCCGCCGGATGCCCAGCAAATCCGTCGCGAACTGGGGTGGGAGATGCTGAAGCTGGAGCGCAAGGACCGTACTACTCGCTGACCGTGGCGATCAAGGTGTGCAGCAGCTGGTTGACCTTCGCGCCCATCGCCTCTGAACCGTAGTCGCCGGCGGTGATCACCACCGTCAGGTCCAGCTCCGGCACGATGAAGATGCGCTGGCCACCGTTGCCGAAGGCGGCGCTCCACGGCATGCGCCGGCCGTGCCAGGCCGCCGTGCCGTCCCACCACTGGTAGCCGTAGCGCAGTTCGTCCGGCTGGTTGCCCGGACTGCGGAAGCCCACGCTCAGGCGCGGCTTGAGCGATTCGTCCACCCATTCCTCGGCCACGATCTGCTGGCCGTTCCAGCGGCCGCGGTTGAGCATCAGCCGCCCGATCTTGGCCATGTCGCGCGGACGCAGGCGCAGTCCGGCGAACGGCGCCGGCCGGCCGCGCAGGTCCGTCACCCATTCCCAACTCACGATGCCCAGCGGTTCGAACAGCTCCTTGCGCGCGACCTCGATCCACGGCTGGCCGCTGACGCGGGTGACGATATCGGCCAGGATGGTGGTGCCGCCGCCGTTGTAGTTCCAGACGGTGCCGGGCGGCGCGACGACCGGGCGCTCCAGCACGTAGCGCAGCTGGTCGCTCTTCCAGAACAGGCGCAGTTCGTTGTTGGGCTGCGTCCCTTCATCCCATTTCCAGCCGCCGCTCATGGTCAGCAGGTGTTCGAGGTGGATGGCGTTCAGCTGCGGCGAGCGCAGGTCGTGATATTCCGGATAGTAGTCCAGCACCGGCGTGTTGAGCGCGGCGATTTTGCCGTGCTGCTTCTCGATGCCGACCAGCAGGCTGATGACGCTCTTGCCGATCGAACGCACGTCGTGCAGCGTGTTGGGGCCGAAGTCCACCGTCGGCGCGATTGGCGGCCATACGCCAAGGCCGCGCCGGATCGAGTGGTCCTTGCCGCTGCGGTACATCTCCGCCACCAGTTTGCCGTGGCGTTCGACGACGATGCCGTGGATGTTGTCCTTGCCCTGCGCCAGCGCGGTCAGTGTGACGCACAGCGCGTTGGCGTTGAAGCCCGATGCTTCGGGCGCGGCCAGTTCCCAGCCGTCCGCCTGCTTGAACGGCGCGGCGCAGGTCGCCGCGTGCGCCATCGGCATGGTGAGGGACAGGCAGAAGCACAGACGAAGCAGCAGTTTCATGGACCAACCCGAATTAGCAATAAAGCACTATTCTACTGCACAGTGACGGTACTTTTGCCGCCCGCCGAAGGTTGGACCAATATTTTTACGGCGATCCGTTCCGTCATCTCCTGCACGTGCGAGATGACGCCGACTTTGCGGCCCATGGCCTGCAGGCCGTCCAGCGCGTCCATCGCCACGCGCAGGGTCTCGGCGTCCAGGCTGCCGAAGCCTTCGTCGATGAACAGCGATTCGACGCGCACGCGGTTGGACGACAGCGAGGCCAGTCCCAGCGCCAGCGCCAGCGACACCAGGAACGATTCGCCGCCGGACAGCGAGTGCACCGAGCGCATCTCGCCGCCCATGTCCTGGTCGCGCACCAGCAGCGCCAGCGACGGCGCGGCCGGGTTGTCGATGCGTTCCAGCTGGTAGCGGCGCGAGAGGTGGTTGAGGTGGGCGTTGGCGTAGCCCAGCAGGACGTCCAGCGTGAACTGCTGGGCGTAGTTGCGGAACTTCTTGCCGTCGGCCGAGCCTATCAGGTCGCTCATGCGCGCCCAGCGTTGTTCGATTGCCTCCTGACGCTCGATCTCGGCCAGCATGGCTTGCGATTGGCGGCGTTTGGCGTCGTCCTGTGCCAGCGAGAGCTGCAGGGAGGTGGCTGTGTCGTGGGCGGTTTTGCGTTCGGCCATCAGCGTGTTCAGGGCGGCGGCCAGCAGGGCGATCGGCGACTGGGCGGCGCCGTGCGGCTCGGCGGCATCCGCTTCGGCGGCGTCCTGCGACGCGTCGGGCGCCTCGCTGCGGGCGGGGGGCGCGGACAGCTGGTGTTGTTCGCGCTGTCGCTGGCGCTCCTTGAGCACGGCGGCGGCGTTGTCGGCGGCGCGGTCGATGGCCAGCAGCGCGGCGCGTTCGGCGTCGACGTCGTCGGCCGAATGCGCCAGCAGCGCGTGCAGGTGGTCGATGTCGCGCAGGCCTGCATCGGGCTGGCGCTGCTGGAATGCGGCGACCCAATCGGACAGCGCCGCCGCCGCTGCGGCCGACGCACCGCGCAGCGCCGCCAGCCGTTGCGTGGCCTGGGCCAGCGCCTCGTCTGCGCGAACGCGGGCCTGGGCCGCCTGCTGCGCGGCGGCCTGCAAGCCTGCCAGCCGTTCCCTGGCCGCGTCGATGGCGGCGATGAGCGCCGCTTCGACATCGCGCACTTCCTTGCCGTCCCACAGCGCCATGCGTTGCTGCTGCATGTCCTTGAGCGCCGTGTCCGCGCTGCTGTAGGCCACGCGGGCGCTGACGGCATTCATGCCGGCCTTGGCCTGCGCTTCTCCCAGCGCCTTGACTTCCACCTCAATGGTGGCGATCACTGCGGCGCGTTCGTCCTGCGCTGCGCGCTGCGCCAGCCATTGCCGGCTCTCGGCCTGGCGGGCTTCGTGGAATCGGGCGGGGCCGGCCTTCCAGTCGTCCTTCCATTCCTCGCTCGGCATGTCGCCGCCGCTGAAGGCCGGGTCCAGGTCGGCGAGCAGGGCGCCCAGCGTCAGCGCGACTTCGATGCGCTGGTCGTCGAGCGCCTTGTGTTCGGCATTGGCTTGCGCCAGCGCAGTCTGGGCATGCGACGCCACGCTTTGCAAACGCGTATGCTCGGCGGCCGCCAGATCGCACGCCGATTGCGCCTGGTCGCGGGCGATGCGGGCGGCGTGCAGCGCGCCTTCCCGCCGCTCGATGGCGTGCAACGCGTCGCGCACCTGTTCCAATTGGTCGACGAACCAGCCGGTGCGTTCGGGTTCCGGCGGCAGTGCGGGCGGCAGCGATGCCGATTGCCATGCTGCGGCGACGCGCTCCAGCGCTTGCGCCACCATGCGGCCCTCGGCGGCCAGCGCGTTCAGTTGTTCCAGGCTGGCCTGCTCGGTGGCGCGCTGCGCCGCCTGGCGATTGACGTTGGCCTCCATCCGCTGGCGGCAGCCGGCGACATCCGCCTGCAACTCGGCCAGCAGCGCGTGCAAGCCGCCGTCATCCTGCTTGTACGGGTGTTCCGGCGATCCGCAGACCGGGCAGGGCGTACCGTCTTCCAGCGTGGCGCGCAGCGATTCCACATTCTTGGCGCAGGCGGCTTCCGCCAGCTTCAGCGAACGCTCGGCCTGCGAGAAGGCCGCCAGTATGCCGACGCCTTCCTGCTGGGCAGCCTGCAACTGCACCTCGGCCGCTGCCACGGCCTGGCGCAACTGCGCGGATTGGGTTTCGATATGCGCATGGCGGCTCTGGCGCGCATCGAGCTCGATCCAGAGTTTTTCTGCCGATGCCAGTTGATCGCGGCGCTGCTCCAGATCGCGGCGCGATGCCTGCAACTGCTCGGCCGGAAGGGCCGCGAGCACGCGCACCGCTTCCTGGCGCTGCGCTTCCAGCGTTTGCAGCGCGGCGCCGGACGCCGCCAGCTTGGCGCTGGCTTCCGCCTCGTCGTCGCGGTGTGCGTTGGCGTTGCGCTGGACGCGGGCCAGCGCGGTGTTGAGTTTCTCGGCCTGCGCGGCGGCCTGGCCGGCCTGCACGAACAGCACATCCCAGCGCTCCCACGACTGCGCCATCGTTTGCCATTGCTTGTGCTGCGCCAGCCAGGCGGCGCCGGCTTCATGCTGCGCGCCGAGGCGCTTGCGCTCGTCCTGGCGCTCTTGCAGCGCGGCGCGGGCGACCGCGTCGGCCTGGTCGGCCAGCTCGCACGCGGCGGACGCCTGGCGATAAGCGGGCAGCATGGCTTCGATGCGGGCGTCCAGCGCCTTGGCCTGATCCAGTCGCGGTGCGGCGGTGCGCTGGGCGGATTCTGCTTCCTGCACCTGTGTCGCCGCCTGCGTTTGCGCCGTCATGGCGCGTTCCAATGCCTGCGTCGCCAGGGCCGCGTCCTGCGTGCCGGCGGTGATGGCTGCCTGCGTGGCGGTGATGTCGGCGGCAATGCGGCGGATGTCATCGGCCAGCGGCCGCGCCGGCTGCACGGCGGCGAGGCGCGCCAGCACGGTGCGGCGCGGCGCGGCCGCCTCCACATCGGCGATGGCGGCCTGGCTGGCTTGCTGCGCCAATTGTTCGTCCTCGGCCAGCTTCTCGGCCTGCTTGTGCCAGCGCAGTTCCTGCTCCAGCTCCGCCTTGTGCTGCTCCAGCGCCTGCAACGCGGCCGCCGCGGCGGCGCTTTGCGTTTCCAGCTCGCCGCGCTGTTCAAGGCTCAGCGGCTTCTGGTCGGCCAGGCGGGCGTTCAGGTTCTGCAAGGCCGCCTGTTCCAGCTTGGCGCGCTCGAAGGCCCGCATCGAAATCTCGGTGTAGATGGTACTGCCGGTCAGCGTCTCCAGCAGCTCGCCGCGCTCGTTGTCCTCGGACCTGAGGAAGGCCGAGAACTCGTTCTGCGCCAGCAGCACGGCCCGCGTGAACTGCTCGAACGACAGGCCGATGCGCTTCTCGATCTCCACTTTCACTTCAGTCTTGGTGCCGCCTATCGGCTGCAACGCCGGCAGCAGGTGCAGCGTCATGGCGGTCGGCTGGAGGGCGCCTTCGACCTTGGTGCGCGAACGGCGCACGCTCCAGCGGGCGCGATAGGATGCGCCGTCGTTGCCGACGAAATCGACCTCCGCATGGCCTTCCGCCGTGCCCCGGCGGAGCAGCGTGCGCGTGTCCTGGGTGGACACGGTCTCCGCGCCGACATCGGCCAGATAGCTGCGCCCCGCAACCTTCAACAGGCGCGGCGTGGCGTCGTACAGCGCCAGGCAGAGCGCATCGAGCAGCGTGCTCTTGCCCGCGCCGGTCGGCCCGCTGATCGCGAACAGGCCGGTGGACGCCAGCGGCTCCTGCTCGAAGTCCACGCCGAATTCGCCGGCCAGCGAGGCCAGGTTCTTGCCGCCGATTTTCAGGATTCTCATGGCTGCCCCGGCGTCAGCATGAGTTCAGCGAATGCGCTTAACTGCTCGGGCGGGGCGTCGTTGTCGAAGCGCTGCCGGTACAGCTGGCGGAAGATGTCGTCCGGCTTGAGCTGCTCCAGCTGGTCCAGCGTCATCACGTCGTCGTCGATGGAAGCACTGCGCGCCGCGCTGGAGGTTTCGATCTTGGCCAGCCGCACCGGCTTGCCGTCCAGCGCCGCCTCGACGCGCGTGCGCAGGCCCGGTTCCGGCGCATCCAGCAGCACCCGCACTTCCAGGAAGGGCTGCTGCTCAGGTTCCATCGGCGCCACGTCCAGTACCGCCAGTTCTTCCAGCACTTGCGCCAACGGCGCGGGTTTGGCGGGAATCCGCAGCAGCTCGACCGCGCGCGGCACGGGCAGCGTCACGATCTCGCGCACGGCGGCGCCGTCGATATCGATGCGCAGCACCTGGTGCTGATAGCCCACCTCCGCAAACGACAGCGGGATCGGGCTGCCGCAATAGCGGATGTGCTCCTGCTTGCCGACGCGTTGCGCCAGGTGCAGATGGCCCAGCGCTGCGTAGACGATGGCCGGGTCGAAGATCCCCGCCGGCAGCATCTCGGTGCCGCCGATGACGATGCGGCGTTCCGAATCGTTGGACATCTGGCCGTCGACCATGTGGCAGTGGCCCATCGCCAGGATGGCCTGGCCGTCCGCGCGCTTGCCCAGCGCCAGCTCCAGCACCTGCCGGTAGAGCAGGGCGATGCCCGCCAAATAGGGATCGGCGCCATCTTTGGTTTCGGCGATGCGCGGCACGTCGCCGGGACGCAGGAAGGGCACGGCCAGGCACCATGCCTCCACCGCGCCGCTGCGGCCTGTCAACGGCAGCACCAGCTGTTCGAGGTCGATCTCGCCGTCGGCCTTGCGCTGTACGCTGCCGATGACCCGGGTCCCGTGCGCTTCCAGCAGCGGCCCCGGTGCTTCCAGCCGGCCCGGCGAATCGTGGTTGCCGGCGATGACCACCAGGTTCAGATGCGGCAGGCGTTCCCTTGCCTGTTGCAGGAAGCGGTACAACTGCTTCTGCGACGCCGCCGACGGATTGGCGTTGTCGAAGATGTCGCCGGCGATCAGCAGCGCGTCCGTCTGCTCCTGGACGAGGGTGTCCAGCAGCCAGTCCAGGAAGCGCTGGTGCTCGTAGCCACGCTCGAAATTATGCAGGGATTGGCCCAGGTGCCAGTCGGAAGTGTGCAGCAGACGCATGAAGGTGAGTAGTCAAAACAGCCGGGAAGCGCACAATATAGCGCAAGATGGCGTTGGACGAGTTGATAAAAGTGGCGCCGCCGCGCCGTGGCGGTCCGTCAAGCCGCGTTGCTGGCCGCCGGCGGCAGCGCCGGGCCGGCGCGGTAGGTGTTGCGGCCGCCCTGTTTGGCCTCGTACAGCAGCACGTCGGCGCGGTTCAGCAGCTCGGCCGGGGAGACATCCTCGTCGCGGTAGTAGGCCATGCCGATGCTGGCCGAAATCGACACCACCGTGCCATCCAGGTCGAACGGCGGCTGCATCGCCGCCACGATCTTGGCCGCCAGCGCCGCGGCGTCGTCGAAGCGGGCGACGCGCTCCATGATGATGGTGAACTCGTCGCCACCCAGCCGGGCGATGGTGTCGCTGGCGCGCATGGCGTGCGTCAGCCGTCCCGAAAAAGCCTTCAGCAGCGCGTCGCCGACGCTGTGGCCGAAGGTGTCGTTGACCGGCTTGAAGCGGTCGATGTCCATGTACATCACCGCCATCAGGCTGTGGTTCTCGCGGCTGGCGGCCATCGCGTCCTGGAGCTTCTGCAGGAAGCCGGCGCGGTTGGTCAACCCTGTCAGCGCATCGACCTGCGACAGTTTCAGCAGGCGCTGCTTCTCGCGCTTCTGCGCCGTGATGTCCTGCCGCATGACGTGGAAGCCGATCACGGTGATGCCGTCTTCGTCCATCTGCGGGATGTAGACCACTTCGAAGGTGCGGTCGATGGCGGCGCCGGGATCATCCTCCTCGAAGGTCAGCGTCTCGCCGGCCAGCGCGCGCTTGATGTAGGGCGCCAGGAACTGGTAGCGCTCCGTGCCCATGGTCGCCTCGATCGACTTGCCCAGCACCGCCACGCCGGTGCGGTTGAATTCGCGTTCATAGGCGACGTTGTGGAAGCGGTAGATCTCCTCCGAATCGATATAGGCCACCATCGCCGGCAGCGTATCGGCGATGGTGCGCAGGCGCGATTCGCTTTCGCGCAGCGCCATCACGGACTTGCGCACGTGGGTGATGTCGTCCACCGTGCCGACGTAGCCGTAGATCTGGCCGTCCACCACCATCGCGGCGATCTTGAACGAGATCCAGATCATCATGCCGTCGGGGTGCACGCAGCGCACCGTGTCCTGGAAGGGCACGCGGGTCTTGGCCATGTGCTTCAGGGCCGTCTTCAATACTTCGCGGTCGTTGGGGTGTACGGCGCGCATCCACAAGTCGCCCAGCGCTTCCTCGCGCGTCAGCCCGGTGATGAATTCGAAGGTGCGGTTCACATAGGTGCAGTGGCCGGCCGGATCGGCGCGCATCAATCCCAGCGGCGAGGCGTCGTTGACGGCCGCCAGCTCCGCCTGGTTCTTGCGCATCGCCAGCTCGGCCTCCTTGCGCGGCGTGATGTCGCGCGTGGTGACAGCCACGCCCTCGTCGATGGCGACGATCTGGTGATGCAGCCACAGATGGCCGCTGCCGGGCAGGAAGTCGATCTCGAACTCCTCGTCCAGCGGACGGCCGGAGATCAGCACCGTCTTGTACTTTTCGATGAAGCCCTTGGTGTGCAGCGCCGGCAGCACCTCGATCAGGCGCTTGCCCTTGATCTCTTCCGCCGTGGAGCCCAGCAGGGCGGCGCCGCGTTCATTGAGGTCGGCGATGGTGAAGTCGACGATCTCCTTGCCCGGCCCGCGCATGCGGCAAGCCTTGAGCAGGTAGACCGCGTCCATGCTGGCGTCGGCCGCCGCCCGCAGCATGGCTTGTGCCTCGGTGATCATGCGCGCGCTGCGCCGCAGGCGATAGGCTTGCTGCATCAGCAGGCCGATAAACAGCAGCACCAGCACCGAGGCGATGGCGGCCGCGCCGTAGTAGACGTTGCGCCGCTGTTCGAAACGCACCATCGCCGAACTCACGGGATTGCCGACCACCGCCAGCAACAGGTAGCGCGGCATTTCGGTGTAGCCGTAGATGCGCTCGACGGCGTCGAAGGGATGCGCCAGCAGCAGCTCGTCGGGCTGCTGGGCGCCGCTTTGCGCCGCCGTGAAGTCGATCGCATCGCTGATGATCAGCTGTTCGTCGACGCGGGCGGTGGACATGCCGTTCTCGCGGCTCACCAGCAGCACCGCGCCGCCGGGATCGACGGTCAGACGGTCGTAGTCCTCGACGAAGGAGGCCGGGTCGACCATCACCATGATGACGCCGGCGAACTCGCCCCGGTGGTTGTTGAGCCGCCGCGTAATGAGGATCTGCCATTTCTTGGTGCGCGGCTCGACCACCGGCGTCGAGACCTGCGGCGTGTCGGCCGGATTGGATGCGTGCTGGCGGAAGAAGGCCTGGTCGTGCTGGTCGGGCGCGAAGTAGCCGTTGCGGCTGTCGATCAGGCGGCCTTCGGCGTTCAGCAAGGCCAGCGGCAGGTCCAGCTTGGACGGCAGCAACGAATCGAGCAGGCCGTTGCGGCGCGTGAATTCGGCCAGCCGCAGCGCGCCGTCGGTCTCTTCGAACTTGAGTTTGAACAGCTGCGTCGCGTGGTCGATCTGGCGCAGCAGGTGGTTGGTGTGCTCGGCCAGCGTGCGCGCCAGCGATTGGCTGTGCAGCACCGCCTCGTTGCGCGCGGTCCGCTTTTCCTGGCCGATCTGATAAGTCACCGCCGCCCACATGGCCGCCAGCAGCGCCAGCGCAAACACGGGCAGCAGGACCGCCCGGTACAGGCGGCGCAGGAACATCACGATCGGGCGAGTGGCAAATTGGTTCATCGAAAGTCTACATTCCCCGCGAAATGGTAGCGGCACGCCATCTGTGGATATTCTGCACGGAAATGTCACGTTTGTGGCTGGCGGGTCAAAAAAAACCCCATTCCGATCACAGGCAATGTTGATTTCTTTATTAGAATAGCGCTCATGACCGAATTGATCATCAGCCTGGCCGCGGCGCGGGCGCTGCATCTGGCGGCGCAGGGTTTGCTGCAGCCGCGCCGCCGCAAGGCGCGCCAGGCCGACGTGGTGGACGCGATACGGCAAATGGGCGTGCTACAGATCGACACCATCCACGTGGTGGCGCGCAGCCCCTATCTGGTGTTGTGGAGCCGCCTGGGCGACTATCCGCAGCCGTGGCTGGAGCAGGCGCTGGCCGCCGGCCAGCTGTTCGAGTACTGGGCGCACGAGGCCTGCTTCGTACCGATCGAGGACTACGGCCTGTATCGCCACCGCATGCTCGATCCGGCGGCGATGGGCTGGAAGTATTCGGCGACCTGGATGGCCGAACGCCGCGCCGAGGTCGACGCGGTGCTGGACCACATCCGCGTCAACGGCCCGACCCGCTCGTCCGATTTCGAGCGCACCGACGGCCAAAGTGGCGGCTGGTGGAGCTGGAAGCCGGAGAAGCGCTCGCTGGAAGTGCTGTTCACCGCCGGCGCGCTGATGATCGCCGAGCGCCGCAACTTCCAGCGCATCTACGACCTGGCCGAGCGCGTGCTGCCAGGCTGGGACGACAGCCGCATGCCGCACATGGACGACACCCGCCGCCTGCTGGTGCTCAAGGCGGTCAAGGCCATGGGCTGCGCGCGCGCCGGCTGGATCTCCGACTACTTCCGCACCAAGCCGCCGCGCCTCGATCCGGAGGAACTGGTAGAACAGGGCGCCCTGCTGCGCGCCTGGGTCGACGACTGGGACGATCCGGTCTACGTCCACCCGGACCACGCGGCGCTGCTGGCCGCGGCGGCGGCCGGCACGCTGGCGCCGACGCTGACCACCATCCTGTCGCCGTTCGACCCGGTGGTGTGGGACCGCCGCCGCGCGCTGGAATTGTTCGGCTTCGACTACCGGCTCGAATGCTACACGCCGGCCGACAAGCGCCGCTACGGCTACTTCACGCTGCCCATCCTGCGGCGCGGCGCGCTGGTGGGCCGGGTCGACGCCAAGGCGCACCGGCGCGCCGGCGTGTTCGAATTGAAATCGCTGGTGCTGGAGCCCGGCGCGCGCCTCAGCGAGCGCTTCGTGCGCGACATCGCCGGCGCCTTGCAGCGCCTGGCCAACTGGCACGAGTGCCCTGACATACAGGTCGTCCACGCCGCGCCGGAAGGCTTCGCGCCGCTGCTGCGCGCCGCGCTGGACCTCAACACGAAAGACACGAAAGAAATGGAAGCCGCATGAGAGTAGGAGTGTTATGAGTCTGCCCGCCGCACCCGCCAGCCTGCTGGGCCCCGACGGACAACCGCTGTTCGGCCGCTACGCCGGCCAGGTCGGCCAAATCGACTGGAGCAAGCTGGCCGCGCCGTTCGCGCGCAGCCGTTTCTGGCGGCGCTTCCACCACAAGCGCTGGCATTACGTGGCGCTGTGCACGGAGCAGGTGTTCTGCGCGGTCGCCATCGTCGACCTGGGCTGGACCAGCACCGCCTTCGCCTACGCCTTCGACCGCGGCGACGGCGACATGCTGGCCAACTTTTCGCAGGACGGCCTGCCCGGCCTGTCGGCGCGGCTGGCCGACCACGCCGGCGGATCGAGCAGCTTCAAGACCCGCAGGAGCAGCATCGCCATCGACAGCCGCGCCGACGGCAGCTACGGCCTGGCGCTGCGCTGCGACTACCTGGAGATCGACGCCGAATTCGGCCCCGGCGCGGCGCCGCTGCTGCTGGCCACCGGGCCGGTCGAACAGGGCTCGGTGCACGCGACGCAGAAGTCGTCCGGCCTGCCGTTGCGCGGCGAGGTGCGCACCTTCCGCGAAGACTATCCGCTGGCCGGCGGCGTCGCCAGCTTCGATTATTCCAACGGCCTGCTGGCGCGCAACACCGCCTGGCGCTGGGCGTCGGCGCATAATCTGGAGCTGGGCTTCAATCTGCAGGCGGGCTACTTCGGAGGCAATGAGAACGCGCTGTGGCTGGACGGCCAGGTGCACGCGCTGGCGCCGGCGCACTTCATCTACGACAGCAGCGATCCGCTGTCGACCTGGCACATCTTCACCGAAGACGATCTGCTGGAGCTGTACTTCACGCCGGAAGGCGCGCGCCGCGACGACAAGAACCTGGTGGTGGCGGCCAGCCGCTACCTGCAGCCGATCGGCACCTTCACCGGCTGGGTGCGCAGCGCGCCGGAACTACCCAAACGCATGGTCACGCAGATGATGGGCGTGACCGAGGATCACGCTTCACGCTGGTAACAAGGGGCATCGCCACATGAGCATCAGGAATCTCGACCGCATGTTCCAACCCCGCTCGGTGGCCGTGATCGGCGCATCGGACAACCCGCAGCGCATCGGCACGCGGGTGCTGGCCAACCTGGTGGAAGCCGGATTCGCCCGCGACGGCGGCGCCATCTGGCCGCTCAACCCCAAGCACCAGCGCCTGCACGACCTGCCGTGCTACGCCCGCGTGGCGGCGCTGCCGGCCGCGCCGGACCTGGCGATACTGTGCTCGCCGCCGTCGACGATACCGGGCGTGATCGCCGAACTGGGCGCGCGCGGAACCCGCGCCGCCATCGTCATGACGGCGGGGCTGGACAGCCTGCGCGCCGGCAGCCGCAGCCTGCAGCAGGCGATGCTGGAGGCGGCCAAGCCGCACCTGCTGCGCGTGCTGGGGCCGGGCAGCGTCGGCCTGCAATCGCCGGCGCTGGGCCTGAACGCCAGCTTCACCCACATCGCCGCCGATCCGGGCAAGCTGGCCTTCGTGTCGCAATCGGGCGCGCTGGGCACGGCGGTGCTGGACTGGGCCAGCCTGCGCGGCATCGGCTTCTCGCGCTTCGTCGCCATGGGCGAGGGCTCGGATGTCGATTTTGGCGACCTGCTCGACTACCTGGCGGGCGATGCCGGCACCGAGGCTATCCTGTTGTGCATCGAGGACGTCAGCAGCGCCCGCAAGTTCATGTCGGCGGGACGGCTGGCCGCGCGCGGCAAGCCGGTGATCGTGCTCAAGGTGGGGCGCGACCCCGCGCCCGGCGCCGACCTGGTGTTCGACGCCGCCATCCGCCGCGCCGGCATGCTGCGGGTGCATTCCACCGAAGACCTGTTCGACGCCGTCGAAACGCTGGCCCGCCAGCGCCCGCAGCGCGGCGAGCGGCTGGCCGTGCTGACCAACGGCGCGGGCCTGGGCCTGATCGCCGCCGATGCGCTGGCGTGCGGCGGGGCGCAACTGGCGCCGCTGTCGGCCGAGACGCTGCGCCTGCTGCGCCGCGCCGCCGCGCCGCCGGCCAATCCGGTCGACCTGCTGGCCGACGTGCCGGTCGAACGCTACACCAGCGCGGTGGAAGCGCTGCTGCGCGAAACCCAGGCCGACGCGCTGCTGTTCCTGCACGCGCCGACCGCCATGGTGCCCAGCAGTTTGATCGCGGCGGCGGTGGCGCCGATGATGCGCTCGGCCTCGAAGAACGTGCTGTCCTGCTGGCTGGGCGGGCGCTCGGCGGCGGCCGCGCGCCAGGTCTTCGCCGACGCCGGACTGCCCACCTACGACACGCCGGAAAAAGCCGTGCATGGCTTCCTGCAGATCGCCCAGTACCGCCGCAACCAGGAGCTGTTGATGGAGGTGCCGGCGCGCCTGCCCGCCACCGCCGCGCCGGAACGCGCGGCGGCGCAGGCCCTGGTGACGGCGGCGCTGGCGGCCGGCCGCAGCGAGTTGTCCGACAAGGATGCGCGGGCGCTGCTGGCGGCCTACGGCATCGCGCTGGCGACGCCGCAGCAGGCGGCGCTGACCGGCGCCACGCTGGCTGCCGCCCGCATCCAGATCGGCATCGATGCGGTGTTCGGGCCGGTGGTGTTCTTCGGCCAGGGCGGCATCGCGGCGGAAGTCGCGGCCGACCGCGTCGCCGGCCTGCCGCCGCTGAACATGGTGCTGGCGCGCGACATGGTGGGCCGCACCCGCGTGGCGCGCTTGCTGGCGCAGGGCCAGACCGAGGCCGACGCCGATGCGCTGTGCCGCACGCTGGTGCAGGTGGCGGACATGGTGGCCGATCTGCCGCAACTGGCGGAACTGGACTTGAATCCCTTGCTGGCCATCGGCGGCGGCGTGGTGGCGCTGGCCGCGCGCGTGCAGCTGGCGCCGGCCGGCCGTGGCCGGGCGCTGGCGATCCGGCCGTATCCGCTGGAGCTGGAACAGGAAATCGATTGGCGCGGCGGCCGCCTGCTGCTGCGGCCGATCCGGCCGGAGGACGCGCCGCAGCACCAGGTGTTCTTCGCCGCGCTCGATCCGGACGATGTGCGGCTGCGCTTCTTCACCGCCATGCGCGAGCTGCCGCCGGCCCAGCTGGCGCGGCTGACGCAGATCGACTACGACCGCGCGATGGCCTTCATCGCCACCCGCAACAGCGCCGGCGGCGAGCCGGAAACGCTGGGCGTGGTGCGCGCCGTGGCCGATGCGGACAATCAGTCCGCTGAATTTGCCATCATCGTGCGTTCCGACTTGAAGGGGCAGGGACTGGGCTACATTTTGTTCCAGAAATTGATCGATTATTTCCGCAGCCAGGGCACGGGCGAGATCGTCGGCGACGCGCTGGCCGAGAATCTGGGCGTGCAAAAACTGGTGCGGCATTTCGGCGGCGTGGTATTGCCGCATCCTGAAGCGGGAATGGTGCGGCTTCAGTTGTCGTTGCGATAGCATTCGGGGCCAGCTTGTTATATATTGGAGTGCATAACGCAGGGGCCTACGTTTGTTCTAGCTCAAGGCGTGTTTGTCGGCTTTATTTACACTTTCACTTCCGCTCTTGCCGCTCATCCGGGCGCGCGCAACTTCAGCTTTGGGAGTCAGAATGTTAACTGCCACATATACTCTGGTAGCACTGTCGGTGGAACATGCCATTGTCCGCCTCAGTTTGTTATCGTTCCAAAAATATGTGCGCTCCACGCTGATGCATCAAAACCGCATCACCCTGTCGCAGCTGGAATATGCCTGCGAGAATCTCAACAGCCTGTACCAGGCCTGCCACTGGCGCAAGACCGAGATGTACCTGATCCCCGCGCTGCGCGAAGCGACCGAACGCGCAGACCAGTTGCTGGACGAGCTCAACCGTTTGAACCAGTCCGCGCTGCTATCGATCCGCATGCTGCAGGACAAGCTCGGTTCGCTGGCCGATGTGCGCGACGACCAGGTCAACTTGATCTGCGACAGCATCGAAACCTTTTGCTCCTCGCTGCTCAAGCGGCTGGAGAAGGAAGAGCAGGAGCTGTTCGCCATCGCCCGCAACGCCATCGCCGGCGAAACGTGGTTTTCCATCGCGAATCAATTGATGATGCATGACAAGCATCTGGAAGAAATGAAACGCGCCGGCCTGGGGCCGGGCGCCACGGTGGAGGCAGCGCCCAAGGCGGCCGCCCGCAGCACGGCCAACGCGCTGCGGGTGGTGGACGATGGCCAGATCAGTATTCCCGGCTTGCAAGTATTGCCGATAATAAGCATCGACGAAACCGGGGCGCATCCGGCCCCGACCACCGTCGCCCGATCGACCCGGCAAATGCCGGCGATGAAATAACCGCCCAATTAGCATACGCCTCGGGCAAATCCCCTTCGCTTTGCTATGATGGTGGTTTTAGCCATCTCATAGCGCACCATGTTCGATTTCATCTTTAAGCGAACTACCGACCAGGCGGCCGAACTCCAGGCCGCCGTGGCGACTCCCGGGCAGGGCGCCGCCGCTGCCGCATCGGCCAGCCGCCGCGACGAGCAGGCGCAGTGCGCCGCCGGGCTGGCGGGCAACGAAGCCGCCGCCGTCCAGCTGATCCTGCAAAGCGAGTTCGCCGGCGTGCGCCTGACGGCCGCCGAGCACGTGCATTCGCAGGCCTGTCTCGAACAGGTGTTGCAGGCGATGCGCAATACCGACCGCCGCGTCGCCAAGCTGATGCAGGGACGGCTGGATGCGATCCGCTATCAGCAGGCCGAGCGGCAAAAAGCCCAGGCTTGCCTGGAGCTGGCCCAGCGCCTGCTGCAGGATGAAAAACTCACGCCCAACCAGGTCGCCGACCTGGACCGCCAATGGCAGGTGACGGCCGCCGTGCCGGAGCTGGCCGAGCCGTTCGCCAGCGCGCGCGCCGCGCTGGCGGCGCGCTTGCAAGCGCAGGTCGATCTACAGCGCGCCATCATCGATGCGCTGGCGGCGCTGCGTCAGCTGCCGTCGGCCGGCTTGCCGCCGGAAGAGGCGCAACAGGCGCTGGAGCGCCACGCCGCCGCGCATGCCGGCTACCGGGAGGCGCCCGAACACCATGCCTTGCCCAAGCACTTGCTGAGCGATTTCGCGCAGGCGCTGGAGCAGAGCCGCGCCGCGCTGGACAGCGCCGCAGCCGCCACCGCCGCCGGCCAGCGTGCCGCCGCCGTCGCCGAAGCGGCCGCCACGTCCAACGAGCCGGCCGTCGCTGCGGCGCCAGCCGCCCCGGCCC
>NZ_LRON01000034.1:0-47863 GCF_001758795.1 Duganella sp. HH101 | reverse complement strand
AGATCGCGCCGCCGTGGCGGCGTGTTCCGGCGCCGGCGGCGCGATCTGGTGCGCCATCGCGCGCTGGATGCTGGTGGCCAGCCGGCCGGCCGTGTAGGGCTTGACCAGCAAATCGCTGACGCCGCTGGCGATGGCCGCCTCGATGCGGCTGCGCTCGGCCTCGGCGGTGATCATGATGAACGGCGTGTGCGCGTGGCGCGGGCTGGCCCGCATCAGCTGCAACAGGGCGATGCCGGTCATGGCCGGCATGTTCCAGTCGGAGATCACCAGGTCGTAGCGGTTGCGCTCCAGCAGGCGCCAGGCTTCGGCGCCGTCGCCGGCCACGTCCGGGGAGCCGCAGCCCAGCGCGGCCAGCTGCCCCGCCGTGACCTTGCGCATTGTTTCGACATCGTCCACCACCAGCACCTTGAGCACCTGCGCCATGTCTATCCTCCCGTGTCAGTCACCACCTCAAGCCATTGCGCCGCCAGGTCCGCCGCCGGCAGGGGCCGGGCGTACAGATAGCCCTGCACCAGGTCGCAGCCCTTCTTGCGCAACAGGTCCGCGACCTCCTGCGTCTCGACGCCCTCGGCCACCACCACCATGCCGAAGCTGTGGGCCAGCTGGATGGTCGAGCGCACGATGCGCTTGTCGGCCTCGTCCCCGGCCAGCCCCAGGATGAAGGACTTGTCGATCTTCAGGCTGTCGACCGGCAGCTTCTTCAGGTAGGCCAGCGAGGCGTAGCCGGTGCCGAAGTCGTCGATGGAGAGCTTGAGGCCGAGCGCCCGCAGCTCGGCCAGCCGGCGCAGCGCGGTCTCCGGATTGCGCATCAGCGCCCCTTCGGTGAGCTCCAGTTCCAGCAGGCCGGCCGGCACCGCGTGCTGCGCCAGCAGCGCCCGCACCATGTCGACGAAGCTGGCGTCCATCAGGTTGTTGACGCTGATGTTGACCGCCACCGGCACGCGGTGGCCGGCGTCGAGCCAGCGCCGGCATTGCACAACGGCCTCGCCCATGACGTGGCGGGTGAAGGGATGGATCAGTTCCGTGGTCTCGACCAGCGGAATGAAGACGGCGGGCGACACCGCGCCCTTGTCCGGATGGACCCAGCGCGACAGCGCCTCGACGCCGACCAGCGCGCCGCTCGCCAGGTCGACCTTGGGCTGGTAGGCCAGCGACAGCCCGCCCTCGCGCAGCGCTTGCGACAGGTCGGTCTTCATCGCCAGGCTGGCGGCGGTGTAGTGGTCCAGCGCCTCGGTATAGCGCTCGTGCGAACGCATGTCGCGCTTGGCGGCGTACATGGCGATGTCGGCGCAGCGCAGCAGGTCCGACGGCGTCCGGGCGTCGTCGGGGAACACCGCGACGCCCACGCTGGCGTCCAGTTCCAGCGCGATGCCGTCGACGGTGATGCCGGAGCCGATGACGGCGGCGACGCTGGCGCACAGGCCGTCGACGCCGCCGGCGCAGGCCCGCAGCGGCGCCGCGACGGCGATCTCGTCGCCGCTCAGGCGCGCGACAAAGCCGGCCTCGGTGCCAAAGGCGGCCTGCATGCGCCGCGCCACCTCGGCCAGGGCGACGTCGCCGGCGAGGTGGCCCAGGGTGTCGTTGATTTCCTTGAAGCGGTTCAGGCCCAGCAGCAGCACCACCAGCGGCTGCGGCTGCGCTTCGTCCAGGCACTGGCGCAGCCGCCGCTGGAAGGCGTAGCGGTTCAGCACGCCGGTCAGGCTGTCGTGGTTGGCCAGGTACTCCTGGCGGCGCAGGTAATCGCGCTCCTTGCGGCTGGCCGTCATCAGGCGCAGCGCGAAGTAGATGCCGGAAATCGACGTCACCAGCACCAGCAGCATCTGGCCCAGCGAGCGCCTCAGCCATGCCTGCTCGAGCACATCCAGCTGTATGCCGACGCTGACCGCCAGCGGCAATTGCTTCGACATCGAGATGCCGAACAGGGTCGGCCGGCCGGTCAGGCTGCTGACCGCCTGGAAGCTGTCGAGCTTGCCGCTGCGCAGCTGCGCCACCGAGCCGGGGGACACGCGCCCCTGCTCGCCCTTGATCGCTTGCGTATCCACATAATATTGGAACAGGCGGTAGCCGTCCGGATTGACCACGGAGAGATAGGCGCCGGGCAGCAGGCGCACGCTGGCCGACGCCTCCACCAGCTTGCGGGCGGCGATCAGCGCGAACGCGGCGTCCACCCCGAGCACCCGCGCCGTCAGGTCGAGCTGCACCGGCAGATACCAGTCGTGCAATTCCGCCACATAAACGACCGGCAGCACCGCCAGTTTGCGCCCGCTGTTGGCCGTCAGCGCAGTATCGAGCGCGGCCTTCAGCGCCGGCCAGTCCAGCCGCTGGCCCGATCCGTCGACCATCAGCAGGTCGTGCGCGGCGCGCAGGCCGAGCACCGCCGACGCGGGATCGTAGCGCATGGCGCCGCGCAGGGCGGCGAGGCGGTCTGCGGTCGCGCTGTCGCCTGCGCCCTCCAGGTCCTTGGCCACGCCCTCCAGGCTGAACAGGGACTGCCTCAGCGTTTCCGTCACGTAGACCTGCACGCCGTCGGCCAGGTTGGCGGTGGCCTTGCCCTCGCGGTCAAGCATATTGCGGTAGTCGTTGAACAGGCCGTACACGGCGGCCCCCACCAACAGCAGCAGGGACAGCGCCAGCAAGATCAGCGTCAGCCGGCCGGAGGCCCGCACAGGCGCTTCGGTGCGGTCGATATATCGTTCTCCGACGGGATGTTTGTCGCCTTGTGTCATCGTCGCCTGCCCCCGGTCCAGTTCTTACCAGTATGGCGGTGAGGGTAACATATTCCTTGAGCAACTTACCATCGGGAATCGAGCGTCGGGGGGCTCAGCGGACGTCCAGCAACTCCACGTCGAAGATCAGGTCGGCGTTCGGCGGGATCGGGCCGGCGCCGTTTTCGCCATAGCCCATGGCGGCGGGCACGATCAGCGTGCGCTTGCCGCCGACCTTCATGCCCTTGACGCCCTCGTCCCAGCCCGGGATGACGCGGCCGGCGCCGAGCGGGAAGCTGAACGGCTCGCGGCCGATCGAGGAATCGAACTGGGCGCCGTGCCGGGCTGGCGCGTCGGGCAGGTACAGCCAGCCGGTGTAGTTGACGACGGCGGTGGCGCCGGCCACCGCTTCCTTGCCGGTGCCGGCCACGGTATCGATCTTTTGCATAGGCACGGCAGCGGCCGCAGGCGCTTGCGGCGCCTTGGCGCGGTCGCAGCCCGCCAGGGCGAAAGTCAGGGTCAGGCCGATAACGCAGGAGGACAGCAGCTGTTTCATGGTGTTCTTTCGTTTAAAAAATGCCAAAGAGAGGTCGCGCCGGGCCTTGTCAATCCCGTGCGCCGGCGCGATTATGGCTGATCGCCCGCCGTCCCGCCAGCGCGTCGCGCAAATACGGCGCCGTGCGGCTGGCGGCGCTGGCCGCCACCTCGCCGGGCGGGCCGCAGGCGACGATGCGGCCGCCCTCGTCGCCGGCGCCGGGTCCGACATCGATCACCCAGTCGCTGGCCGCCAGCACCTGGACGTTATGCTCGACCGCCACCACGGTGTTGCCCGACGCCACCAAGCCATGCAACTGCCGCAGCAACAAGTCGATGTCGGCCGGATGCAGGCCGGTGGTCGGCTCATCGAGCACGTACAGCGTGCCGCCGTTGCTGGCGCGCTGCAGCTCGGTGGCCAGCTTGATGCGCTGCGCCTCGCCGCCGGACAGCTCCGTCGCCGGCTGGCCCAGCCGCAGATAGCCCAGCCCCACCGCGCGCAACACGTCCAGCGCGTGCCGCAGCGGCGGCGTGTCGTCGAAAAACTCCCAGGCGGCGTCCACCGTCATCGCCAGCACGTCGGCGATATGGTGGCCGCGGTAGCGCACCGCCAGCGTCTGCGGGTTGTAGCGCGCGCCGCCGCACTCGGGACAGGGCGCGTACACGCTGGGCGGGAACAGCAGCTCCACCATGACGAAGCCTTCGCCCGCGCAGTGCGCACAGCGCCCCTTGGCGACGTTGAAGGAAAACCGTCCGGCGTCGTAGCGCCGCGAGCGCGCCGCGCCGGTGGCGGCGAACAGCTTGCGCACGTGATCGAACAGGCCGGTGTAGGTGGCCAGGTTGGAACGCGGCGTGCGGCCGATCGGCTTCTGATCGACCTGCACCAGGCGCCGGATGCTGTCCATGCCGGCCGCCACCCGTCCCTGCAGCTCGTCGCCGCCGGCGTGCTCCAGCGCGGTTGCGACGCCGTCGTGCTCCGCCTCGTCGGCGACCTGCTGCCCCAGCCCGGCCTGCACCAGCCGCACCAGCGCCTGGCTGACCAGGCTGGATTTTCCGGAACCGGACACGCCGCTGACGCTGGTGAGCACGCCCAGCGGGAAATCGGCGTCCAGCCCGGCCAGGTTGTTGCGCACGATGCCGCGCAGGCGCAGCCAGCCCTGCGGCGGGCGCGGGCTGCGCGCGGCGGGCGGCGCGGTGGCGAACAGGTAGGGCGCGGTGCGCGATTCGGCCACGGCGGCCAGCCCGGCCGGCGCGCCGCTGTACAGCACCTGGCCGCCGTGCTGGCCGGCGCGCGGCCCGACGTCGACGATCCAGTCGGCGCGGCGGATGACGTCCAGCGCGTGTTCGACGATAAACAGCGAGTTGCCGGCCGCCTTCAAGCGCTCCAGCGCCCGCAGCAAGGCTTCGGTGTCGGCCGGATGCAGGCCGGCCGACGGCTCGTCCATCACGTACACCACGCCGAACAGGCTGGAACGCACCTGCGTGGCCAGGCGCAGCCGCTGCAGTTCGCCGGGCGACAGCGTCGGCGTGCCGCGCTCCAGGCTCAGGTAGCCCAGCCCCAGGTCCAGCAACACCTCCAGCCGCGCCAGCAGGTCGGCGGAGATGCGCTGCGTGACGATGGCTTTTTCCGGGTGGCGCCGGCTATCCTTGCCGCGCCCCGGCCGGCCTTGCGCAAACGGCTGCAGCAACTGCGCCAGCCGTTGCAGCGGCAGGCGCCCGATGCCGGTGATATCGTGGCCGGCAAACGTCACCGACAGCGCCTCGGCCCGCAGCCGCCTGCCCTGGCACAGCGGGCAGTCCGTGCTCACCAGATAGCGCGCCACGCGCTTCTTCATGATCGCGCTTTCGGTGCCGGCGAAGGTTTGCAGCACGTACTTGCGGGCGCCGGTGAACGTGCCCTGGTAGCTGGGCGTCTCCTTGCGCTTGTGCGCGCGGCGCGCTTCGGCCGGCGTCAGGCCGGCGTACACCGGCACGGTCGGCTGCTCGTCGGTGAACAATATCCAGTCGCGCGTTTTCTTCGGCAGCTCGCGCCACGGCTTGTCGACGTCATGCCCCAGCGTGACCAGGATGTCGCGCAGGTTCTGGCCATGCCAGGCGGTCGGCCAGGCCGCCACCGCGCGCTCGCGTATCGTCAGGCTGTCGTCGGGCACCATCGACTGCTCGGTCGCCTCGTACACCCGCCCCAGGCCGTGGCATTGCGGGCAGGCGCCCTGCGGCGTGTTCGGCGAAAAGGATTCCGCATACAGCAACGCCTGCCCCGCCGGGTAGTCGCCCGCGCGCGAGTACAGCATGCGCAGCGAATTGGACAAGGTGGTGACGCTGCCGACCGACGAGCGCGTGGTCGGCGTGCCGCGTTGCTGCTGCAAGGCCACCGCCGGCGGCAAGCCATCGATGAGGTCGACCTCGGGCACCGGCATCTGGTGGAACAGGCGCCGCGCATAGGGCGACACCGATTCGAGATAGCGCCGCTGGGCCTCGGCGTACAGCGTGCCGAAGGCGAGCGAGGACTTGCCCGAGCCCGACACGCCGGTGAACACCACCAGCGCGTTGCGCGGAATATCGACGTCGACGTTTTGCAGATTGTGCTCGCGCGCGCCGCGCACGCGCACGTAGCCCTCGGCAGCGGGCGTGGGGGAAGTGGAACGGGGCATGGAATGGTCCTTGATCGGCATGCTGGCGAGCATGGGCCGATATGCCCGCTCCGGTATGTACGGCAGCGCACCGGAGCATCAACATGCCACCATCCGGGCACCTACGCCGCTGCGAGGGAGGCTCCTACAGAAAGAGAAAAAAAGCTCAACTACTATGAATCACGGCAGCGCACGCTGCCACAACCAGCAACATAGACTTTTGGAGATCATCATGAGCAAACCTACCCAAGGCGGCAAAAACGGCGGCAACAGCAAACTGGAAGAAGCCAAAGGCGCGAAAAGCACCGGCAGCAAATCCACCGGCGCCGGCAACAGCCAATCTGCATCGTCGGGCAACAAAAGCACCGCCGCCAAGCCCGCGTCCGGCGCCAAAGCGAAGTAATCCCGCCACCACATCCATGAGGCAATCGAAATGAAAACCACTGCTACCCAAACTGAACAACCAGGCAAGCAAGCGTCCGGCGAGTCCGTCGATGCGATCAAGTTGCTGACCGCCGACCACCGCAATGTGAAAGCACTGTTTGAAGAATACGACAGCCTCAGCGACCGTTCCGTCGCCGCCAAGAAAAAACTGGCGACCCAGATCTGCCTCGAACTGACCAAGCACGCCACCGCCGAAGAGGAAATTTTCTACACCGCAGTGCGCGCAGCCGCTGGCGACGCCGAGGACCTGGTCGACGAAGCGACCGTCGAACACGCGTGCGCCAAGGAACTGATCGCCCAGATCCTGAACATGAAGCCCGGCGAGGACCTGTACGACGCCAAGATCAAGGTGCTGTCCGAGCAAATCGAGCACCACGTCAAGGAAGAAGAATCGGAGATGTTCCCGAAGGCCCGCAAGGCCAAGCTGGACTTGACGGCGCTGGGCGAAGCGATTGCCGCGCGCAAGGAAGAAATCAGCCTGCCGCTAAGCCATTAAGCCATTAAGCCACTAAGCCAACGCCGGGCGGCTGTGGCGCCGCCCGGCTGCGCAGCTAGGGCCGCAAGACGATCTTGCGGCAGGCGTCATCCTTCTTGTCGAACATTTTATATCCCTCGGCCGCCTGTTCGAGCGCCATGCGGTGCGAAATCAGCACCTCGGGCTTCAGCTTGCCCTGCTCGATGAACGCCAGCAGCTCCGGCATATAGCGCTGCACATGGGTCTGGCCTGTCTTGAAGCCTATGCCTTTTTCAAACGCATCGCCAAACAGGAATCCATGAATGAAGCCGGCGTACACGCCGGGCACACTGACCGTGCCGCCGCGCCGC
Source organism: Duganella sp. HH101 (assembly GCF_001758795.1). Lineage (NCBI taxonomy): Bacteria > Pseudomonadati > Pseudomonadota > Betaproteobacteria > Burkholderiales > Oxalobacteraceae > Duganella > Duganella sp. HH101. Next base: position 40,725 of record NZ_LRON01000034.1, on the reverse strand, counting down.
ACCGCAGCAATGCACTGGCGCAGCGCCTGTCCGCTACTGCCTTCGAGCTTGAGCGCCGTCAGCGCGGTCTCCAGCGCACTCCCCTTGGCTTCAAAACCGACCGCGTCGATGACCGCATCGACGCCGCGGAAGCCAGTGTTTTCGATAATGCATTCGGCGGCGTCGACCTGGTCGAAATTAACCGGGATCACGCCATAGGTGGCGCGTGCGAATTCCAGCCGGTAGTCGTGATGGTCGACCATGAAGACTTGCCCGGCGCCCAGCATGTGCGCGCACGCGGCCGCCATCTGGCCTACCGGGCCGGCGCCGAAGATGGCCACGCTGGAACCGGGCCCCACGCCGGCGTTCAGCACTGCCTGGTAGCCGGTGGGGAGTATGTCGCTCAGAAAAAGAACCTTCTCGTCCTCCAGCGTATCCGGAATCTTGATCGGGCCGACATTGGCTTTCGGCACCCGCACATACTCGGCTTGGCCGCCGGGCACGCCGCCGTACATGTGGCTGAAGCCGAACAAGGCCGCGCCCGGACGCAGCGACTTTTTATTCATGATCGTGCCGCGGTCGGGATTGGTGGTCTCGCATGCCGCAAACAAGGACATGTCGCAGAAGAAGCAACTGCCGCAGGCGATGACGAACGGCACCACCACCCGGTCGCCCTTGCGCAGCGTGGTGACGGCGGGTCCGGCATCGACCACGACGCCCATGAACTCGTGGCCCATGATGTCGCCCTCCTTCATGCCGGGCACCTTGCCGCGATACAGGTGCAGGTCGGAACCGCAGATCGCGGTGGCGGTGATTTTCAGGATAATGTCGTCCGGCTGTTGCAGCACCGGATCGGGTACGGAATCTACTTTGACGTCGTGGGCAGAGTGATAGACAAGGGCTCGCATGAGATTCTCCCAAATGGATGGCAAAACGCCCGCGAAGGGCGGGCGGTATCAAACACGGCGCTACTTATGCCGGGGTTTATTTCGAGCGCGAGCCGCCGGAGCCGCTGCCGGTGGTGTCGCCCCTGGTTGCGCTGCGGGACGAATCGCCGTCCTTGCCGCCTTGCTTCGACGCCTGGCTGCCGCCGGCGCGCGAACCGCCGTCGCCGCTGTCGCTCTGCTGATTGCCGTCGTTCTTGTGGCTCATCGCACCTGCCTCGCGGGCTTCTTGCGACGTGAATTCGTGCGCGTTGCCGGCGGCGTGGGCGGCGCGTCCGCCTTCAGCGGCGATCTCGCGCTGGCGCTCGGGGTCCATCGATGCGAAGCCGCGGCCGCCGCCCTGCGAATCGCTGTCGCCGCCCGACTGCTTGCTGCCGCCGCGCTGCGACGACTCGCGGCCGCCGGCGCCGGACTCGCTGTCTTTGTCATCCTTGCCGGCCGAGCCGCGCGCGCCGGATTCGCCGCTCTGCTTGGAAGCGGTGGATTGGGAAGCATGGGATTTGCTGCTGTCTTCGGACTTGTTACCACCTTGATTCGATGCAGTCATGATGAACTCCTGAATAGTAGATTTATCGTAGCCGCCGCCCTATTTGGTTTAGTTCGCCGGTGAGATCATCATATGAGGCTGGCCGGGCCGGGGCTTGCGCCCCGTTCTGGTGCGGGCGTAGGATTCCATCCCGCGAAGATTGATACTTTCCCCTACACGACAATTAACATTCCCCCGCCTTCGCCCAGTGTTACCCGCATAACAGACGGCGCACCACGGCCCCACGATGATCGAAGTCCGCGAAAGCGAATCACCGAGAGGCGCATATGAAATATTTATCGAGGAAGATGCTCATTGTGGTGCTGGGATCCATGCTGGGCGGCAGCTTGGCGGTGGCCCAAACGGCCGTCCATAACGACACGCAAGCCGTCCAGGGCCAAGCCAGCCCAAGCGCGGACAACACCAGGATGAACCGCCGCGACAAAGGCGATACGGCCCAGACGCCGCAGGCGCAGTCGAACGCCAAGAGCGATCGGGAGTTGCTGGCGGCGGTACGCCGCACCATCGTCAAGGACAAATCGTTATCGGTCTACGCCCACAACATCAAGATCCTGGCGCAAGGCGGCGTGGTCACGCTGCGCGGTCCCGTGAAAAGCGAGGATGAAAAGAGCAAGGTCGAAACCCTCGCCAAATCCGTGGCCGGCGTCGGCAGCGTCGACAACAAAGTCGACATCAAAACCAACTAACTGGAGTACATCATGAATACAGCAGTATATTGCATCGCGCAAGACCACGCCCATGCCGAAAACATCGTGCGCAACCTGAAGGAATCCGGCTTCTCCGCCAATGAAATTTCCGTGCTGTTCCCGGACAAAAGCGGCAGCCGTGATTTCGCGCACGAGCAGAACACCAAAATGCCGGAAGGCGCGGCGACGGGCGGCATTGCCGGCATGGGCACCGGTGCGGTGCTCGGCTGGCTGGCCGGCATCGGCTCGCTGGCGATTCCGGGCATCGGCCCGTTCATCGCCGCCGGTCCGATCATGGCGGCCCTGGGTGGCGCAGCCATCGGCGGCGCCACCGGCGGCATCATCGGCGGCCTGGTAGGGATGGGCATTCCGGAATACGAAGCCAAGCTGTACGACGGCAAGATCCGCGGCGGCAATGTGCTGATCTCGGTCCACACGGAGAAGTCCGAACAGGAGAGGCTGGCGAAGGATATCTTCGAGCGTGGCAACGCCACCGATATCAAATCCACGTCCGAGGCCAGCGTGCCTTCGAATAGCTAAGAAAATGCAAAAAGGGCAGCCACAATGGCTGCCCTTCTAGATACTGGAGCGGGAGAAGAGTCTCGAACTCTCGACCTCAACCTTGGCAAGGTTGCGCTCTACCAACTGAGCTACTCCCGCTTGGAGTTCAAATTGTCTGGAGGCGAGGATCGGAGTCGAACCGACCTAGACGGCTTTGCAGGCCGCTGCATAACCGCTTTGCTACCTCGCCAGAGGAAACTTTTTACTAAGACGACAGCGGGGTTACGCGCTGCGATCCGGAATTCTGGAGCGGGAGAAGAGTCTCGAACTCTCGACCTCAACCTTGGCAAGGTTGCGCTCTACCAACTGAGCTACTCCCGCATTGGAGTTACATATTTTTACTACGCCAACCAGCCTCAAAGAAACTGGAGCGGGAGAAGAGTCTCGAACTCTCGACCTCAACCTTGGCAAGGTTGCGCTCTACCAACTGAGCTACTCCCGCATTGGAGTCCAACATTCTAGCAGCTAGCTGCCGTTATTGCCAGTGCTACTTGCTTTTGATAACTTGGAGCGGGAGAAGAGTCTCGAACTCTCGACCTCAACCTTGGCAAGGTTGCGCTCTACCAACTGAGCTACTCCCGCGTCGCTGTCATCAACAACAGGCCAGCATTATAGAGGATCCATGACGCCTGTCAATGGCCTCGATGCCAATCTTATCGATTCCGCTCCAAAACCTGCGGCAGGCCCTGGTCCGGCTGGCTGTAATCGCAGACGCCACGCGGGAATATCCGCTGCAGCCTGGCCTTCTGCTGCGCCGTCCATTCCACGTTAGCGGGATAGCTGCCGTCCCGCAGCGCCTGCGCGACCGGCTTCAGCGCGCACTTGAAGACGTCGCCCTTGATCGACTCCCCCGCCACCATGCGCGGACTGGAAAACAGCGGGAAGGCCTTGGTACAGGCGCCGGGAGGTTTGGCGTCCAGGATGCCGTCCCACACCGATGGCCCGGCGGCGATGACGGCGCCGCCGGTATCGATGCAGCGGTCGGTGAATTCGGCCGGCGCCGGGCCGCCGCTCAGCAGCCGATCCATGGTCGACAAGGCTTCCAGCACCCTGCCCTGCATGTCGGCCTCGGAGCGGGTGAACCAGATCGCCTGCCGTTTGGCCTCGTTGCGATTGGCGGCCAGCAGGCGCGCCCGTGCCGAGAAGGCCTGGCGCGCGTTGTGCATGTTCAGTTCCGGCTCCAGATAAGGCCGCAGATCGATCATCGGAATACCGAGGCGCAGGCCCGTGTATACCTGGCCCGAACTGTAGGCTTTACGCATCGCCTCGACGCTGCCGCTGCGGCGTGGCGCAGGCGCGCCCTCCGGATCGCGACAGGTGGCGCTGCGCAGCATGTTGCGGCTGTCGTAGGGGTCGTCCTTGCCTTGCCAATCGACGAAGTCGGCCTGCTCCTTCCAGCCGCCGACGCAGGCGTTGAGGCGCAGGAATTCATCGACGCCGATCGCGCCCTGCGCCAGCGCCTTCAAGCCGTACTGCACGCCCTCGTTATCGATGGAGATGGGGGCGTAGCCTTGGCTGTCGGTGCCGTAGATGTCCGCCAGGTCGTTCCAGTGCGTCCATTTCACCTGGTCGAACGCCCCGGCCGGATAGCGGTAGAAGGTCGCGGCGAGGTCGTAGCGATCATCCTTGTAACGCGGGTTGAGCACCGTTACGATCGCCATCTTCCAGCCGTTGATGCACTCGGTCGATCCGACGCCGCCGGTCCAGGCGTGGCGCGCGCTGTCGCTGGCGTTCATGCCTTCGATGGCGATTTGATGGGTCCACCTGACCCACGGCGACGCGGGATCGAGCGCCACCTCGTCCTTGAAGTACTGGCTCAGCAGCGGGCAATCCGAGATCGGGATGGTCTGCGTGATCATGTCCGGATACGACTGCAGCGCAATGCCGCCATCGAGCAGGCCTGGATGGTTTTGCGCGAACAGGTACTGCTGCACCGCTCCGCCCGACCCGCCCAGGCCGATGGTGAACAGCGGCGCGCCATAGGCTTCGACAAAGCGGGCCTTGGTCAGCATGGCGGTCTGCCCGGCCAGGCGCATGTTGTAATGAACGCCGGCCTCATTGCCGGTCGAGCTGACGATGGCGTAGCCCTGCTCCAGCATGGGGATCATCAACTGGCGCTCGTTGCCGCTCAGGCCTCCGGGCTTGAACCACAGCGGCGAGCCTTGATGGTGCCCGATGCCGACGCCGCCGCCCAGCCAGTACACCAGCTTGCGGTTCCAGGCCGCCGGCTCGGGCCCGGCCGCAGGCGCCAGCATGGCGATGGTGTAGACGAAACGGTTGATGGTGCCGACTTCAACCCGCACCACGAACGGCACGGCCACGCCGTTGCGCTTGAAGGTCGTCAGGTCTGGTGGAGGCGTGGCGTAGCCGGTGGCGGGATCGAAAGGCTTGAAGCGGCTGCCGGCGAGATAGAAGTATTCGACCCGCGTCGCGATGCTGCAATGGCGGCTGTAACCGACGATGGCGCCGCTGGCTTCGTCGACCACGGGGTGGCCGACGCCGTCCTGGTTGTCGACGCTGGGCTGGCCCAGGCCTGCTTCCTGCGTGCGGCAGACGAAGGGTTGTTGCTGCTGCGCCTGCGCTGCCAGGCAGATTGCGGTTGCCGCGCAAGCGGCCAGGAATCTCCAGAACGCCATGGGGCTGCTCCTGATCTGGTGTGGTAAGCCTCACCAGATCATAGCATTTTGTTACTAGTTCAGCGTGCCCGCTTTTTCCTTGATCAGCGGCCAGGCCAGGCGCAGGTAGTAGAACATCGACCACACCGTCAGCACGGCCGCCACTTCCAGCAGGCGCGAGCCCCAGAACTGGGTGTCGATGGCGCCCCACAGCACGTCATGGAACAGCAGCAGCGGGATGGCCATCATCTGCGCCGTCGTCTTGATCTTGCCCAGCGAGCTGACGGCCACCGATTTCGACGCGCCGATCTGCGCCATCCACTCGCGCAGCGCCGAGATGGCGATCTCGCGGCCGATGATGACGAACGACAGCACGGCATTGGCGCGGTCGAGCTGCACCAGCACCAGCAAGGCCCCCGCCACCATCAGCTTGTCCGCGACCGGGTCGAGGAAAGCGCCGAAGGCCGAGGTCTGGTTCCAGCGGCGGGCCAGGAAACCGTCGAACCAGTCGGTGACGGCGGCGACGATGAACACCAGCGTGGCCGCCAGGTTTTGATCCGCAACGGGAAGGACCGTGGTGGGCAGATAGTAGACGCCCACCACAAGCGGAATCAGCGCAACGCGCAACCAGGTCAACAGTATCGGTATATTGAAGGGCATAAGCTCGAAAATTAGTGCGGCCGTGAAAATTGTTAATGCGCCGCTAGTCTACCTTGCCGCCGCACATTAAACCAGCGCACTGTTGCTGTGCACGCCCTAATGCAACTGCTTGTAGATCTCTTCGGCCAGCGCGCTGGAGATCCCTTCGACCTGCTTCAAGTCCTCGACGCTGGCGTCGACCACCCCGCGCAGGCCGCCAAAGCGCGCCAGCAGGCGCTGGCGGCGCTTGGCGCCGATGCCCTCGATCTCCTCCAGGCGCGAGGTCTGGCGAGTCTTGGCGCGCTTGGCGCGCATGCCGGTGATGGCGAAACGGTGCGCCTCGTCGCGGATCTGCGCCACCAGCATCAGCGCCGCCGATTCCTTGCCCAGCTCCTGCGAGGCCCGGCCGTCGACGAACATCAGCGTCTCCAGGCCCACGCGCCGCCCCTCCCCCTTGGCCACGCCGACGATCAGGCTGATGTCCAGCCCCAGCTCGGCGAACACCTGCCGCGCCATCTCGATCTGGCCCTTGCCGCCGTCGATCAGCACCACGTCCGGCATGACGCCGTCGCCGTTGGCGACCTTTTCGTAGCGGCGGAACAGCACCTGGCGCATGGCCGCGTAATCGTCGCCGGGCGTGATGTCGTTGATGTTGTAGCGGCGGTACTCGCCGTTCTGCATCTGGTGGTGATGGAACACCACGCACGAGGCCTGCGTGGCCTCGCCCTGCGTGTGCGAGATGTCGAAGCATTCGACGCGCAGCGCGTCGATGTCTTCCGGCTCCAGTTGCAGCGCCTCCACCAGCGCGCGCGTGCGCGACTGCTGCGAGCCCTGCTCCGACAGCAGCCGCGCCAGCGAGATCTCGGCGCCTTTCTGCGCCAGCTCCAGCCATTTGCGGCGCTGGTCCTGCGGCTGGAAGATCAGGTGGATGCGGTGGCCGCACTGCTCCTGCAAGGCTTGCATCAGCGCCGGGTGGTCGAACTCGATGTTGAGGATCAGCGTGCCGGGGATGAACTTCTCGCTGTAGTGCTGCGCCAGGAAGGCCGCCAGCACCTCGACTTCGATGGCCTGCTCGGCGATCGCCTCGGCGTCGCCCAGGTGGCCCGGGAAGTAGGCGCGGTCGCCCAGGTGGCGGCCGCCGCGCACCATCGCCAGGTTGACGCAGGCGCGGCCGCCCTGCACCAGCACGGCGATGATGTCGACGTCGGCGTCGCCGGTGGTCTCCATGCTCTGCTGGTGCAGCACGCGCGACAGCGACTGGATCTGGTTGCGCACGCCGGCGGCCTGCTCGAATTTGAGCTCGGCGGCGTAGCCGTGCATTTTCTTTTCCAGGTCGGCCATCACCTCGCTCTGGCGGCCGCGCAGGAAGCGCGCGGCGTTGTCGACGTCGACCTTGTAGTCTTCCTTGCTGATGAGGTCCACGCACGGCGCGCTGCAACGGCCGATCTGGTGCAGCAGGCATGGGCGCGTGCGGTTGGAATAGACGCTGTCCTCGCAGGTACGGATCAGGAACACCTTCTGCAAGATCTGCATCGATTCCTTGACCGCCCATGAGCTGGGGAACGGGCCGAAATACTGGTTCTTCTTGTCCACGCCGCCACGGTAGTAGACCATGCGGGGCGCGTCGCCGCCGGTGATCTTCAGGTAGGGATAGGATTTGTCGTCGCGGAACAGGATGTTGAAGCGCGGGCTCAGGGCCTTGATCAGGTTATTCTCAAGGATCAGCGCTTCGGCTTCGCTGTGGGTGACGGTGGTTTCCAGCCGTGCGATGCGCTCGACCATCATGGCGATGCGCGGGCTGCTGAGGTTTTTCTGGAAATAGCTGGAGACGCGCTTCTTCAGGTCGCGCGCCTTGCCGACGTAAAGCACTTTGTCGTCGGCGTCGAAATAGCGGTACACACCCGGCAGGTTGGGCAGCTTGGCCACGGTAGCCAGCACCTGTTCGCGCGGGTCGGGCGCGCTAGTTTCCACATCCAGTTCACTCATACTATTCCCACTGCGGTCTCGTTACGCCTGTTCGACGATGACGAAGGCGACGGCGTATTCTTCCTCGTCGCTGACCGTCACCTGGGCCGACAGCTTATTCTTTTCCATGAAGTCCTTCAACACGCCGCTGCACACGATCATAGGCTTGCCGCTGGGCGCGTTGAGCATCTGCGCGGCCGGCCACGTCATCGGCATGCGCATGCCCAGGCCGATAGCCTTGGAGAACGCCTCCTTGGCGGCGAAGCGCGTGGCGACGAAGCGGATGCCGCGCGCCGCGTGCTTGGCTTTGCGCGCCAAATACTTTTCCATCTCCTGCGGGCCGAGGATCTTGGCGGCGAAACGGTCGCCATGGCGCGCCAGCGCCGCCTCGATGCGGGGGATTTTGCAGATGTCGGTGCCTATGCCGTATATCATTTTCTTGCGCCCAGGCGGGTCGAGACCATGATGGCCTTCATCTCGCGCACGGCGTTTTCCCAGCCGACGAACACCGAGTGGGCGACGATGGCGTGGCCGATATTGAGCTCGGCGATCTCGGGGATCGCGGCAATCGCCTGCACGTTGGTGTAGTGCAGGCCGTGGCCGGCGTTGACCTTCAAGCCTTTCGATACGCCATACAGCACGCCGCGATGGATGCGTTCCAGCTCGGCGGCCTGCTCGGCGCCTTCGGTGTCGGCGTAGCGGCCGGTGTGCAGCTCGATGACGGGCGCGCCGATTTCGGCGGTGGCGTTCATCTGCGCTTCGTCGGCGTCGATGAACAGGCTGACGCGTATGCCTTCGGCCTGCAGCTGCTTGACGGCGGCCTGCACGGCGTTGAAATGGGTGACGACATCGAGGCCGCCTTCGGTGGTGACTTCGGTGCGCTTCTCCGGCACCAGGCAGACGTCGGCCGGCTTGATGCGGCAGGCGAAGTCGATCATCTCTTGCGTGACGGCCGCTTCCAGGTTCATGCGGGTCAGCAGCTGCGGCGCCAGCGCGATGACGTCGGCGTCCTTGATGTGGCGGCGGTCTTCGCGCAGGTGCAGCGTGATGCAGTCGGCGCCGGCCTGCTCGGCCAGCAGCGCGGCGCGGATCGGGTCCGGGTACGTGGTGCCGCGCGCGTTGCGCAAGGTGGCGACGTGGTCGATGTTCACGCCGAGGTCGATGATGGTGCCGGAGGGTTGCAGGAAGCTCATTAGTTTATACCGTTTATCTAGTTATAACTGCATCAAGTCGATCAGGATCTGGCGCGTGTTCAGCGGTGCGCCGCCCAGGTGGTGCGCCAGCAGGAAGCGCATCAGCTGCTTGCTCTGCGCTTGCGTGGCGGCGTCCTGGTAGTCTTCGCTTTCCATGTCGAGCAGTGTCTTGCCGGCCACGCGCGGCCACGGATCGGCGGCGCGCTCGGGGCGCGGGCCGCGCTCCGGGTCCACCACGTAGACCACGTCGGCCTGCACGGCGCGGCGGGTTTCGATGCAGCGGGTCAGGTCGGCGGCGACGCCTGTCTCTTTAAGTAGGGCCCGTTCGAATTTTCTCAAGACGATGGGCGCGGGTTCGTTGTGGGCAAGCTGGTTGAGCGTGGCGACGTAGTGGTCGAACAGGCGCGGGTGCGCGTCGTCGCGGGCCAGCAGCTTGACCAGCAGCTCGTTGAGGTAGAAGCCGCACAGCAGCGCGGTCTTCTCCAGCGGCAGCATGCCGCCCACCCATTCGGCGTCGGTCAGCGTGCGCAGTTCGGATTTGCCCACCCAGCTCGACGACAGCGGCTGGAAGGTTTGCAGCACGCCGCGCAATTGCGAGTGCGGCCGCTTGGCGCCCTTGGCGATCAAGGCCACGCGGCCGAAGTCGCGCGTGAACAGGTCGATGATGAGGCTGGTTTCTTTGTAGGGATAGCTGTGCAGGACGAAGGCCGGCTGGCCGGCGACCTTGGTGCCGATGGTGCGTTCGCGCGACGGTGCGCGCGGGCGCCTGGCCGGCGCGGCGGCGGTGGCGGCTGGCGCCAGGGCCGGCGCCGGGGCGGGCACCACTTCACGCTCCGCGTCAGGCCCGGCCTGCTGCGGTGCCGCTGCGATGTCGGCGTCTAGCGTGGTGGTGGACATCGCCTCTCTTTATTCGTAGCCGTAGGCGCGCAGACCCGCTTCGTTGTCGGCCCAGCCGGATTTGACCTTGACCCAGATTTCCAGGTACACCGGACCGCCGAACAGGCGTTCCATGTCCAGGCGGGCCTGGGTCGAGACTTCCTTCAGGCGCGCGCCCTTGTTACCGATGACCATGGACTTGTGCGTGTCGCGCTCGACCAGGATGGCGGCGAACACGCGGCGCAGGTCGCCCTCTTGCTCGAACTGCTCGATCAGCACGGTGCTGGTGTAAGGCAGCTCGTCGCCGACCAGGCGGAACAGCTTCTCGCGGACGATTTCCGACGCCAGGAATTTCTCGCTGCGGTCGGTGATGTCGTCCGGTCCGAAGATGGGCTGGTTTTCCGGCAGCAGTTTCTTGATCTCTTTTTCCAGGCCGTCCAGCTGGAAGCGCAGCTTGGCCGACACCGGCACGATGGCGGCGAACTCATGCTTGGAGGCGACCTGCTGGGCGAACGGCATCAGCGCGGCCTTGTCGCGCACGCGGTCGGCCTTGTTGATCACCAGGATCACCGGCACTTCTTTCGGCAGCAGATCCATCACTTGCTGGTCGGCCGGGCCGAAGGTGCCCGCCTCGATCACGTACAGGATCAGGTCCGACGAGATCAGCGTGTTGGTGACGGTCTTGTTGAGCGTGTTGTTCAGCGCGTTCGAGTGGCGGGTCTGGAAGCCCGGCGTGTCGACGTAGATGAACTGCGCGTCGTCATGGGTCTGGATGCCGGTGATGCGGTGGCGCGTGGTTTGCGCCTTGCGCGAGGTGATGCTGACCTTGGCGCCGATGAGGGTATTCATCAGGGTCGATTTGCCCACGTTGGGGCGGCCGACAATGGCGATATAGCCACAACGGAAGTTGGCGGAGGTCGTTTCGGTATTCATTTCAGTTCTCTTTACTTGTTTGCTGCTTTGGCAGGCGGCGGCGACGGTTCATGGTCAACCGCGGCCTCGGTCGTCTGCACGGTGGCGATGCCGGCCAGCTTCAGCTGGGCAGCGCGTGGCTTGGCCTTGCGGCCGGCGGCCGGGGTCTTGACCAACGCTTGCTCGGCCACTTCCAGCGCCAGTTTGGCGGCGGCCTGTTCGCCGGCGCGGCGACTGCCGCCGCGTCCGTAGACCTGGATGCCCAGCTTGGGCACCAGGCATTCGATTTCGAATTCCTGGCTGTGCGCGGCGCCATGGGTGGCCACCACATTGTACAGCGGCAGGGAAATCTTTTTACTTTGCAGGAATTCCTGCAGCAGGGTCTTGGCGTCCTTGCCCAGGGTTTGCGGGTCGACCGATTCCAGGATGGGAATGTAGAAGGCCCGTATCACGTCGCGCGCGGGGTCGAAGCCGCCATCCAAAAAAATGGCGCCTAACAGCGCCTCAAGCGTGTCGGCCAGGATCGAAGGACGGCGGAAACCGCCCGACTTCAACTCCCCCTCCCCCAGCCGCAGGAACTGCGACAGCTCCAGCTTTTGCGCGATCTCGTACAGCGATTGCTGCTTGACCAGGTTGGCGCGCAGGCGCGACAGGTCGCCCTCGTCGATCGCCACGAAGCGCTCGTACAGGATGGACGCCACCACGCAGTTCAGGATCGAATCGCCCAGGAATTCCAGTCGTTCATTATGCAAACTGCTATGGCTACGGTGCGTCAAGGCCTGCTGCAACAGGCCAGCATCCTGGAACGTATAGCCTAAACGGTTTTGCAATAACTGAAGATTCATTGTTCTGTACGGTTCTTTACTTTATTGATCGGTTTTGGCCGGGGCCGGCACGCCGCTTTTCGACGTCGTGCCCTGGTATTCCAACAGCAGGCTGGCCGGTCCGACCAGCGGGATTTTCTTTTCGTAGGCGAAGCTGATTTCGAACTCGCCGTTTTCCTTGGCGATCAGCAGATCGCGGCTGGTGATCGAGCTGATGTAGCCGGTGGTCGCATTGGCGTCGAACGATTTCTGCATCTCCAGCACGGAACCGCCGGTGGCCTTGGCCGTGACGATGGCGTTCTGGATCGCGCGGTACTCGGTGTAGGTCGGCACGATCTTCAGCGCCAGCACGCCGATGAAGCCCAGCGCGGCCAGCACGAAGATCAGGCCGACCAGGGAAATGCCGTTCTGCCGTTTCAAGCCTGATTGCATCTTATTCCCTTTCGACCGAGTGTGCGCTGAGCGGATGATTAGTTGATGCTGCCGATGCGGCGCAGATTGCCCAGGTTCATCCACACGACGATGGCTTTACCGACAATGTTCTTGTCCGGCACAAAGCCCCAGTAGCGGCTGTCCGCGCTGTTGTCGCGGTTGTCGCCCATCATGAAGTAGTTGCCTTGCGGAACAACACAAGTAAAGCCTTCGTACTTGTAGGTGCAGTTTTCGCTGTAAGGGAACTTCTTCACGCCATCCAGGCTCAACGTAGGCGCCGCCTCGTTGTTGAGGATGCGGTGGCTGACGCCGGTCAGGTTTTCCTGGAACTGCTTGTTGTACTGCAAGTGTTCGTCGTCGAGGTAGTCGTCCAGCGGCGTGTACTTCACTTCCACGCCATTGACCGTCAAGCGCTTGTTTTCATACGTGATTTTATCACCCGGCACGCCAATGACGCGCTTGATGTAATCCTGGGTCATATCCAGCGGATATTTGAACACCATGACGTCGCCGCGCTGCGGGTTGTTGATCTGCACGATCTTCTGGTTCAGCACCGGCAGGCGGATGCCGTAGGTGAACTTGTTCACCAGGATCAGATCGCCCACCAGCAGGGTCGGCACCATCGACGACGACGGGATCTTGAACGGCTCGAACAGGAAGGAGCGCAGGAAGAACACCAGCGCGATCACCGGGAAGAAGCTGCCCGAGTACTCGATCCAGGTCGGCTGGCGCAGCAGGTTCGCTTCGATCGCGGCGCGGTTGCCCAGGTTGTCGACCTTGATGCCGTCGGCGGTCAGCTTGGCGTTGCGGGCGTCGTAGTCGGCCAGCGCGCGGTCGGCGGCGGCACGGCGCTGCTTGGCCAGGTAGAACACGTCCAGGAACCAGATCACACCGGTGATCACCATCAGCACGAACAGGATTAAAGCAAAGTTACCTAAGATCACTTGCAGGTTCATTTGTCGTCCACTTGTAAGATTGCCAGGAACGCTTCTTGTGGAATCTCTACCGAGCCCACTTGCTTCATGCGTTTTTTACCTGCTTTTTGCTTTTCCAACAGTTTCTTCTTACGGCTGATGTCGCCGCCGTAGCACTTGGCCAGCACGTTCTTGCGCAGCGCCTTGACGTTCTCGCGCGAGATCACGTTGACGCCGATGGCGGCCTGGATCGCGACGTCGAACATCTGGCGCGGGATCAGTTCGCGCATCTTGGCGGCCACCTGGCGGCCGCGGTAGGCGGAGTTGGAACGGTGGACGATGATGGCCAGCGCATCGACCTTCTCGCCGTTGATCAGCATGTCGACCTTGACCACGTCGGAGGCGCGGTATTCCTTGAACTCGTAGTCCATCGACGCGTAGCCGCGCGAGGTGGATTTCAGCTTGTCGAAGAAGTCCAGCACGATCTCGCCCATCGGCATTTCATAGACCAGCTTGACCTGGCGGCCATGGTAAGCCATGTCCATCTGCACGCCGCGCTTGCCGATGCACAGCGTGATCACTGAGCCGACGTACTCTTGCGGCATGTACAGGTTGACCGTGACGATGGGCTCGCGGATTTCGTTGATCTTGGTCGGCTCCGGCATCTTGGACGGATTGTCGACCTTGATGATGCTGTCGTCGCGCATGACCACTTCGTACACCACGGTCGGGGCCGTGGTGATCAGGTCCATGTCGAATTCGCGCTCCAGGCGTTCCTGGACGATTTCCATGTGCAGCAGGCCGAGGAAGCCGCAGCGGAAGCCGAAGCCCAGCGCCTGCGATACTTCCGGCTCGTACATCAGCGCGGCGTCGTTCAGCTTGAGCTTTTCCAGCGAGTCGCGCAGCGCGTCGTACTGGTTGGCTTCTACCGGGAACAGGCCGGCGAACACTTGCGGCTGCACTTCCTTGAAGCCTGGCAGCGGCGCCGGCGCGGGACGGTTGGCCAGGGTGACGGTGTCGCCCACCTTGGCGGCCTTCAGTTCCTTGATGCCGGCGATGATGAAGCCCACCTGGCCTGCCGACAGCTGCGGCAGCGAAACCGAGCGCGGCGCGAAGATGCCGACGTCTTCCACCAGCTGCAGCGAGTCGGTGGCCATCAGCTTGATCTTGTCTTTCGGCTTCAGGGTGCCGTTCATCACGCGCACCAGCATGACCACGCCAACATACGGGTCGTACCACGAGTCGACGATCAGCGCTTGCAGCGGCGCGTCCGGGTCGCCCTTCGGCGGCGGGACTTTGGCGATGATCGATTCCAGCACGTCTTCCACGCCCAGGCCGGTCTTGGCCGAGCAGTGGACGGCGTCGCCGGCTTCGATGCCGATCACGTCTTCGATCTCGGCGATCGCGGTCGGCGGATCGGCGTTAGGCAAGTCGATCTTGTTCAGGACCGGCACCACTTCCACGCCCAGGTCGAGCGCGGTGTAGCAGTTGGCCACGGTCTGGGCTTCCACGCCTTGCGAGGCGTCGACCACCAGCAGCGCGCCTTCGCAAGCCGACAGCGAGCGCGACACTTCATACGAGAAGTCGACGTGGCCGGGGGTATCGATCAGGTTCAGGTTGTAGACGATGCCGTCGCGGGCCTTGTATTGCAGGGCTGCGGTCTGGGCTTTGATCGTAATGCCGCGTTCGCGCTCCAGATCCATCGAATCGAGCACTTGCGACTCCATCTCGCGTTCGGACAAGCCACCGCACAATTGAATGATGCGGTCCGCCAGGGTGGATTTACCGTGGTCGATGTGGGCGATGATGGAAAAATTGCGTATGTTGTTCATTAACAAATATTCAAAAACGGGTTTGAAACGACGGGGCGCAAACACAGCTGACAACCGCTGCGCGCAATACGAAAAAAGCGCTCCGAGCGGGGCGGTAATGCCCTGGCGAGCGCCTTGATGACAGCCACTAAAAGCAAAACGGAAGCTTTTCTACCCCCCGCATTTTACCGGATTTCAGAGGGGAAAGGCCGACTTATGCAGTGCGAAATGCATATTGCTTAAGGCTTTGAGGCAAAAAACGCGGCGAAAATGCTTATTTATTAAGCACTTCGCGCACTTTGGCTTCGTCGAGGAAGTAGTGGCACAGCTCGGGCTGGGACAGGTCGGCGTACAGCACCGGCACCAGTTCGTCGAAACGGGCCACCAGGGCGTCGTCGGCATCGACATCGATGACATCCACCGTGATGGGCCGGGACGGGGTTTGCAGGCGCATCAGGGCGTCCAGCATGTCCTGGCAGAGGTGGCAGTAGCTGCGGGAATAGAGGGTGAAATGCATGGTATGCGGTCGCCGCTCACCCCGCACTGCGGCGACCGGGGGTCTGACCCCGTACGGGGTCAGACCCCGACCTTCGCGGGGTGCTGCGCGGCTCAATCAGCCGATTACTTCGCGCTAGGGCGCACGGAAACGAACTGCGCCACGTCGCCGCGGCGCACCAGCAGCACCGACGGCTTCTTCGCATCGAGCTTGGCCACGGCCGCGTTGAACTGCTTGGCGTCCTTGACTTCGATGTTGTTCAGTTGCAGCAGCACATCGCCCTCCTGCACGCCGGCGCGGCCGGCCACGCCCTCGGCCGCATCGACCACCACGCCGCCGTCGACGCCCAATTCCTTCTTCTGCTCGGCGGTCAGGTCGCTGACCTTCAAGCCCAGCGCATTGGCCTTGGCCGCTTCCGGCTCTGCCGCGCCACCTTTGCCCTTGCCCTTGCCGGCCTTGGCGACCTTGTCACCTTCCAGCTCGGCCACGGTGACAGGCAAGTCCAGCTGCTGGCCCTTGCGCCACACGGTGACGGTGGCCTTGCTGGCCAGCGCCGTGCCGCCAACCAGGCGCGGCAGGTCGGAGGAACGGTTCACCGGCACGCCGTTGAACTTGAGGATGATGTCGCCGGCCTTGATGCCGGCCTTGTCGGCAGGACCGCCCGGCTCGACCAGCGACACTTCGGCGCCCTGCGCGCTCTTCAGGCCCAGCGACTCCGCCACTTCCTTGCTGACTTCGCCGATCTGCACGCCGATGCGGCCGCGCGTGACCTTGCCGTTTTTCTTCAACTGCTCCGACACGCGGATCGCCTCGTCGATCGGCACGGCGAAGGAGATGCCGTTGGAGCCGCCCGACAGCGTGGCGATCTGCGAATTGATGCCGATCACTTCGCCGCGCATATTGATCAGCGGGCCGCCCGAGTTGCCGGGATTGACCGCGACGTCGCTCTGGATCAGCGCCAGGTAGTCGCCGGTGTCGCGCTGCTTGGCCGAGATGATGCCGGCGGTGACGGTGTTCTCCAGGTTGAACGGCGAGCCGATCGCGATCACCCATTCGCCGACGCGGATCTTGTCCGAATCGCCCATCACCAGGAAGGGCAGCTTGTCGCCCTCGATCTTCAGCACGGCCACGTCGGTGCGGGCGTCGGCGCCCAGCACCTTGGCCTTGAACTCGCGCTTGTCGGTCAGCGTGACGAACACCTCGTCGGCGCCGTCGACCACATGGGCGTTGGTCATCACATAGCCGTCGGCCGACAGGATGAAGCCGGAACCGACGCCGCGCTGCACCGGCTCGTCGGACGGCGCCTGGCGGCGGCCGCGCGGCACGGCCCTGCCGCCCGGGTTGCCCGGCTGCGGCAGCGCGCCGCCAAAGAAGCGGCGCAGGAATTCCTGCATTTCCTCTTCGCCCGGCTGGCCGTCGGCATTGCCGCGACCGCCGAGCTTGAGACGTTCGGTGGTGCGGATGTTGACCACGGCCGGGCCGACGCGGTCGACCAGGTCGGCGAAATCGGGCAGGCCGATGACGGCGCCCGTGACCGGCGCGGCGGCCATCGCCGGGGCCATGCCGAGCACGGCCGGCGACATCCATACGCTTGCGCTGACCAGCAGCGCGGAAAGAGTTTTACTACCAGCAGCGAAATTATTTTTCATGGAAAGTATCAGTCTTTGTAAAGTTCCGGAACGCAAGTACCCAGCCGGCAAGGTTGCACGTGGCTGAGGCTAGCGTATGGTAAGCGAAAAGTCGCCTGATGGCGCGCTCGCAGATGTTATAAGCGTATGCGTTTCAGGGCAAGATGACGTCGGCCGGCGATTCGGCCTGGTCGGGTGCGGGCGCCGACGGGTCGCCCGCGCGTTCGGCCGGCGCGGCGCCGGCCGTGTAGACAGGCTCGGCCGCGAGGCGGGCCGCCAGCGAGGCGCTGAAGCCGGCGCTCAGGGCGCCGCCGGCCTGGTCGCGCAGCACGTCGCCGGCCAGATGGTAGGCACGCCAGGCCGCCTGCCCTTCCGCCGTGTCGAGCGCCGCCAGGGCAAGCTCGCGCTCGCTGTCCGCCAGCTCACCGTCGGCCAGCGCCGAGATGTTTTCGTGCAGTCTTTTCTGGGTATCCATCGCGTATCCCGCCATGTCAAAACACGTCCGCCGCGCCAGCCGCAGGCGCATTGCCAGTTGCCAATAACACTTGCCATCATTCCCGCCTTACCAGCGCTTGTCAACAGGCAAGTCCAACAAAGGCTTCAATTTTTCGGCGATGACTTCGCGGGCGCGGAAGATACGGCTGCGCACAGTACCGATGGGACAGGCCATGATGTCGGAGATCTCCTCATAGCTCAGTCCCTCGATCTCGCGCAAGGCGATCGCGGTACGCAAATCCACGGGCAAGGCATCCATCGCCGCGTTGACGGTCTGGGCGATCTGCTTGCTCGCCAGCATGGACTCCGGCGTATTGATGTCGCGCAAATGCTCGCCATCGTTAAAGGCTTCGGCTTGTTCGGCGTCGGCTTCGGTCGACGTGGGCGTGCGGCGGCCCTGCGTGGCCAGGAAGTTCTTGGCGGTGTTGATGCCGATGCGGTAGAGCCAGGTATAGAAGGCCGAGTCGCCACGGAAATGCCGCAGCGCGCGGTAGGCCTTGATAAATGTCTCCTGCACCACATCCTCGGCTTCGGCCGGATCGTGGACGATGCGCGATAGCAGGCGCATCAGCCGGCGTTGGTACTTCGCCACCAGCAAATCAAACGCCTGCTTGTCACCATCCCGCACCCGGTCCACCAGCACCTGGTCACACTCACGTTCTGTCGTCACTCCTGCATTCCTCGATGGCCTGCAGCGTGGCCGAATTCTGTAGCCATATGCTATAGAGTTAGCCCGCTGCAAGAAGTTCACAGTGTTCGCGTTTTTATTTCAGCACGTGCGGTGATGGCCCGGCAGGCCAGCGACAAGGCGCGCCAGTCGGCGGGCGTGACGCTGTCGGGCAGCACTATCAGCACCTGCACCCTGCCGCCGTCGCCGCCCAGCCGCAATAGAAGCAAGCCCGGCCATATGGTCGAACCTTGCAGCAGGCGCAGCGCCAACCCGTCTTCCCGGTATACCGCCAGCCGCAACTGGCCGACACCGGAAATATCAAGCTGGCACACATTACGATGCGGCCGCCCGCGCCAGCCGAGCAAGCCGGCCAGCACGCACAGCAGCGGCGCGCACCAGCCCGGACAGGCTGCGGCCGAGGCCATCACGCAACAGCACAGGCCGGCATGCAGCACGCGCAGGCCGGACGAGGGGCGAACGATGACAGAGACCGCAATCGACATGGGCAGCGGACGCACAACAACACAGGGGATTACATTCGGAAGCGCCGGCCGCGAAGGCCGGGCAATTCTGGCGCCGGCGAATGCCGGCGCCGAATCCACGCTCACCCTGTTTGGACAGGGCTGGCGTGGATTAGTTCAACGCGGAGTCGAACTTTTACGGACTTTAGATCTTACCGAACACCAGGCTGCCGTTGGTGCCGCCGAAGCCGAACGAGTTCTTGACTGCATACTCGATCTTCATCGGACGGGCCACGTTGGCGCAGAAGTCCAGGTCGCAAGCAGGGTCCTGGTTGAAGATGTTGATGGTCGGAGGCGACACCTGATGGTGTACCGCCAGCACCGTAAACACCGCTTCCAGGCCGCCGGCGCCGCCCAACAAGTGACCGGTCATCGACTTGGTCGAATTGATCACCATGTTCTTGGCGTGCGCGCCGAAGGTGCGCTTGATGCCCTGCACTTCCGCCACGTCGCCCTGCGGGGTCGACGTACCGTGTGCGTTCAGGTAGTTCACCTGGTCCGGATTGATGCCGGCGTTGGCCAGCGCTGCAATCACGGACTTGCTGCCGCCGCTGCCATCTTCCAATGGCGAGGTCATGTGATAAGCGTCAGCGCTCATCCCGAACCCCAGCAGCTCGGCGTAGATCTTGGCGCCGCGGGCCTTGGCGTGCTCGTACTCTTCGAGCACCATCACGCCGGCGCCTTCGCCCAGCACGAAACCGTCGCGGTCCATGTCCCATGGGCGGGACGCGGTCGCTGGATCGTCGTTGCGGGTCGACAGCGCGCGGGCCGAGGCGAAACCGCCCAGACCCAGTGGCGATACGGTCGATTCCGCACCGCCGGCCACCATGACGTCGGCATCGCCGTACTCAATCATGCGGGCGGCCGCGCCGATGCAGTGCAGGCCGGTGGTGCAGGCCGTGACGATCGACAGGTTAGGACCACGCATGCCGTACTTGATCGACAGGTTGCCCGAGATCATATTGATGATCGAGGCAGGCACGAAGAAAGGCGAGATACGGCGCGGACCGCGCTTGTCGTACTCTTCCTTGGTGGCTTCGATCAGCGGCAGGCCGCCGATACCGGAACCGATGATGACGCCGATGCGATCGGCATTCTCTTCGGTGACGACTATGCCGGAGTCTTGCACCGACTGGATGCCGGCCGCCATGCCGTAATGGATGAAGGTATCCATGTGGCGCGCTTCCTTAGCGGGGATGTAATCCTCGATATTGAAGCCTTTGACTTCACCGGCGAACTTGGTGGTGAAAGCTTGCGCATCAAACTTGGTGATGTTGGCAATCCCGGATTTACCCTCGGTGATCGCGGCCCACGATTCGGCAACGGTATTGCCGACCGGAGTCACGGCGCCCAGGCCGGTGATGACAACACGACGGTTTTTAGAACCTCTCAAGCGATTCTCCTAAAGTCGATCGGGCAGAAATTACGCCTTGACGTGGGCGGTAGCGTAGTCGATCGCTTGCTGCACGGTGGTGATCTTTTCTGCTTGTTCGTCAGGGATTTCCATTTCGAATTCGTCTTCCAGGGCCATCACCAGTTCAACGGTGTCCAGGGAGTCAGCGCCGAGGTCGTCGACGAACGAGGATTCGATCTTGATGTCTGCTTCGGCGACGCCCAGTTGCTCAGCGACGATTTTCTTAACGCGTTGTTCGATATCCGACATGTTATGGCTCCATTTTGTTTGTTACGGAAAGCGCGCATTTTATCAGGTTTGCGCACTGAAAAACTAATTTCGGTAGCTGCTGCGTATTTGCCCACAACTAATCCGAAATCACTGCTAAAAGACGAGAACCGGTGGATTTTACGCCACCGGAACGCATCAGTTCATATACATCCCGCCGTTCACGTGCAGGGTGGTGCCGGTAATATACGCTGCTTGCGGCGACGCCAGGAAGGCGACGGCGGCGGCGATATCCTCGGGTTTGCCCAGGCGTGCCAGCGGAATCTGCGTCAACAGGGCGGCGTGCTGCTCTTCGCCCAGGCCCTTGGTCATGTCGGTGTCGATGAAGCCCGGCGCCACGCTGTTGACGGTGATGTTGCGGCTGCCGATCTCGCGCGCCAGCGCGCGGCCCATGCCCTCGACGCCGGCCTTGGCGGCGGCGTAGTTCATCTGGCCCGGATTGCCGGAGGACGCCACCACCGAGGTGATGTTGATGATACGCCCGGTCTTGGCTTTCATCATGCCGCGCAGGACGGCGCGCGACAGGCGGCCGACCGAGCTCAGGTTGGTGGCGATGACGCTGTCCCACTCCTCGTCCTTCATGCGCATGGCCAGCTGGTCCTGCGTGATGCCGGCGTTGTTGACCAGGATGCCGACGGCGCCCCAGGTTTTGCCGATCTCGTCGATGACGGCGGCGCAGCGCTCAGGGTCGGTGACGTTGAGTACCATGCCCTTGCCGGCCTCGGCGCCGAACTCGGCCAGATAAGCCGAGATCGCTTCCGCGCCGGCTTCGGTGGTGGCGGTGCCGATCACGCGGGCGCCTTGACGGGCCAGCTCCTGGGCGATGGCCTTGCCGATGCCGCGCGATGCGCCCGTTACCAGGGCAACTTGATTTGCTAAATTCATGGTGTTCCTTAAACGTTTAGAGTGTGCCTGAAGACCCGGCTGCTTATTTGAGCAGGGTCAACACGCGTTCCAGCGATGCTTGATCGGTGATCGCGTCGCCGACCAGGGTGGCGTCGATGCGCTTGGTCAAGCCCATCAGCACCTTGCCAGGTCCGCACTCGACCACTTGCGTGATGCCTTCGGCGGCGACCTTCTGCATGGTTTCAACCCAGCGCACCGGCGCTGCGGCCTGGCGCACCAGGGCGTCCTTGATGCTGGCCGGATCGGTCAGCACGGCGACGTCGACGTTGTTGATCAGCGCGATCTGCGGCGCCGAGAACGTCAGGCCTTCCATGTAGTCGCGCAGGCGGTCCGAAGCCGGCTTCAGCAGCGACGAATGGAATGGCGCCGACACCGGCAGCTTCATGGCGCGCTTGGCGCCCTTGGCCTTGGCGATCTCGCAGGCGCGCTCGACCGCAGCGGTGTCGCCGGCGATCACGACCTGCGCTGGCGCGTTGAAGTTGACGGCCTCGACCACCGAACCGGCCACGGCGGCCGCGGCTTCGGCGCAGGCGGCGCGCACATCATCATCCGACAGGCCCAGCACGACGGCCATGGTGCCCATGCCAACCGGCACGGCTTCCTGCATCGCCTGCGCGCGGAAGCGCACCAGCGGCACGGCATCCTTGAACGAGATCACACCGGCAGCCACCAGCGCCGAGTATTCACCCAGGCTGTGGCCGGCAACGATGGATGGCAGCGGACCGCCGGCGGCGATCCATGCACGGTAGACGGCGACCGCAGCGGTCAGCATGACCGGCTGGGTGTTGGTGGTCAGGTCCAGCTCTTCCTTCGGACCTTCGGCGATCAGCTTGCCGAGGTCGAATTGCAGCGCGTCGGATGCCTCGGCGATGGTCTGCGCCACCACCGGGTTGCCGGCAAAGCCGTCCATCATCGCGATCGCTTGCGAACCCTGGCCTGGAAATACAAAAGCAAATTTAGTCATACTTCATCCATCTCATTTTTATTGAACGCTACGCTAGCATGCCATCGTGACAGCTTTGCTACCGCCGAGTCCGTTAGAACTCTAATTCTAATTCAGGCCCTTAAAAACGCGCCAACACCGCGCCCCAGGTGAAGCCGCCGCCTACGCCTTCCATCATGATGTGCTGTCCCTTCTTGATGCGGCCGTCGCGCACGGCGACGTCCAGCGCCAGCGGGATCGAGGCGGCCGAGGTGTTGCCGTGCTGGTCAACGGTGACGACCATCTTCCAGGCAGGCAGGCCCAGCTTCTTGGCGGTGCTGTTCATGATGCGGATGTTGGCCTGGTGCGGTATCAGCCAGTCGATCTGGTCGGCCGTCATATTGGCCTTGTCCAGCGCTTCGTGCGCGACCTTCTCCAGCACCGATACGGCCAGCTTGAACACGGCCGGACCATCCATGTACAGGAAGGCGCTGCCGGCAACCGCGCCGCCATCGACCGAACCCGGCACGCTGAGGATGTCCGAATGACGGCCGTCCGCGTGCAGCTTGGTCGCCAGGATGCCCGGCTCTTCCGAGGCGCTCAGCACGATGGCGCCGGCGCCGTCGCCGAACAGCACGCAGGTGGTGCGGTCGTCGAAATTGAGGATGCGCGAAAACACTTCGGCGCCGATCACCAGCACGTTCTTGTGCACGCCGGCGCGGATGAAGGCGTCGGCGGTGGACACGGCGTAGACGAAGCCGCTGCACACGGCTTGCACGTCGACCGCCGCGCTGTTGTTGGTCATGCCCAGTTTTTTCTGGACGATGCAGGCGGTGCTGGGGAAGCTGCCGAAGAAGTCCGGCGTCGAGCTGGCCAGCACGATCAGGTCGATGTCGTTCGGTTCCAGACCGGCCATTTCCAGCGCCTTCTTGGCGGCGTTGACCGCCAGGTCGGACGATTTCTGTTCAGGCTCGGCGAAGTGGCGCGCCGAAATACCGCTGCGGCTGACGATCCATTCGTCCGAGGTCTCTATGCCCTTGGCGGCGAGTTGATCAGCCAGGTCCTGGTTGGTCACACGCTTTTCCGGCAGGTAGCTGCCGGTGCCTATAATTTTGCTGTACAAAGTCATGCCGTTCTACCGTCCACTAAATAGTTGAGCTTGGTACTTCCGGGGTATCCGTGTTGCGCGGCATGAGCTCGGCGATCATTTCCGAGATATGCCCCAACACATCATTTTTTGCAGCATCATACGCGCGCCGGATCGCCCACTCAAAAGAATAGGCATCGGCGCCGCCATGGCTCTTGAACACCAGGCCGCGCAGGCCCAGCAGACTGGCGCCATTGTGGCGCGATGGCTGGAAGCGGTCCTTGACCGCCTTCAGCGCACCACCGCCGAGCAAAGCGCCCAGCATGGTCAACAGGTTACGCTTGAATTCCGTGCGCAGGGTGTCGCCAAAGAATCGTGCGACGCCCTCCACCGCCTTCAAGGTCACATTGCCGACAAAGCCATCGCACACCACGATATCGGTGGTGCCCTTGAAGATGTCGTTGCCTTCGACGTTGCCGTGGAAGTTGAGCGCGCCGCGCTCGTGGTCGGCCTGCAGCAGCTTGCTGGTGGCCTTGACCACTTCATTGCCCTTGATGTCCTCGGTGCCGACGTTCAGCAGGCCGATGGTGGGGCGGGCGATTTTTTCCATGGCCGAGACCAGCACCGAACCCATGATGGCGAACTGGTGCAGGTGATGCGGTTCGCAATCGACGTTGGCGCCCAGGTCCAGCATATAGGTCGGACCATTCTTCTGGTTCGGCATGATGCCGCAGATGGCCGGACGGTCGACGCCGGTCATGGTCTTGAGCACGTAGCGCGACACCGCCATCAGCGCGCCGGTATTGCCGGCCGAGACGCAGGCCTGGGCCTTGCCGTCCTTGACTTGCTCGATGGCGACGCGCATCGACGAATCCTTCTTGCGGCGCAGGGCCACTTCGAGCGGATCGTCCATGGTGACTTGTTCGGAGGCGTGTTGCACGGTGATGCGCGGATGCGCCTCGGCGTGCTGCTTTTTCAGTTCCGCACGGATGACGTCCTCCAAACCGACCAGGATCAGTTCAGCGTCAGGCTCACGTTTGAGGAAGGAAACTGCTGCGGGGATAGTGACCGACGGGCCGTGATCGCCACCCATGCAGTCGATAGAAATTTTGATTGTCATTTGTTTTGATTCAGTACCACGCTCCAGCCCATGCGGGGCAAGCTGCGGCAAGCTGCGGACCAACCACATCCAGGTCTACGCGTTTCAAAATGACGGTGTGCAAAAGAGGATTGCAGCCGATGATAAAGAAAAAGCGATGCTCCGCGAGTTATCCACGTAGCACCGCCTATTTCCGGGTCCAGCAAAAGCGTCGATTACTCGTCGTTTTTGGTTTTCAGGACTTTACGACCACGGTAGAAGCCGTTAGGGCTGATGTGGTGACGCAGGTGGGTTTCACCGGTGGTTGGCTCGATACCCAGTTGTGGAGCAACCAGGAAATCGTGCGAACGGTGCATACCGCGCTTCGAAGGGGACTTCTTGTTCTGTTGAACTGCCATGTTAATGACTCCTAATACATAAGTTCTAAAATTTTAACACATTCGACCAGCAAATACATGCGAATCGAGTATCCTGCCGGCAAAACTGAACCGGCATAGTTAAACTGAGATTTACTACATTTCACTGCTGACTTGCCATACTCGATTTACTACACGCGTTTGACACGTTCTTTACAACACTACTTATTCGGTACTGCTTTATTCGGATTTGAGGCCCTTGAGGGCGTCGAACGGCGACAACTTCGCGCTTTTTGCCTTGTCCAGCAGAGCGGAGTCGGGGCAGACATCATGTTTCGGCGTATGCGGCAGGGCCAGCAGCGCTTCGTCTTCCACCAAGTCCATCAGCTCCATGCTGCGGCTGCCGACGATCACATCGATCGTCTCGTCGTTGATCATTTCTTCGATCTCGTCCGCTTGCTCGTCGTCCTTGCCCAGCATCAGCACGGTTTGTGCGTCGATGGTGTGCGCGTAAGGCGTCAGGCAGCGCTGGCAGACCAGTTGCACGGTGCCGGAAACCGACAGCGTCATCTGCGGGAAGCCCATCTTGCTGGTGCCCCCTACTGCTTTCCAGGCGATCGTACCCGACGTATCGGCACAATCCTTGGTCAAACGGGTCATTTCGGCAACAGGCGTCACGCCTTGCTGGCTGCCGTTGCTCCGACAAAATTCAAAGGCGTCGATCACAATAGCATTCATTACAGAAAATTTCCCCGGAAAACCTGCGATAATAACAGGGTTTTCATCGTCAAGTCAAAGCCTTAGCGTATTTTTCGTTCTTTTTTGCCGCTGGCACGTCCGGCGACAGAGCATATAACATTCCCCTCATGACATCAAGTTTACTCGTACTCGCCTCCAGTTCCGCGTATCGCCGCGAACTCTTATCACGGCTGCAACTGCCGTTCGACGTGGCGGTGCCCGATATCGACGAAAGCCCGCTGCCCGGTGAGACGCCCAGCGCCACCGCGCTGCGCCTGGCGCGCGAAAAAGCCGCCGCCGTGGCCGCCAAGCTGCCGGGCTGCATCGTCATCGGCTCCGACCAGGTCGCCACGCTGGACGATGAGCAGATCGGCAAGCCGGGCAACCATGCCAACGCGCTGGCCCAGCTGCAGAAGATGCGCGGCCGCGAAGTGATCTTCCACACCGCGCTGTGCGTGTGGGATGGCCGCGACGGCACGGCACAGGTGGAAGACATCCGGACCGTGGTCAAGTTCCGCGACCTGCCGGACGCCGAGCTGGACGCCTACCTGCGCATCGAGCAGCCCTACGACTGCGCCGGCAGCGCCAAGAACGAGGCGCTCGGCATCGCCATCCTGGAACGCATCGACAGCAGCGACCCGACCGCCCTCACCGGCTTGCCTTTGATCGCGCTGACAGGCATGCTGCGCAACATCGGCGTTTCCTTCTTTACTACCTGACTGTTTTTATGACCGGCACCCTCTTCTTAATACCGAACACCCTGGGCGAGACTGAAGCGCTCTCCTCCGTACTGCCCGAACAGGTGCAGCGCATCACTTCGCAACTCGATTACTTTGTCGCCGAGAACGCCAAGACCGCGCGCGCCTTCCTCAAGCTGGTCAACGCCAACCATCCGCTGGCCAAGCCGCTGCAGGAAATCGCCATCTCCGAACTCAACGTCAACACCCCGGCCGCCGCGCTGGCGGGCCTGCTGGCGCCGCTGCTGGCCGGGCAGGATGGCGGACTGGTGTCGGAAGCCGGCGTGCCTGCGGTGGCCGACCCGGGCGCCGACCTGGTGCGGCTGGCGCATCAGCACAACATCCCGGTGCGGCCGCTGGTTGGACCGTCGTCGCTGCTGCTGGCGGTCATGGCGAGCGGCTTGAACGGACAGAGCTTCGCCTTCAACGGCTATCTGCCGACCGACGCCGCGCAGCGCGCCACCCGCATCAAGGAATTGGAACAGCGCTCGCGCAAGGAAAAGCAAACGCAGCTGTTCATTGAAACGCCCTACCGCAACGCCGCCATGCTGGAAGCGTTGACGGCGGCGTGCGCGCCGGGCACGCTGCTCTGCGTGGCGACCGACCTCAGCCTGCCATCGGAAACCATCCGCACCATGAGCGCGTCGCAATGGAAGAGCGCCAAGGCGCCGGACTTCCACAAGAAGCCCACCGTGTTCCTGCTGCTGGGCCAGTAATCCGGGGTCAGACGCCGCGGGTGTAGTCCGTCACCCACTCGATCGCGGCCAGCTGGATCGCGTACAGCTCGGCCGGCGTCAGCTCCAGCTGGTGCAGCATCTGCGCCAGCAGCTTGCCGTCGCGGTTGCGCTCGATGTGCTCGATCAGGCTCAGCATGCTGCCGTAGTCGCCGCTGCGGTGCAGCAGCGCGGCGCGCACCTCGTCCAGCACGTTGACGCTTTCCAGCACGTCGCGCATGTGGATCGAGAACAGCGTATCCATCAGCGACATCACGCCCACCGTGAAACCGATGTCGGCGCTGACGCGCTGCCCCGGCCGCAAATGTTCGACCATCAATTCCATGGTCTTGCCGCGCGTGGTGGCCAGCTGCAGCAGCGGCGAGGTGAACTCCTGCGTGCCGCCGCCCTTCACGTACAGCAGGATCTGCAGCCAGCGCCTGAGCTGGCGCCGCCCCAGCACCATCAGCGCATGGCCGACCGAGTTGATGCGGTAGCGCGCGCCGACCGCCGGCGTGTTCACCAGCCGCAGCAGGTTCAGCGTGATCAGCGCGTCGTGCTTGACGCTGCGTTCGATCTCATGGCTGCTGGCGTCGGTGTTGAGCAGGTCCAGCAAATGCAGCACGCTGCGCTGCGACGGCGAGATCTTCTTGCCGCTGAGGATGACGGGCCGCGCGAAATAATAGCCCTGGAAGTATTCGAAGCCCAGCTCCATGCATTGCTGGAACTCCTCCATCGTCTCGACCTTCTCGGCCAGCAGCTTCTGCTTGGGGTTCTTCAGCACGCGCGCCAGCGCCGGCAAGGTGCCGGGCTGCATTTCCTTGATGTCGACCTTGATGACGTCGCACAGCGGCTGGAATTTCTGCACGTCCTCGGACTGGCCGATCACATCGTCCAGCGCGAACTTGAAGCCGGCCTGCTTGAGCTCGCGTATGCGGTCCAGCACTTCCGGCGTGGCTTTGACGGTTTCGAGGATTTCGAGGATGACTTTGTCGTTCGGCAGGAAGCGGATGAAATCGCTCATCAGGCCGATGGCGTCGACGTTGACGAAGGCCATCTGGTCGCCCACCACGTGCTCCATGCCCAGCTCGGAGGCGTGGGCGATCACGGTGGCGGTGGCCTCGGCGTCGTCGGTGATGCTGGCTTCGTTGCGCAAGCGGGCGTCGCGGAACAGCAGCTCATATGCCACCAGCCGCTGTCCCCGGTTGAGGATGGGCTGGCGCGCGAGAAAGAAGTTGTCAGCAAGCTTGGACGGCACCGTTGACGACGTCATCATCATGGGAAGCTCCCCATCTGCAATCTGCTTAATTCGGGTTGCCGTCTCAAGCGGCAACCCGCTAACTAGCAGACTATACCCTGCTATACCGTCCTGACAACATTTTTCTAGCGACTGACCGGCCGGCGCACCGCAGTGTTGCGCGTACCCGTCGGCTTGCCGCTTTCCAGCGTGAATCGGGCGCCGGCATCCTTGCCCAGCACCTTGACCAGGTAGGGCATCACTTCCTTCAACATCGGCTCCAGCGTGTACGGCGGGTTCAGGATGAACATGCCGCTGCTGTGCAGGCCGAAACCGTCCGGCATCGGCGTATTGGTGGTCAGCACGACGTTGAGCCAGTCGCTGCATTGCAGCTGCTTGAGCTTGTCGGCGAACTGGCGCGATTCCATGCGCTGCAGCAGCGGATACCAGACCGCATAGGTGCCGGTCGGGAAGCGCACCAGCGCCTCGGCCAGCGTGTCCTTGACCTTTTTGTAGTCCTGCTTGTCTTCGTACGGCGGATCGATCAGCACCAGCGCGCGGCGCGACGGCGGCGGCAGCAGCGCCTTCAGCGCCTGGAAGCCGTCGCCGCGCGTCACCAGCACGCGCTTGCCGCGCGTGGTCGGGCGGATGCCCTGCTGCGCGGCGTGCTCGTCGAGCTTGCGGAAGTTATCGGCCAGCAGCTTGGAATCGGCCGGATGCAGTTCGAACAGGCGCAGGCGGTCGTGCTCGCGCGCGACCTGGTCGGCGATGTAGGGCGAGCCGGGGTAGTAGCGCATCTTGCCGCTCGGGTTCATGGCGCGGATCAGGTCGACGTATTCCTTGAGCGGCGCGGGCATGTCGGTGCGCTCCCACAGCGGGCCGAT
This sequence comes from Duganella sp. HH101, assembly GCF_001758795.1. Taxonomy (NCBI): domain Bacteria; kingdom Pseudomonadati; phylum Pseudomonadota; class Betaproteobacteria; order Burkholderiales; family Oxalobacteraceae; genus Duganella; species Duganella sp. HH101. The sequence continues at coordinate 11,657 of NZ_LRON01000034.1, read as the reverse complement.
GCCGGTGTCGTATTCGGCGTTCTTGGAGGCGAAGGAGCCGTCGAGCGCGTACACGCCGGCGCCGGAGTGGGTGTCGATGTAGCTGTAGGCGGTATCTTTCTGATTCAGATACTGCATCAACTGGATGGTCACGAAATGCTTCAACACATCGGCGTGATTACCCGCATGAAAGGCGTGGCGGTAACTCAACATAAGCTTGGTACTTCCTAAATAGTGGCGTTGCAGAACAATCCCGCATTATCCACTAGAAAGCGCCGCCAGCCAAAAATGCGCCCATATCGTTTGCATCAAAGCGTGCACCGCCATGGTGACTAACATGGAACGGCCGTTCTGCATCCGCAGGCGCGGCGACCTTTCATGGAGGACATTATGGCATTCAACAACGTAGGTCCGCTGACCTTCCTGGCGCCGGGGCAGACGGCGTTCTGGAGCTACAGCTATCCCAGCGACCATGGCACGCAGTTCGCCTCGGCCGACGTCAAGGCGCCCAACCAGGGCGCGGTCCACATGGCCGACCAGCAAAGCAAGCGCAAGGAAAACAATGGCGACGCCACCTATTTCGTCCAGATCCACAACCAGGGCATAGGCGGCGCCTTCCACAACCTGCAAGGTGGAGGCATGTCATGAAGATGACCATCGTAACCGACGACCAGAACAACATCCTGGGCGCCGTGCAGGGCCATTCCCTGTCGGCGAAACAAGGCCAGATGGAAGTGAACGTGTCGTTCGCGCCGGGCCACAAGACCCATATGCTGGAGGTCGACGACGACCTGGCCACCATCCACGACGTGGATGACTTCCAGCGGCGCCTGAAGCAGCACCTGCATCAGCACCTGGGCAAGCAGCCCTGAAGCAAGCGCCGCGCACGCGTAGGCATCACCGCCGCGTGCGCGGCATCAGGCCACCTTCCTGTCGAAGAATTGCTCGTCCTCGGTCGAACCGTGCAAGGCGGTGGTCGACGACTGGCCGTTCTGGATGCACTGGGTGACGGCGTCGAAGTAGCCGGTGCCCACCTCGCGCTGGTGTTTGACCGCCGTGAAGCCCTTCTCGGCGGCGGCGAATTCCGCCTCCTGCAGCTCGACGAAGGCCGACATCTGGCGGCGCGCATAGCCGTGCGCCAGGTTGAACATGCCGTAGTTGAGCGCGTGGAAACCGGCCAGCGTGATGAACTGGAACTTGTAGCCCATGGCGCCCAGCTCCTTCTGGAAGCGGGCGATGGTGGCGTCGTCCAGGTTTTTCTTCCAGTTGAACGAGGGCGAACAGTTGTACGCCAACATCTTGCCGGGGAACCTGGCGTGCACGGCATCGGCGAACCGCTTGGCGAAGGCCAGGTCCGGCTTGCCGGTCTCGCACCAGACCAGGTCGGCGTACGGCGCGTAGGCCAGCGCGCGCGCTATCGCCTGCTCCAGGCCCGGCCTGACCTTGTAGAAGCCCTCGACGGTGCGCTCGCCGGTGCAGAACGGACTGTCGTTGCCGTCCACGTCCGAGGTCAGCAGGTCTGCCGCCTCGGCGTCGGTGCGGGCGATCACCAGCGTCGAGACGCCCATGACATCGGCCGCCAGGCGGGCCGCGGTCAGCTTTTCCACCGCCTCGCGCGTCGGCACCAGCACCTTGCCGCCCATGTGGCCGCACTTCTTGACCGATGCCAGCTGGTCTTCGAAATGCACGCCGGCGGCGCCGGCGGCGATCATCGACTTCATCAGCTCGTAGGCGTTGAGCACGCCGCCGAAACCGGCCTCGGCGTCGGCCACGATGGGCGCGAAGAAGTCGATCTCATCCTTGCCTTCCGACCACTGGATCTGGTCGGCGCGCTGGAAGGTGTTGTTGATGCGCTGGACCACCATGGGCACCGAGTTGGCCGGATACAGCGACTGGTCGGGATACATTTCCCCCGCCAGGTTGGCGTCGCCGGCGACTTGCCAGCCCGACAGGTAGATCGCTTTCAGGCCGGCCTTGACCTGCTGCATGGCCTGGTTGCCGGTCAGCGCACCCAGCGCGTTGACGAAGGGCTCGTCGTTGAGCAAGTTCCACAACTTGTCCGCGCCGCGCCTGGCCAGCGTATGCTCGATCTGCAGGGAACCGCGCAGGCGCACCACGTCTTCGGCGCTGTAGCTGCGGGTGACGCCCTGCCAGCGCGGGTTGGTGTCCCAGTCTTGTTGCAGGGCGGCGATTTGCTGTTCGCGAGTTGTCATGGCGTTCTCCTATTTAAAACGAAATCCGTTATACAAATAGTAGACTTTTTTTCGCCCGCGAAAACAGTCTTATATAAGACATATAAGCAGATATTTATCCATAAAAATCAATGGGATAATTATCATTTTTCATGATGCGGAACAATATTTCTCAAAACGAAAGAGAACTCCGCAACGCGCCGCCAGCACTTCCCGCAATGTGAAATGAACGCCGCGCCTGATGAAAAGCAAACACCCCGCAAGCCTTGCGGCTTGCGGGGTGTCGGCGCAGTCGTGCGATGGGTATCAGGTTTTGCGGCGGCGGGCAGCCATCCCCACCAGGCCCAGGCCTGCCAGCAGCATGCCGTAGGTTGCCGGCTCAGGCACGGCCAGCACGGTGAACTCGGTCGCACCGATGTAGGCGCCGGTCATCGTGAAGTAGCTGATCGACGGCGTGTTTTCCATGAAGCCATGGAACTCGCCCTGGTTGTTGCCGCCATTGGTCAGGAAGGTCAAGGTAGTCGACTCGATCAGCGTAAATGTCGAGTCATAGGCCGCAATCGTCGCCGTACCGTAATCGCGCGGTGCGGCGTAATTGAGGAAAGCGCCAACGCCGCTGACGGCTTGCGAGAACGCCAGCATCATCGTGCTGGAGCTGTCGTTCGTGCCGGCCATCGGCATGCCAGCCCAGAAGCCGTTGTTGGCAAAGCCGTAGCCGGCGTCGTAGCCGTAGACCGAGTTGTTGTTGGCGCTGCTCCAGATCACGCCTGGCGCCAAAACTTGTGGACCGGCGCCAAAATACTGTAATACCGGCATAGGCAAAACCGTGCCGCCCGGGATCGACGTCACCGGTGCGGCCTGGGCGGACAGCCCCAGTGCGCATAACACTGCAAAAGTAAGTTTCTTCATGGAAGACTCCTGATGAACCTGCACTTATGCACCAAAAATTGATGCATTGTAATTTTTACATGCAGCCTCAACAGTGTCAATATTAATTGCAAAAATACCACAAATCTTTCATTAAAGAAAACATTATGAAACTAGCATTTGCTGAGCCACCAGGATGCCGTCGGCGTCGGCATAGATCCAGTCGCCCGGCTGCACCGGCACGCCCTGGATGTGCACCCGCACATTGCGCTCGCCCGCACCCTTCTTGCTGCTCTTCTGCGGATGGGCGCCCAGCGCGCGCACGCCGATTTCGCAGGAGTTGATCTCGTCGGTGTCGCGGATGCAGCCGTCGACGATGATGCCGGCCCAGCCATTGTCCTGGGCCAGCAAGCCCAGCTGGCCGCCGACCAGCGCGCGGCGCAGGCTGCCGCCGCCGTCGATCACCAGCACATTGCCGCCGCCCTGGGTTTCCAGCACCGAGCGCACCAGGGCGTTGTCCTCATGCACCTTGAGCGTGGTCACGCGGCCCGAAAACCGCACCTGCTTGCCAAAGTGGCGGAACACCGGCGGCAGCACGGCCAGGCGGCCGTCCTCCAGCAGATTGGCGTTGTCGTCGCATAAATCGGTGGTGGCGAAATTCATTGTCGTTCCGTGCATATGGTGAAGGAAACAATGATTCTATGCTGTTTTGGCGGCCGCGACCAAGCGGGTCTTGCTGCCGACGCCGAGCGCGGTCAGGATCACCAGCGCCTGGAACGCACCGATGCCGATGAACACGCCGGCCGGATGGTGGGCGTCCATCAGCGCGCCGAACAGCAGCGGGCCCAGCGCCAATCCGCTGTCCAGGCCGGAATACACGACGCCGAACACGCGGCCGGTGGCGTTGGCCGGCGCCGCGCCCCGTATCAGCAGGTCGCGCGACGGGCCGGAAATGCCGGTCGCCAGGCCGATCAATCCCATCAGCGCGACCGCCATCCACGCAGGGGCCACGGCGGCGGCCAGCACCAGCGACAGCAGCGCCGCCGTGCCGAAGGCCAGGATGATGACGCGGTCGTGATTGCGGCTGCCCGCCGCGAGGAAGCCGCCGTACACCATGCCGGCCGCCGAGGCGATCATATAGGCGGTGTAGGCCGTGGTGGCCCAGGCCAGCGACATGCCGTACAGGCTCACCAGGCTGGTCGCGGCGAAGCTCTGGATGCCGGCCAGCGCCACCGCCGAGATCAGGAAGAAGGCAAAGCACATCCACACCACCTGCAGGCGCAGGAAGCCGAACGCCCCGCCCTGGCCTGCTCCGGCCGGGGCCGCAGGCGCCGAAGCCGAACCGGGCCGCAGCGCGTGGCGATTCCAGACCAGCAGCGCCAGCACCGCCAGCGGCAGCAGGGCCGCGCTCAGCAGCGCCGTGCGCCAATCGGTGCGGCTGGCCACAAAGGTCAGGAACAGCGGCGACATCGCCCAGCCGATATTGCCGCTGATGCCGTGCACCGAGAAGCCGTGCGCCAACCTCCCTTTGGACACCCGCTGGTTCAGCAGCGTGTAGTCGGCCGGATGGAACACGCTGTTGCCGCAGCCGGCCAGCAAGGCGCCCAGCATCAGTTGCGCATAGCTGTGTGCGCTCGACAGCATCACCGCAGACAGTCCCAGCAGCCCGATGCCGCCGAACAGCACGGCGCGCGCGCTGTAGCGGTCGACGACGAAGCCGGCCATCGCCTGCCCCACGCCGGAGACGGTGAAAAACACCGTCATCAGCAGGCCCAGCTCGGCATAGCTCAGGTGGAATTCCGGCTTCAGCCACGGTATCAGCGCCGCCAGGATCACGTGGTAAAAGTGCGAAGTGCCGTGCGCCAGCCCGACCAGGCCGATGACCCGGGCGTCCTGCCGCAGCAACGAAGTGTCGTTCATGCCGCCTCCCTGCTTTAAAAAAGAAGGCCTAGTGTAAGCATTTCGCCCGCGTCTGATTTAAGATAGAAGGTCAACATTTATCGAAATCCCGCCATGCCGATACCGGTCGTCACGCACACCCAGTTCAACTGGAACTGCGACTTCCCCACCGCCGCCCGGCCGCTGACCATGTCCGGCCGCGACCTGCCGGCCGACGCCGTGCTGCAGCCGCACGACCACCCGTGGGGCCAGTTCACCTACGCCATGCAGGGCGTGATGCGCGTGACGGCCAACCACAGCAGCTGGATCGTGCCGCCGCAGCGGGCCATCTGGATCGCGCCGGACGTCGAGCACGCCATCACCGTGCTGGAGCCGACCCGGCTGCGTCCGCTGTGCGTGCACGCCAGCCGCTCGCCCTTCCCGGACGCCTGCAAGGTGGTGGAAGTGTCGGGCCTGCTGCGCGAGCTGCTGGCCGCGCTGGAGCAGCACGACCAGGACGAACAGTCCGGCCGCGAACGCCTGCTGGGCGAAATGATCCTCGACGAATTGCCGCGCTGCGCCGCCCGTCCGCTGCGCGTGCCGCTGCCGCACGACAAGCGTCTGAAGGCCCTGTGCGACGCCCTGGTCGCCGATCCCGGCGCCGAGTACACGCTGGCGGACTGGGCCGGCCAGGTCGGCGCCTCGGAACGCACGCTGACCCGCCTGTTCGAGCGCGAGCTGGGCATGCGCTTCAGCCAGTGGCGCCAGCAGGCCAGGCTGGCGCACGCGGCGCCGCTGATCGCGCGCGGCGTGCCGCTGTCGCAGGTGGCGGCGCAGCTCGGTTACGCCAGCCAGTCGGCCTTCTCGGCCATGTTCAAGAAAACCTTCGGCAGCACGCCGACATCTTTTTTCGCTGAAAAATAGATAAACGGTCAAGTTTTCGTTTAATACACCGTTAACGTTGACTTGGACGAAAGTACGGTACATTAGTGGAAACTCAACAACTCGAAAAACGGTATCGCATGACCGACGTGTCGCTCTTCTCGAACGCGCAGATTGCCGCCCTGCTCGCCGCGCTACCGGACCCGGCGTTTATCCTCACCCGCAGCGGCAAGTACGCCGCCCTGTTCGGCGGCACCGACGCCCGCTACTACCACGACGGCAGCGCCCTGGTCGGCAAGAGCATCCCGGACGTGCTGAACGGCGAAAAGGCCGCCTGGTTCATCGCGCAGATCGCCATCGCGCTGGCCAAGACAGGCTTGCACGTCGTCGAATACCAGTTGAACCGCAAGGATGTGAAAGGCCTCGACGCCGACGGCCCGGAAGACACGATCTGGTTCGAAGGCCGCGTGCAGGCGCTGGAGTACCGGGTGCAGGGAGAAGAGGCGGTGCTGTGGGTGGCCAGCAATATCACCGCCAGCAAAAAGCTGGAAGCCTTGCTGCGCATGCAGAGCGAGACCGATTCCTTGAGCGGCCTGGCCAACCGCCGCAAGCTGATGCAGGCGCTCACCGACAACTACGAGCTGTACGCCCGCTACCAGACGCCGGCCGCGGTGCTGATCTTCGACATCGACAAGTTCAAGCACATCAACGACACCTACGGCCACCTGAGCGGCGACAAGGCGATCCAGGCCACGGCCGAGGTCTGCCGGCGCGAGCTGCGCGCCACCGACTTCCCGGCCCGGCTGGGCGGCGACGAATTCGTGATCCTGATGCCGCACACCGGCTGCGATCAGGCGCTGCCGATCGCCGAGCGGCTGCGGCAAAAGGTGCCGGCGGCCCTGCGCGCGTCGGGCACGCTGGGCGACGGCGCCACCATCAGCGGCGGCCTGAGCGAACTGCTACCCGGCGACAGCTCTTTCGAGGACGTGCTGAAACGGGCGGACGACGCGCTGTACCGCGCCAAACGCGACGGCCGCAACCGTATCGTCCGCCTTGACGCCTAGCTGAAGGTCAGCTCGCCGTTGACAGGATCGGCGTCGACGTGGATGATGTCCTTCGGACCGAAATGGCCTTGCAGGATCAGCTTGGACAGCGGATTCTCGATCTGCTGCTGGATCGCCCGCTTCAACGGCCGCGCGCCATACACCGGATCGTAGCCCGCCTCGGCGATCTTGTGCAGCGCCCCTTCGGTGATCGTCAGCGTCATCTCCATCTTGGCCAGGCGCTGCTCCAGGATCGCCAGCTGGATCTTGGCGATGGCGCCGATGTTCTTCTCATCGAGGCCGTGGAACACGACGATTTCATCGATACGGTTGATGAACTCCGGACGGAAGTGCGAACGCACCTCGGCCATCACCGCCAGCTTGACCACGCCGGGATCGGAATCCTCCATCGCCTGGATCTTGTGCGAACCCAGGTTGGACGTCATGATGATGACCGTGTTCTTGAAGTCCACCGTGCGGCCCTGGCCGTCCGTCATGCGGCCGTCGTCCAGCGCCTGCAGCAGCACGTTGAACACGTCCGGATGCGCCTTCTCCACCTCGTCCAGCAGGATCACGCTGTACGGCTTGCGGCGCACGGCCTCGGTAAGGTAGCCGCCCTCGTCGTAGCCGACGTAGCCGGGCGGCGCGCCGATCAGGCGGGCCACCGAATGCTTCTCCATGAATTCGCTCATGTCGATGCGTATCATCGATTCCTCGGTGTCGAACAGGAAGCCCGCCAGCGCCTTGGACAGCTCGGTCTTGCCGACGCCCGTCGGCCCCAGGAACATGAAGGAGCCATACGGACGGTTCGGATCGGACAGCCCGGCGCGCGAACGGCGGATCGCGTCGGACACGGCGGCGATCGCCTCGTCCTGGCCAACCACGCGTTCGTGCAGCTTCTCTTCGATGTGCAGCAGCTTGTCGCGCTCGCCCTGCATCATGCGCGACACCGGGATGCCGGTCGCGCGCGACACCACCTCGGCGATTTCCTCGGCGCCGACTTCGGTGCGCAGCAGCTTCGGCTTGGCGGCGTCGCCGGCCGTCAGGTTCGCGCTCTCGGCCTGCTTCAGCTGCGCCTCCAGCTCGGGCAGGCGGCCATACTGCAGTTCCGACACGCGCTGCCAGTTGCTGTCGCGCGTGGCCTGCTCCATCTGCAGCTTGATGCGCTCGATCTCTTCCTTGATGTGGGTGCTGCCCTGCACCACCGCCTTCTCGGCCTTGAGGATTTCCTCGTAGTCGTTCAACTCGCGCTGCAGGCGCAGGATCTCCTCGTCGATCAGGTCCAGACGGCGGCGCGAGCCTTCGTCCTTCTCCTTCTTGACGGCTTCCTTCTCGATCTTCAGCTGGATCAGGCGGCGTTCCAGCTTGTCCATCACCTCCGGCTTGGAGTCGATCTCGATCTTGATCTTGGACGCCGCTTCGTCGATCAAATCGATCGCCTTGTCGGGCAGGAAGCGGTCGGTGATGTAGCGGTGCGACAGCTCGGCCGCGGCGATGATGGCGGCGTCCGAGATGGCGACCTTGTGGTGCAGCTCATACTTGTCCTGCAAGCCGCGCAGGATGGCGATGGTGGCTTCCACCGACGGCTCGTCGACCAGGATCTTCTGGAAGCGGCGCTCCAGCGCGGCATCCTTCTCGATGTATTTGCGGTATTCATCCAGCGTGGTCGCGCCGACGCAATGCAGCTCGCCGCGCGCCAATGCTGGCTTGAGCATATTGCCCGCATCCATGGCGCCATCGGCCTTGCCGGCGCCGACCATCGTGTGCATCTCGTCGATGAAGACGATGGTCTGGCCTTCGTCCATGGCCAGTTCCTTCAGCACGGATTTCAGGCGCTCCTCGAACTCGCCGCGATACTTGGCGCCGGCCACCAGCGCCGCCATGTCCAGCGACAGCACGCGCTTGCCCTTGAGCGAATCGGGCACCTCGTTGTTGACGATGCGCTGCGCCAGGCCTTCGACGATGGCGGTCTTGCCGACGCCGGGTTCGCCGATCAGCACCGGATTGTTCTTGGTGCGGCGCTGCAGCACCTGGATGGCGCGGCGGATCTCGTCGTCGCGGCCGATCACGGGATCGAGCTTGCCGGAGCGGGCGCGCTCGGTCAGGTCCAGCGTGTATTTTTTCAGGGCTTCGCGCTGGCCTTCGGCCTCGGCGTTGTCCACCTTGGCGCCGCCGCGCACGGTGTCGATGGCCGCTTCCAGCGACTTGCGGGTCAGGCCGTTTTCGCGCGCCAACTGGCCGGCGTCGGATTTGTCCTCGGTCAGCGCCAGCAGCACCATCTCGCTGGAGATGAACTGGTCGACGCGCTTCTGCGCTTCCTTGTCCGCCAGGTTCAGCACGGAGACCAGCTCGCGGCTGGCCTGGACATCGCCGCCGGTGCCCGAGACTTTGGGCAGCCGCTCCAGCGAGGAGCCCAGCGCCTTGGTCAGGCCGCCGACATTGACGCCGGCGCGCTGCAACAGGGAACGCGCGCTGCCGTCGTTCTGGTTCAGCAGTGCGGTCAGCAGGTGGACCGGTTCGATGTACTGGTTATCGTTGCCTACGGCCAGACTCTGCGAGTCCGACAGGGCTTCCTGGAGTTTGGTGGTGAGTTTGTCTTGCCGCATGGAATTGCTCCAATATATTTAACTTATCGCATACATAGGGATATGCGATCAGTTTTCAAGGAGACGCCTATTTATTTAACAAATCCATGATCTACATCAATTATGGCTGAACGCTCCATTTTTTCAGCGCGACATCGTCGCTGACGCGGGCGTCGACCCAGCGCGCGCCGCCGGGGGTCTGCTCCTTCTTCCAGAACGGCGCCTCGGTCTTCAGGTAGTCGATGATGAATTCGCAGGCCGCGAAGGCCTCGCCGCGGTGCGCCGACGTCACCGCCACCAGCACGATCTGCTCCAGCGGCTTGAGCGGCCCCACCCGGTGGATCACCAGCGCGCCGAACACCGGCCAGCGCGCCCTGGCCTGACCGATGATGGCGAGGATGGATTGCTCGGTCATGCCGGCGTAGTGCTCCAGCTCCATCTCCGCCACGCTGGCGCCCTCGTTCAGGTCGCGCACGGTGCCGACAAAGCTGACGATGGCGCCGACCTTGGGATTGTCGGCGCGCAGCCGCGCCAGTTCCGCGCTCAGATCGAAGTCTTCCGCCTGGACGCGGACCTGGACCAGGCTCATGCGCGCTCCGAGGCGCCGATGCGGCGGAACAGCTGCTCGATGCGGCTGGCGGTGCGGGCGTCGGCCAGCGCCGGCATCGCACACAGTTGCAGGTAGGCGCTGCCGGCGCTCTGCGGCTTCTGGCCGGACTTCAGCGACGATTGCAGCACTTCGACCTGCATCTTCAAGCGTTCGCGCGCGAACTCGGCGCCGCTGTCGACGCCGGCCACGATTTCCAGCCGCAGCACTTCGTCGAGCAGCTTGGCGCGGTTGCGCTCCAGCTGCTCGGCGTAGGCGCTGCGCTTGCCGTCCAAAGCCGCCAGCGCGGCATTGAAGCGGCCGTGCAGCGCGCGCTCGTATTCGGCGGCCAGCGGCGGCAACGCCGACCAGCGGGACTGCCAGTCGGCACCGTCGATGGCGGCGCCGTCGGCCGGCGTGCCGATCGCGCTTTCCAGCGCCTGGCACAGGCGCAGCTTGTCGCGCAGCGCGTTGGCCTGGGCGGCGCCGGCGCGGCGCTTGATCGCGTCAGCCTGGCCCTGCACCGCCGCCAGCGCCGCGTTGTAGCGTTGCAGGATGCGGGCTTCGGCGGCGCGCGGCACGCCGCCGGACGCATGCCAGCTTGATGCCGCGTCGCGCAGCGTCTTGGCGATGGCCGCCAGCTGGGCCTTGTCATCGCCGCTGAAGGTGGCAGTTTCCAGTTCCAGGCACAGCGCTTCGCGCGCGTGCAGGTGGGCCTTGCGTTCGTGGTCGGCCGCGTGGGCGCTTTCCTTGCGTTTGTTGAAGATGGTGTCGCAAGCGGCGCGGAAACGCTGCCACAGCGCCTGTTCGGCCTTGCGCTCCAGCGGCAGCGCCTTGGCCTGCTCCTGCCAGCGCTCCTGCAGGCGGCGCAGGTGGTCCAGCGTGTGGCGGTCGCCCGGCTGCATCTGCTCCGCTTCGGCGATCAGCTGTTCGCGCTTGGCCGTTTCGATCTTGCGTTGTTCGGCTAATGGCGCCAGCATCTGGCCGAGCGCCTTATCGAAAGCTTGATCCAGCTTACGTTTTTCCTTGCGGTCGATGGTGCCGAGACGGCCCCACATCTGACGCAGGCGTTGGCCGGCGGCGGCCACGTTCTTCAGGTCCGCGCCCTCGCCCGCCGCGCTGGCGGCCATGGCGCGGGTTTCCTCGACCAGCGCCTGCGCCTTGGCGGCGTTGGCGTGGCGTTCGTCGGCCAGTTGCTTGAAATGGGCGGCGGCCGGTGCATAGGCCGTGGTGCAGGCGGTGTCGAAACGTTCCCACAGGCTTTTCGGCGCATGGCCGGAGACGGCGTCCAGCGACTTCCAGCGCTCGCGCATGCTGCCGACCTTCTTCGCTAGTTCGCTCATCGCCAGGCCCAGTGCGGGCAGTTCTTCCACCGCCTTGACCAGCTCCTCGCGCGAGACGTTGCCGCCCCAGCGCGCCCAGTCGCCCAGGCGTTTGAGCTCGGCGCGCACGTGGTTCAGGCGGTCGGTCTGGGCCGGGGTCAGGCGGGTCTTGTGTTCCTTCAGCCATTTGTCGTGGTCGGCGGCGGCGTGCAGCAAGCCTTGCGCCAGCGCGGCGTCCATCGCATCCAGCGTTTCCAGGAATTTCTTGTCGGTTTCCTTGGGCGCGGCGGGCTGCTTCGGTGGACGCGCGGCCTGTGCCGACG
>NZ_LRON01000033.1:0-50242 GCF_001758795.1 Duganella sp. HH101 | reverse complement strand
TTTACTCCTACTTTGGGCAGACCATTGTTGAGGGGGGCGCAGGCAATGACGTCCTTCAGGTGAGCGACGCAAATGCTGACGCCGGCGGAAAGGTGACGCTGAACGGCGGCACGGGCGACGACATCATCAATTCGGGCAGGGAAGAGGACACCTATCTGTTCAGTCGGGGCGACGGGCGCGATACGATCACGGCCAACCGGGGTTATGTGGACAAGGACAAACTGGTGTTCGGTGCGGGCATCACCCAGGACCAGCTGTCGGCGCGGCGCGTCGGCGACGATCTGGTGCTCGGCATCGCCGATCCGGCCCATCAGGCGACGGACCAGATCACGTTCAAACGTTGGTTCAGCGGCGATAGTTCGAAGCTGGATCAGCTGGAGTTTGCCGACGGCGGCACGATGACGGGCGCGCAGCTGACGGCGATGGGCAACGTGATCGCCGGTACGGAGGGCAACGATATGATCGACGTCCCGTACGGCGCGAGCGGAGTGGATGGGCTAGGAGGGGATGACACGATCACTGCCTACACTTACACATGGGACCCGGTCAAACTGCGGGGTGGCGACGGCAACGACAAGATCACTTACTCCTACTTTGGGCAGACCACTGTTGAGGGGGGCGCAGGCAATGACGTCCTGCAGGCGAGCGATATGAATGCTAGCGGAGGTGCGAAGGTGGTGCTTAACGGCGGCACGGGCGATGACAGCATCTACTCTGGAAGGGAAGAGGACACTTACCTGTTCAGCCGGGGCGACGGTCGCGATACGATAACGGCCAACCGGGGGAGCGCGGACAAGGATAAGCTGGTGTTCGGTGCGGGCATCACCCAGGACCAGCTGTCGGCGCGGCGCGTCGGCGACGATCTGGTGCTCGGCATCGCCGATCCGGCCCATCAGGCGACGGACCAGATCACGTTCAAACGTTGGTTCAGCGGCGATAGTTCGAAGCTGGATCAGCTGGAGTTTGCCGACGGCGGCACGATGACGGGCGCGCAGCTGACGGCGCTGGGCAACGTGATCGCCGGAACGGAGGGCAACGATACGATCAACGCACCCTACGGTGTAGGCGGAGTGGATGGCCTGGGCGGGGACGACACGATCGCCGCCTATGAGGGCATGCCTGACCCGGTCAAACTGCGGGGCGGCGACGGCAACGACAAGATTACTTTCTCTTACTACGGCCAGACCACTGCTGAAGGTGGCGCCGGCAACGACGTCCTGCAGGTGAGCAATCCAAATGCCGACGCCGGCGGGAAGGCGACGCTCAACGGCGGCACAGGCGACGATACCATTACTTCAGGTCAAGAAGAGGATACCTATCTGTTCAACCTGGGCGATGGCCGTGACACGATTACTTCGAACCGCGGCTCTCGGGACAAGGACAAGCTGGTGTTCGGCGCGGGGATCACCCTAGACCAGCTATCGGCGCGGCGCGTCGGTGACGACCTTGTGCTTGGCATCGCCGATCCGGCCCATCAGGCAACGGACCAGATCACATTCAAGCGATGGTTCAGCGGCGATAGTTCGAAACTAGACCAAGTGGTGTTCGCCGACGGTGGCACGATGACCGGCGTGCAGTTGACCTCTCTCGGGAATGTGATTTTGGGAACCTCTGGCAACGACCTGTTGAGCGTCCCGGTTGGCGTATTCGGAATCGATGGGCTTGAAGGTAATGACAATCTAGCCGGAGGCCAAGGCGATGATAGCCTATTTGGTAATCTCGGCGACGATGTGTTGGTCGGCAACGCCGGCAATGATACTTTAGATGGTGGACAAGGTATCGATAGCATGACGGGTAGCTCAGGCGACGACATCTATATTGTTGATAACGTAGGCGATCGTGTGAATGAGGTTGCAGGTGATGGATCTGATGTTATCAGAACTTCGGTTACATATTCACTGCCAGAAAATGTTGAAATTCTAGTGTCGCAAGGTTTGAATACAATTGATGGGATAGGTAATAAAGAAAATAATTTAATAATTGGCAACGCTGCCGCAAATCTGATCCGGGGGGCGGAAGGCAACGATATTTTGCAAGGCGGCGGAGGTGCCGACAATCTTCAGGACAATTCCGGAAATAACTTACTTGATGGGGGGGCTGGAGATGATGTTATCAGTGGTGGTGATGGAAACGAATTATTCATTGGTGGCGTAGGCAATGACGCGATTGCGACCTCCGGTGGTGCGGATGTCATCGCATTTAATCGAGGCGATGGCCAAGATGTAATCGCAGGTAGTAGCGGATCGGATAATGTAATTTCGTTGGGCAAAGGGATTGTTTTTGCGGATCTCTTATTTTCTAAAAAAGAGAATGATCTTGTGCTATCAGTAGGGGCCTCGGAAAGCATGACATTGAGGGACTGGTATCTTGGTGCAGATAGTCATAGCATTAAGACACTGCAGATGTTAATCGAAGGCGGTGACTATGATACTTCGTCAGCAGACCCTTTAAAAACCAAGAAAATACAACAATTTGACTTTGATGGTTTAGCGAAAGAGTTTGATACGGCTCGTTCGAACGAACCTGGACTGAATAGCTGGGCTCTTTCGAGTTCGTTGTTGAATTTTTATTTGGCGGGGAGCGACACAACGGCGATCGGGGGAGACTTGGCGTACCAGTACGGTCGAAGCGGTGCGCTTACCGGCATCTCGATAGCGCCCGCACAAGCAGTACTGGCCGCAGGGCAATTTGGCAACACGCCGCAAACGTTGAGATCTGCCGGGCAGCTTCAGGATGCGACATTCAAGCTAATATAGGAAAGTAAGCCTGTTAAGTTAGCGGAACTTCGGAAAATTGCGTTCTGGTTAATGCCAAACCTTCCCGGGCGGCGAGTTGCGCTCGGGGAGCATCCCGCCTTATTGGTCATAGCGTGAGGACGACCGGTTGCTGGAGGGCGACTGATCCGTTGGCAATGTAACGAGGCAGATTAGATTGGACTTTACGCAGAATTTACGCATCTGCGTTCTAACCTATTGAATATATGTGATGTTCGATTCCGGCTCGGAGCACCATTACCTCATCCGCAGACGTCCACGCACGTCACGGTTTTTCTCCTTCTCATAGGAGAAAATTCAAATCTGAGTCCGATCCCCGTCGTACCTATAAGCTCTTCGATGGTGGCGGGCTCTACCTTGAAGTCATCCCATCCGGTTCAAAATTGTGGCGCATGAAGTTTCGTCAGGCTAGGACGAGATAGATTTACCGTGATAATTTGCGGTTTTTTCATATGGACAAGCTGTTATGCTGCCCCGTAGATTAAGTCCTGTCAGGACCTGACGGCCAGATCCGGCAGCCTGACTAAAAAATATCGGAGTGATTCAATGGCAGAAGATGCTGAAATGATGCTGTTCCCATCCCAAGGAGCGTTTGCGCATTGGCTTGCGGCCCATCACGACGGCTCTGACGGGGTGTGGCTGCAGCACTCGAAAAAGGGAGCCCCGGTCCCTAGCGTAAGCTATCAAGAGGCATTGGAAGTTGCGCTGTGCTTCGGCTGGATTGACGGTCAGAAGCGTTCGCTCGACGCCCATCACTATTTGCAGCGCTGGACACCGCGTCGCCCGCGCAATCTATGGTCCAAGGTCAATCGCGAGAAGGTGCTTAGGTATATTGAGGAGGGTAAGATGCAGCCGAGCGGCCTGGCTGAAATCGAGCGAGCGAAAAAAGATGATCGATGGGATGCGGCATACGAATCGGCCAGCATGGCGCGCGTGCCACCCGAACTTCAAGCTGCATTCGCCGACCACCCCGGGGCAGCCGAATTTTTCGCTACTCTCAATTCGCAGAACCGCTATGCAGTGTTGTTCCGGGTGCAGACAGCAATAAAGCCTGAGACTAAACTACGCAAGGCACAGGAGTATGCAGCCATGCTGGCTCGGCATGAGACGCTTCAACCGGTCATGGCAAAGAAGCGGAGCAAGGCCACCGAGAACGCGACATAAGCGTAAGGGGGCGACTCATCGCGATGACGAACTCAAGCGGCCAAGTGCAGGCATTGTTGAGGTAAGCAGGGCGTTGACGGCCATTTTCCACAGCGGTATTCTTAGTAAAATATATTTAATTAATTAACATGCAGATTGCAGCGATTATTGGTTTGGCAGGTACGGTAACATGCGCAGGTCTCTTCATTAAACAAAAGAACTGGGTGCTCGCTACCGCTTTTGTTTTTTCTACGGTGTATCTGATACTGGATAAGATAATTCATATTCCGCTGGTGCCATATTTTTTGGTTCCATGGTTTGCTTACTTGTTTTTTGCTCTTGTGGCGTATGAGATTTTTCGAACGGTTGTCCTCAAATAGGTTCATGTCGGACAGGAGCAGAGCAAAGGCCTGTGACAGGCCGCCAAGGGCCGAGCCGGCCGACCTGCTAGCCAACATGAAACAGCAAGGGAAGGAATAAGCATGACCGTTGGGAAAAAACCGGACGCCGCGCGGTTGGACAAAATTGTGGCTGACGCACGGCGCGCGGCTGACCAGCGCGAGCTGGGCTATCGCGAGCGCTCGCTGAAAATGTATCCGTGGGTGTGTGGGCGCTGCATGCGCGAATTCACGCATACCAATGTGTCGCAGCTTACAGTGCACCATCGCGACCACAATCACGACAACAATCCGCCTGATGGCAGCAACTGGGAATTGCTGTGCCTTTACTGTCACGATAACGAACACTCGCGTTATCTTGAGGCCGACCGGGGACATGGCCTGAAATCGGCCGAGGTTGCGCCGGCCACGCATAATCCGTTTGCCTCATTGGCCGGTCTTATGAAAAAGAGAGAATAAAACTTGGATGGTGCCGATGGCGTGATAGGTACAATCGGCTGCCAAGCGCCGACAGGCTAGCGATTAACACGGCGCTTTGAAATGCAGTGAAAATTCATGGTAGCGCAGTCCCCAAGCTGGATCGGTGCATAGACGTCGACATTTCCGCGACGCCGTTTTCGAATAATGAGTGGGGTATAGTCGTAGATTACCCGTCACTATTCACCCGCCTTTGATGAGCCGCCCGCCAGGTGCGCGGGCTTTTTATTGCCGGACCGGCGCCGCCGCGGTTATTTCAACTCGGCGTCCAACTTCTTGGCCATTTCGCCATGGTGGGCGACCACGGGTTCGAGTTTGGTAACGAGCGCTTTGACGTCGGCATCCTTGGCCTTGGCGATATCATCTTTGAGCGCCGAATGGACCTTGTTGTGATCCGCCACGCCAGCCTTGGCGACATACTGTTTATCGAATTCTGCGCCCGACAATTTTTTGAGATCGGCCGCCAGCTTTTTATGGGCGGCGTCCGTCTCGGTGGGCAGCGTTAAGTTCTTGGCCGCAGCCACTTTCCTGGTCTCGTCCAAACCCTTGCCATGATCGTCGATCATCGTCTGAGCGAATTGCTTCACGGCGGCATTGCTACTTTTTTCCAGCGCCATCTTTCCGGCGTCTACTTCGGCAATATTGGCTTGGGCAATGGCAGTCAGGCGGTCGGCGTCGGCCTTTGCCAGCGTTTGTGCGGAGGCGCTGTGCATCGCAGCGAGTCCGAGGGTGATCGTGGTCAGGATATGGATAGGTTTCATTGGAGTCTCCAAAGTCGGTAAAGATGGTTGCGCTGTTTGGGCTTGAACCTGCGGGCCCCATTGATTGTGGAGGCGACCGTCCAGGTGGCACTGTGCGGAATCGAACCGATAACTCTATAAACGAAGTTGTTTCGCGGATTCGTTAGCGGCGCAGATCATCTGGCTGTCCATAAGCGCTAGGACCCAGCACGGAGAACTCGCGAGGGTAGAGGGTGTCTCGCTTGCCGAACTAGCGATACTTGGCCAAAATCCCGCTCAGCACGCCGGCGTTCAGCAAATGCGTTTGTGCATTGATCAAATCCCGCAGCGTCACGCTGCTGTATTTGGGGCGGGCGCAATACATGGAAAAGCGGCTGACCACTACCGGGGTGAGCCGCAGCTTTTTAAGCTTGGGATCGATCTTCTGTTGATACTCGAAGTCCAAGGTGCGCATGACCGTGAAATCGGTCCGGCCGGCGACTTGCTTGAGCAACGAGGACATTTCGTTGCTCGCATCGTCCCGCTTGGCGCGGCCGTCGGCGAACAATGGGTCCAGGCTACGGTAGCTATAGCCGAGCACGGTCCCGATGCGCGCTCCGGATAGCTCATCCATGGTTTCCACCGGCTTGCCGTTCAACGGGCCGATCAGGCGTTCCTCGACATCGAAGAACGGGGCCGGCCAGTCATATAGCTCGACCTGTTCGCTGGTGAGCCAGTCAGGGCTGATGAAGCAGCGCAAATCCACCAATTTTTGCGCCACCGCCATATCCTGGCGCTTGCGCGGCAACAGCACGTAGACGGGTGTCCGCCCCAACTCCTTGGCCAGCGCATCTTGCCAATCCTTGGTGATGCCGGCGGCCAATCTCAATCGCGCGTCCGCTCCCCGCTCCACCAAGCCAAACGGCATGGTGCGGTTCTCCAGCATGAGAAACCGGACCGGCTGCGCCGCACGCGCGGACAGTATTGCTACGGCGAACAAGCAGAAGACGCCGACAAGAAATTTACATCCACGCATTGAGAGTCTGCTCGCCGTTTGAGGTATTTGCCGAAGCAGACATTATCAACGTCAGCCGCTGTTTGCTAGTAGCGATATGCGGAAGCTGTGCCGCAAACGCCACATTTATTGCGCTGTCCACGGGCAAGTATGGTCGAATTCGCCGCGTAGCCGTGATAGGCGGCAGGTCTGGTGCAGGCGTAAAAAAAACCGCGAATCTCCGAGGAGAACGCGGTTTTTTCATTTTGGACTATCCGTTTACCACATGATCACGCGCTGCTCTGGCGGCAGATACATCGGATCGCCCGGCTTGATGTCGAACGCCTGGTAGAAGCCCGGCTGGTTCATCACCGTACCCTTTGCGCGGAACTCTCCCGGCGAATGCGGGTCGCTCTTGATCTGGGCGATCGCCGCTTCAGGGCGCAGCTTCGCGCGCCACTTCATGGCAAAGCCGATATACAAGCGCTGCTCGCCGGTCAGGCCGTCAAGCACCGGCGACGGCTTGCCGCCCAGCGAACGCTGATACGCCTGGTAGGTGATCGACAAACCGGAGTTGTCGCCGATGTTTTCACCCAGCGTCAGCTCGCCGTTGATGAAGTAGCCTGGCACCGGGCTGTAGGCGCCGTATTGCTTCACCAGGCCGTTGGCGCGCGCCTTGAAGGCGGCGCGGTCTTCGGCGGTCCACCAATTGCGCAGGCGGCCCTTGGCGTCGTACTGGCTGCCGGAGTCGTCGAAGGCGTGGCTGATCTCATGGCCGAAGGTGATGCCCAGCAGGCCGTAGTTGACCGCATCTTCAGCCTTCACGTTGAAGAACGGCGGCTGCAGGATCGCGGCCGGAATCGTGATCGCGTTCAGCGCCGGGCTGTAGCTGGCGTTGACGGTTTGCGGCGTCATCGACCATTCGTCGCGGTCCACGGTCTTGCCCAGCTTTTCCAGATTGCGCTGGCGGCTCCACACGCGCGCTGCGCGCACGTTGGCGATCAGGTCGGTCGGCTGGGTTTTCATGGCGCTGTAGTCGCGCCATTTTTCCGGGTAGGCGATGTTTGGTTTCAAGGCCGCCAGCTTGAGCTGGGCTTCCTTCTTGGTCTCCGGTCCCATCCAGTCAAGCTTCTCGATGCCGTCCTTGAACGAGGCGACGAAGTTGTTGAACATGGCCATCACGCGCGGCTTGGTCTCAGGCGGCAGATACATCTGCACGTACAGCTTGCCAACGGCATCGCCCAGCGCGCCGTCGGTGAAGCGCAGCGCCAGTTGCCACTGCGGTTCGCTTTGCGGGACGCCGCGCAGCACCGTGCCTTCGAAAGCGAAGCGTTCCTTGACGGCTGCGCTGTCCAGATAGGATGCGTAGCTTTCGATGATGCGCCAGGTGAAGTAGCTCTTCCATGCCTCCAGCGGGATGTTGGCCACGGTCTCGGAGAAGCCGCCGAGGAAGCTCGGCTGGCGCACCACGGCCGACGATGCCTTGGGCGCGAGGCCGGCGGCGGCGAAGTAAGCCTTCCAGTCAAAGGCCGGCGCCAGCGTGGCGAATTTGTCGAAGTCGACGCGGTTGTACGATTTGACCGGGTCGCGCATCTGCACGCGGGTCCATTGTGCACCGGCCAGGCGGGTTTCGATGTCGAGGATCTGGGCGGCGTGGGCGGCGGCGTCCTTGTCGCCGCTCATGGCCAGCATGGTTTCGATGTGCTGCTGGTACTTGGTGCGCACGGCCTTGAGCTTGGCGTCGTCGTCCTTCAGATAGTAGTCGCGGTCGGGCAGACCCAGTCCGGACTGGCTGACGTTGACGGTGTAGTGCTCGGGATCCTGCGCATCGGCGGCGACGCCGGCCGAGAACGGGGTCTGGATGCCGTTGCGTTGCAGGTAGGCGAACAGCGCTGGCAAGTCTTTCTTGTCCTTGACTGCGGCCACGTGCGCCAGGTCGGCCTGCAGCGGCTTGAAGCCGGCGGCCTCGCGCGCTTTCTCGTTCATGAAGCTGGTGTACAGGTCGGCGATCTTGTGCGCGTCGCTGCCTGGCTTGCCTGGATTCTTCAGCGTCGCGTCGATCAGGGCGCGCAGCTGGCCTTGCGCGGTTTCGCGCAATTCGATGTAGGTGCCCCAGGTCGACTTGTCGGCCGGGATTTCGGTGTTGCGGGTCCAGACGCCGTTGACGTAGCCGTAGAAATCATCCTGCGGACGCACCGCCGTATCCAGGGTTTTCAGGTCGATGCCGGAGACTGGCGCGGCGGCGTTGCCGGCCTGCTGGGCGTGCAGCGAGGGCGCGGAAAGGAGGAGCAGGGCGCAGCAGGCGGCGCTGATAAGCGAACGATTCACGAAGATTCCTTTAATGTTGAAATGCATGCGGAGGCCGGGCATGCGACTCCGGATTATACCCGTCAGACAGTATTGGTAAAGATGATTAAAAAACCATAAATCATTGATAATCAAGCTGTTTTGGCATGTACGCCACAGCCGTGTCCGCTACCGATTGTGATAACTTCAACTGCGTGTTATTGTTGACTGGTTGTGTTTTCAAAATAACAATTACGTTTCAATATTGTCAATAAACCAAATTACTTAACGGGGATATCATGACGGTGAAAACTGCATTGAAAGCTGGTGTATTGGTCGGTTTGCTGGGTCTGGCGCTGCAAGCGCAGGCAGCCACGATCCTGATGAATTTTGACGGCGTCACCTCCAACTACGAGGTCGCCCAGTTCTACAACGGGGGCACCGATGGCGCTGGCGCGTCCGGCGTGAACTACGGCGTCAGCTATCACGATATCGCTGCGACCAACGGCGCATTCGGCCAGACCTCGCTGCCCAACCTGGCCTATAACAGCGGGGCGTTTGCCGTGGCCGACGTGGCGGCGGGCTTCACCAGCCTGTCGTTTACCTCAGGAGCGTTCAGCACCGCCTATATGGATGTGTATTCCGACCTGGGCGGCAACGGAACCTTGCTCGGCTCGGTACAACTGGGTAGCGATCCGTTTGTCTTCTCGTCCGCCTCGGTGACATTCAGCGGCATCGCCAAATCCTTCGTATTGCGCGGCGGCGTGGGCCAGGCGGGCATCGACGATGTGCAGATCACCACCGTGCCCGAGCCTGAAACCTACGGCATGCTGCTGGCCGGTCTGGCCCTCGTGGGCGTGGCGGCGCGCCGCAAGCAACGCGCCTGAGTTCCGGCGCTCCGCTTCCAGGAACCGCCTCCGGGCGGTTTTTTTTCGCCTACAGCGGCAGCGCCGTTTCGTACTTGACCTCGCGCAGCGCCACGCTGGTGTTGACCTGCGATACGCCGTTCAGCTTGACCAGCACGTTGTGCAAGAAGTCGTGGTAGGCGTCCATATCGGCCACGATGACCTTGACCATGTAATCCGAACTTCCCGTGGTTTCGTAGCATTCCACCACTTCCGGCCGCAGCCGCATCGCTTCCTCGAACTGTTCGACCACGCCTTCCGCATGCCGCAGCAGCGAGATGTGCAGCAGGCAGACCACCGCCAGTCCCAGCTTGCGCCGGTCCACCAGCGCCGTGTAGCGGACGATGTAGCCGCTGTCTTCCAGTTCCTTCTGCCGACGCCAGCACGGGCTGGCCGACATGCCGATCTTTTCCGCCAGCTCGTTCGATGAAATCCTGCCGTTTTTTTGCAGCTCGGCAAGGATTTTGACCGACGCCGGGTCGATAGAAATGTTTTTCATTTATTTGCTCGTTTTGAGAAAGATTTTCGCCATTCTAGCGCTGGAAATCGATGAGATAGAAATAATTTTTCGCCCGGAGCGGCATATCCTTCCTCATCAAAAAACTATAACGAGACTATGAACACCATGACCATCCCGGCGCCGTTCCTGGCCGATCCGCACTACGCGCTCGACGACAACCTGACCCGCGCCGAAGGCCGCGTTTTCCTGACCGGCACCCAGGCGCTGGTGCGCCTGCTGTGCATGCAGAAGATTTGCGACGAAGCCCTGCAGCTCAATACCGGCGGCTTTGTCAGCGGCTATCGCGGCTCGCCGCTGGGCGCCGTGGACCAGGAACTGTGGCGCGCCAAGGATCTGTTGCAACGCCACCACGTCGAGTTTCTGCCGGCGATTAACGAGGAACTGGGCGCGACCGCCGTGATGGGCTCGCAGCAGGTCGAGGCCGATCCCACGCGCAAGGTCGATGGCGTGTTCGCCATGTGGTACGGCAAGGGGCCGGGCGTGGACCGCGCCGGCGACGCGCTCAAGCACGGCCACGTGTACGGCTCGTCGCCGCACGGCGGCGTGCTGGTGATACTGGGCGACGACCACGGTTGCGTGTCGTCGTCGATGCCGCACCAGAGCGAGCAGGCGCTGATCGCCTGGGGCATGCCGGTGATTAATCCGGCCAACATCCAGGAGTACCTGGAGTTCGGCCTGTACGGCTGGGCCATGTCGCGCTACTCCGGCGCGTGGAGCGGCTTCAAGGCCATCTCGGAAACGGTGGAGGGCGGCGCCGTGGTCGAGCTGCCGCCGCTGCCGCGCTACGTCGAGCCGACCGACTACGTGGCGCCGCCGGACGGCCTGCACAACCGCTGGCCCGACTTGCCCGGCCTGGCGCTGGAGGTGCGCGTGGCCGCCAAGCTGGAGGCGGTGCAGGCCTTCGCCCGCGCCAATTCGATCGACCGCATGGTGGTGCGCGCGCCGCAGGCCACCATCGGCATCATCAGCGCCGGCAAGGCCTACCTCGATCTGATCGAAGCGCTGGAGCGCATGGCGCTGCCGATCGAACGACTGGAGCAGCTGGGCGTGCGGCTGTACAAGCCGGGCCTGACCTATCCGCTGGAACGCACCCGCCTGGCGGCATTCGCCGAAGGCCTGACGGAGATCCTGGTGGTGGAGGAGAAGGGCGCCGTCATCGAACAGCAGGTCAAGAATCTGTTCTACAACCTGCCGCAGGCGCAGCGTCCCATCGTCGTCGGCAAGGAAGACCGCGATGGCCATGCGCTGCTGTCGGCGCTGGGCGAGCTGCGGCCTTCGCGCATCGCGCCGGCGCTGGTGCGCTGGCTGGCGCCCGTGTTCCCGCAGCTGGACCTGGCGCGCATGCTGCCCGACTTCTGCGCGGCCGAGCTGCTGTCAAATGGCGCGGACAGCGTCAAGCGCACGCCGTATTTCTGCTCCGGCTGTCCGCACAACACCTCCACCCGCGTGCCGGAAGGCAGCCGCGCGCTGGCCGGCATCGGCTGCCACTTCATGGCGACCTGGATGAAGCGCGATACCAACTACCTGGCGCAGATGGGCGGCGAGGGCATCAGCTGGGTGGGCTCCTCGCGCTTCGTCGGCGAGAAGCACGTGTTCCAGAATCTGGGCGACGGCACCTTCTACCATTCGGGATCGCTGGCGATACGGCAGGCGATCGCGGCGCGCACCAACATCACCTACAAGATCCTCTACAACGACGCGGTGGCAATGACCGGCGGCCAGCCGGTGGACGGCAGCCTGTCGGTGCCGCAGATCGTGCAGCAGGTATGCAGCGAGGGCGCGAAGAAGGTGGTGGTGGTGACGGATGCGCCGGAAAACTACCAGGGCGTGGCGCTGCCGGAAGGCGTGACCGTGCACCACCGCAGCGAGCTCGATGCGATGCAGCGCATGCTGCGCGAGATCGCCGGCGTGACGGTGCTGGTGTACGACCAGACCTGCGCGGCCGAGAAGCGCCGCCGCCGCAAGAAGAACAAGCCGGACAAGGTGGTCTTCCCCGACCCTGCGCGGCGCATGGTGGTCAACCCGGCCGTATGCGAAGGCTGCGGCGATTGCGGCGTGCAGTCGAATTGCCTGTCCATCCTGCCGCTGGAGACGGAGCTGGGGCGCAAGCGCCAGATCGAGCAATCGTCCTGCAACAAGGACTACTCCTGCGTCGAAGGCTTCTGCCCTAGCTTTGTCTCGGTGCTGGGCGGCTCGCTGCGCAAGCCTGCAAGCGTGCAGCTGTCGCTGGCCGATCTGGAGCGGGCGCTGGCCGCGTATCCAACGCCGCCGCACCACGCGCTGGCCAAGCCGTTCGAGATTCTGGTGGCCGGCGTCGGCGGCACCGGCATCGTCACGGTCGGCGCGCTGATCACGATGGCGGCCCACCTGGAAGGCAAGGGCGCGTCGACGCTGGATTTCATGGGCTTTGCGCAGAAGGGCGGCGCGGTGCTGTCGCATGTGCGGGTGGCGTCGTCGCCGTCGCGCCTGAACCAGGTGCGCATCGATCTGCGCCAGGCCGACGCGGTGTTCGCCTGCGACCTGGTGGTGGCGGCCATGCCGGACAGCCTGTCCGTCATGCGCGAAGGTCACACCAAGGTCGTGGCCAACGAGCGCGAGATCCCGACCGCCGAATTCACCCGCGAGCGCGACGCCTCGATCAACAAGGCCGGCTTGCTGGAGAAGCTGGCCGCCTCCGCCGGCGCGGCCAATGTGCTGCAGCTCGACGCGCAGGAAACCGCTGCGCGCTTCCTCGGCGATCCTATCGGCGGCAACATCCTGCTGATGGGCTACGCGTGGCAACTGGGCCTGGTGCCGGTGGGCCTGGAGGCGCTGATGCGGGCGATAGAACTGAACGCCGTCGCCGTCGACATGAACAAGCGCGCCTTCATGCTGGGCCGCCTGGCCGCTGCCGACAGCGCGGCGCTGAACCGCCTGGCGCAACCGGCGCAGCAGGTGATCCAGTTCGCCGCGCCGAAGTCGCTGGCCGCGATGGTGGCCTTCCGCGTCGACTGGCTCACCAGCTACCAGAACGCCGCCTACGCGCGCCAGTACGCCGAGGCGGTGGCCGCAGTCGAACAGCGCGAGCTGGCGCTGGAAGGCAGCGGCTCGCGCCGGCAGCTCAGCAAGGCGGTGGCGCGCAATCTGTTCAAGGTCATGGCCTACAAGGACGAGTACGAGGTGGCCCGGCTGCATGCCGATCCGGCCTTCCGGGCGCAGATCGCCGCGCAGTTCGACGGCGACTACAAGCTGGCCTTCCACATGGCGCCGCCGCTGCTGGCGCGCCGCAAGCCCGGCTCCGATGTACCGGCCAAGATGACCTTCGGCGCCTGGATGATGCCGGCCTTCGGCGCGCTGGCGCGCTTCAAGGGCTTGCGCGGCACGGTGCTCGACGTCTTCGGGTACACGCAGGAGCGCAAGCGCGAGCGCGCGCTGCGCGACCGCTACCTGGCCTTTGCCCGCGAAGTGGCGGCCGGCGCGTGGGCCGACAACAAGGAGGCTGCGTTGAAGCTGGCGCAGTTGCCGGACCAGGTGCGCGGCTATGGCCACGTGAAGCTGGCGGCGCTGGACAAGGCGGATGCGGAATGGGCTGCGCTGACGGCCCGCCACCGCGCCGCGCCGGTGGTGGAGCTGAAGCGCCGCCAGGCCTGATCAGTTCTTGGCCGGGTCGTAGGACAGCACGACTTTGTAGCCTTCCGGCGCAATCGACGTGTCGAAGGGGTAGGTGGCAAAGTTCTGCTGGTCGACCAGTCCCAGCTTGATCAGGATGGTGTGCGGCAGCTCCTTGCCGCGCCCTTCGAGCAGGTTGACGGCGGCGTTGATCGCCACCCGCGCCTGGCTCACGCCCTTGGTGTCGGCGGCGGCGTAGATGTCGCCGCTGCGTATCATGCGGGCGATTTCATCGGTCAGGTCGTAGGCGACCACGCGGAGCTTGCGATTCAAGCCGGCGTCCTTCACCGGCTGCACCGCCGCCGGCGCGCAGCCGGTGCAGCCGATCAGGTAATCGAGCTTGGCGCCGTGCCTGGCCAGCATCTGCGTGGCCAATTGCGTCTGCACCTTGCGGTCGCTGTCGCCGTAGCGGATGTCGATGATGTTGACCGCGATCTGCGCTTCCTGGGCGGCGATGCGGGTGCCGTCCACTTCTCCCTTGACCCATCCCGCGCCCATGGGGCCGGGCAGTAGCGCGATGTTGACCGATTTCAGGCCGCGCTGCTGGGCGTCGTGCACCACCCAGCGGGTCGCTTCCGTGCCCATGCTGCGCAGCGAGGTCGTCACCTTGATGGACAGGTCGTCGCTGCGGCTGTCGTTGGCCAGTTCGAACACCGGTATGCCGGCGGCACGCGCCTTGGCGATGGATGCGTTATTGGCCGTCATGCCGATCGGCGAGATGACGATGGCGTCGTATTTGGCGGCGATGGCGGCGTCCATCTGGCGCAGCTGGCCTTTCAGGTCGTCGTAGCCGGTGGCCGGCAGGATGTCGACGGCCACGCCCAGCCGGCGCGCTTCGCTGATCACGCCGTAACTACAGCCGGCCCAGTAAGGGTCTTTCAAATGGGGGAACAGGAAGGCGATCCGCCAATGTTTGCCGGCCTTGGCGGCCATCGCATAGGTGCCCGGCACCACGCGGCCGCTGGCCAGCGCGTCGTCGGCCGAGCCCTTGGCTTGCAGCGGGCGGAAAATCGAGTCCACCGCAATTGGCGCGAACTTGGCGGTGGACGCAGGCGCAGGTGGTGCGGCCAGCGCCGGCAAGATGCACAGGCCGAGCGCGCCGATGCAGGCGTAGTTTCGTAAACGGCGAGTGGGCATGCGGTGGTTTTCTTCCATATCGGCGGACAGGACTTGTTTAGTACAATTCTAACCGCATCGGCACGCTACGGGGCAAGCTGACAATTGTCATGCCAAAGTTGTGGCATTTGCTTCTGGCCGCATCGCCGCCATCGCTGCACACTGACACCATACCAACCCCGGAGAGTTCCATGAAACCTGTATTGTCGAAAGTGTTGTTTGTTTGCGGCCTGGGTCTGACCATACCCGCGCTGGCCGATACCTGGCTGATACGCGACGCGCGCGTGTTCGACGGTGAGCAGATGCACGCCAAGCGCTCGGTGCTGGTCAAGGGCGACAAGATCGTCGATGCAGATTTCCGTGGCCGCGCTCCAGCCGGCGCGCGCATCGTGGAAGGCGCCGGCCGCACGCTGATGCCGGGCCTGATCGACGCCCACGTCCACGCCTACCGCTACCTCGACCTGCCGCTGATGTTCGGCGTGACCACGCAGATCGACATGTTCACCGGCGTCGCCACCATGCAGCAGATCAGCGAGAAGATGCGCAACAACGACAACCGCGGCCAGTCCGACGTGTACTCGGCCGGCACGCTGGTGACGGCGCCGGGCGGCCACGGCACCGAATACGGCATGGCGATTCCCACGCTGACGCGCCCCGAGGACGCCCAGGCCTTCGTCGACGCCCGCATCGCCGAGGGTTCCTACTTCATCAAGATCGTGGTGGAAGGGGGCTCGCCCGGTCATCCGATGAAAACGCTGGACCTGCCGACCGTGAAAGCGGTGATAGCCGCCGCCCATGCGCGCGGCAAGCTGGCGGTGGTCCACATCAGCAACCTGGAGAGCGCCAGCGCCGCGCTGGACGCAGGCGCCGACGGCTTGGCCCACCTGTTCAACGGCGCCCGCCTGAGCGACCAGGAACTGGCCGCCTTCGTCAAACTGGCGCAGCAGAAGCGCGCCTTCATCGTGCCGACCATGAGCGTGTTGGAGAGCATCGCCGGGCTGCGCGAGGAGGACGTGCTGGGCGACGCCGGCCTGGCCGGCCTGCTGAACAAGGAGCAGGCGGCGCCGCTCAAAGTCACCTATGGCAAGCAAGCCAATGCCGCGCTGATGGCGGCGCCCAAGCAGGTGGTGGCGGCGCTCAGCCAGGCGCGCGTGCCGCTGCTGGCCGGCACCGACGCCGGCAACTCCGGCACCCAGTACGGCGTGAGTCTGCTGCACGAACTGAACTCGCTGGTGCAGGCCGGCCTGACGCCGCCGCAGGCGCTGGCTTCCGCCACCTCGGCGCCGGCGCGCGCCTTCAAGCTGGCCGACCGCGGCCGCATCGCCAAGGGCTACAAGGCCAACCTGCTGCTGGTGCAGGGCGACGCCGGCCGCGATATCGGCGCGCTGCACAATATCGTCGAGGTGTGGAAGGACGGCGACGCCGTCAGCCCGCTGCGCAAGGCGCAGCAGGAGAGCGTGGCGGCCGAGCTGGCGCCGCGCACGCAGCAGCCAATGGCGCTGCCGGCCGATGGCCGCATCAGCCAATTCTCGGCCGACAAGCTGGCCAGCCCGTTCGGCCAGGGTTGGGGACCGTCGGTCGACAAGTTCCTGGGCGGCCAGTCCAGCGTCGAGTTGAAGGTGCAGGACGCGGGTGCGGACGGCCAGCGTCCGCTGGCGGTGAGCGCGAAAGTGGCGCCGGGTTTTGCCTATCCGTGGGCGGGCCTGGCCTTCATGCCGGGCGCACAGCCGATGCAGCCGGCCGACCTGCGCGGCGCCAAGGTGCTGCGCTTCCGCGTCAAGGGCGATGGCCGCCGCTACAACGTCGCAGTGATGTCGACCGGGGTGTCGATCCCGGTCAACCAGTCGTTCCAGGCTTCGGAGCAGTGGCAGGAAGTGGTGCTGCCGTTCGACGGCTTCAAGGGCATCGACTTCGGCGCCGTCACCATGATCGCCTTTAACGCCGGGCCGGAACTGGGCGATTACAGCTTCCAGATCGCCGACGTGCGCCTGTTGAACGAATAAGCGGAAGGGGCGTAACGTGGGCATACAACACAGGATCATGGGCGCGCTGCGCGGGCCGTGGCTGCCGCCGGAAAGGGGCAAGGCGCCCTACCTATGGACGCTGTCGCTGCTGTTCATGCTGTGGAAGTATGCCTACGTCCGTATCGGCCTGGTGGAGCTGGTCCTGCTGGTCATGACGGTGCTGGCGTTCTACGTGGCTTACTTCAACAGCTTCTGGCACAGCAATCTGCGGGCCGTGCCGCAGCTGCTGTTCGTGCTGGCGATGGGCCTGGTGTGGGCGCCATCCAATCCCGGCGCCAGCAATTTCTTCATCTTTGCCGCCGCCATGTGCGCGCGCATCGAGCGCAAGCGCTACGCCTATCTGGGCATCGTGCTGGTGTTGGTGTGCGCCTGCCTGATCGCGCCATATGTCAGCCTGAAGATCAATTTCCTGGTGCCGGTACTGCTGGTGGGCGCGCCGGTGGGCGCCGCCTGCATCACGGAAGAAAGCCTGCGGCGCTCGCGTGAGCAGCTGATCCGCAAGCAGGAGGAGGTGGCGCACATGGCGCGCATCGCCGAACGCGAACGCATCTCGCGCGACCTGCACGACCTGCTGGGCCATACGCTGTCGATGATCACCTTGAAGGCCGAACTGGCGGGCAAGCTGCTGGATCGCGACCCGCAGGCGTGCCGCAACGAGATCCGCGATATCGAGCACACCGCGCGCCAGGCCTTGAGCGAAGTGCGGTCGGCGGTGACGGGCATACGGCAGACCGGCTTCTCGCATGAACTGGCGACGGCGCGCGCCAGCCTGGCGGCGGCCAGCGTCGGCCTCACCGAGGAGGTGGAGCCGTGCGCCTTGCCGGCCACGCTGGAGAGCGTGCTGTCGCTGGCGCTGCGCGAGGCGGTGACGAATATCCTGCGCCACGCCGGCGCCAGCCACTGCGAAGTGCGCATGACGCTGGAGTCGGGTATGGTGGTGCTGCGGGTGCGCGACAACGGCCGCGCGCTGCCGGACGGCGGCGCCATCGCGCATGGCAATGGCTTGCGCGGCATGCGCGAGCGCGTGGCGGCGCTGGGCGGGCGGCTGGCGCTGCGGGTGGACCGCGGCGTGGCGCTGGAATTGAGTTTGCCCATGGGAGGGGCTGCATGACGATGATTAGTGTGGTGATCGCCGAAGACCAGGCGCTGGTGCTGGGCGCGCTGGCGGCCCTGCTCGGGCTGGAGGGCGATCTGGATGTGGTGGGGCGGGCCTCGAACGGCCAGGAAGCGCTGGCGCTGTGCCGCGCGCTGCGGCCGGACATTCTGCTGACCGATATCGAGATGCCGCTGATGACGGGGCTGGAGCTGGCCGCCGCGCTGGCCGGGGAAAGCCTGCCGACGCGGGTGATGATCGTCACCACCTTCGCCCGCAGCGGCTATCTGCGGCGTGCGCTGGGGGCGGGCGTGCGCGGCTACCTGCTCAAGGACGCGCCGGCCGAGACGCTGGCGGCGGCCATCCGCACCGTGCACGCCGGCGGCCGCGCCATCGCGCCGGAGCTGGCGCTGGAGAGCTGGAGCGGCCGGGAAGACCCGCTCAACGAGCGCGAACGCCAGGTGCTGCGCCTGGCCGGGGAGGGCAGGAGCAGCGGCGAGATCGCCCGCCAGATCCACCTGTCCGAGGGCACGGTGCGCAACTACCTGTCGGAGGCGATCAGCAAGCTCGATGCCGGCAACCGGGTCGAAGCCTTCCGCCTCGCGCGCGACGCCGGCTGGCTTTAGGCCATGGCTTCGGCCGGGATTGCGGCCGCGGCTTGCGGAGCGGCCGCGCCGCTCAACAGATCGCGGTTGAGGTTTTCCTCGATGGCGTCGACGATGCCTTTGCGGAAGCGGCGCTTGGCCAGGGTGCGCGAGCGGTGTTTCTGCTGCACCAGCTCGATACTTTTCTCCGGCAGGCTGGAATCCAGGAAGAACGCGTTTTTGTCCGTTTCCTGCGCGCCTATGCTGGTCCAGAAGGTATCGTAATCAAAATAGATACTGGATTCGTAGTCGGAATTATTTTTGGATATTTGCTCTTTATTCGAAACGCCAACTATCGTATCGGCATTGAATATGCGAGCCAGCGCCTCGATCGCGCACAGCAGCATGCGCGGCGGCGCCACATCGTGCAGGGCTTTGGTGGCGGCCCGCATGGTTTCGTGGGTGCCTTTCATGCCCTGTATCTTGCCGACGAATATAGCCCGGTCCGCGCTGGCGGCATTCCAGCAATTGCGCGCCAATTTGCCCGGCACGATGGTGGCGCACATTACATACAGGGTTTGGTCATCCGCTTCGAATAACAGCAGCAAATCGCCCTCATGGTCGACCACGCGGTAAGGGCGGTGCAGATTGCGGGGAAACGCCATTCTTATCCGGTAATGCTGCTCGCCGACGACGGATTCCCAAATTACTGGAAACTCATCGAACAGCCGGGTAAAGAAATTATCCGAAATCTTTCTCTCCAAGCAAATATAATGATATTGCAGAATTTCCAGCGCATCCTTGACCTTCAGGGATTGCGATAAATAATTCCCTCTTAAATACTTATATTTGATTTTGGGATGATTATGGATCAGGGAGGCGAATCTCTCGGTATTCAAGGCGGCCAATAGCCGGCGATGGCTGCGGAAATGCAGCGCCAATGGAAGCGCACGCTGCCAGACCAGCAGTTTTGCCTTGTACATCAGATTAACCGTCGAGCGTACGGCTGGAATATTTTGGACTGTTACCATTTTATTTTCACTTTTATGCATTCGGAGCGTCCGGTGTCATCTTCTTGTAACACTCTGAATCGCTTTGTATCCGATTGTATCTAGCCCTGCATTCCATATCATTACAGATTGGTAATAGTATTTTCTTTTGGTTATGGTAGATATTATTTAATCAACTAAATGTGAAATTTGGAAATATTAAGTTTCATGAAATCGAAGGCGCCTCCGGTAAAATGGACACCCTTTCCGACCAATACTGGAGCCGCCATGTCCCGACTACTCTCCGCCGCCATATTTCTTACTTTCTTTGCCATAGCCGGCCAGGCCAGCGAATCGGCCAGCGGCAAGTTCACCGCCACCGCCAGTTGCGAGGCCTACTCCTCGTTCGCCAAGCAGAGCAATCCGGGCGGTGCGCGGGTGGTCGCCGGCACCGCCTACACGGTGCGTGAGATAAACAAGGTCGATTACGACTGGCTGCGGGTGGAGGTGCCGGGCGCCGAGCCGAAGCTGCGTTGGGTGCAGCGCAGCTGCGGCACGCCGGCGCTGGCCGAGCAGGCGCCCAAGGGGCCGTCGGGCGGCGGCGACAGCTGCAGCCTCCCCAACCAGCAGGACAGCTATGTGCTGGCCATCACCTGGCAGCCGGGCTTCTGCGAGCATGTGCAGTACAAGGGCAAGAAGCCGGAGTGCGACGCCATGAACAGCGGGGCGCTGGCGGCGAAGACGCTCAGCCTGCACGGCCTGTGGCCGAACAAGAAGGAGTGCGGCACGCACTACGGCAGCTGCGACGGCCAGCAGTTCGCGTTAAGCAAGGAGACCATAGACCAGATCGCGCCGTGGATGCCCAACTTCTATTTCGAGCGCACTTTCGGCGCCTACGAGTGGAACAAGCACGGCAAGTGCCAGGCGCTGCCGCCGGACGCGTATTTCATCAAAGCCGTGTCGGCGGTGCGGGTGGTGAATGATTCGGAGGTGGGCAAGATCGTGCTGGGCAGCGTGGGCAAGAGCTTCCGTGTCGGCGACTTCTTCGACCGGCTCAAGGCGCGCTACGGCGATCAGGTGGCGGCGCGCATCACGCTGGTGTGCACTGATCGCAAGTACCTGCAGGAGATACGGGTGGCGCTGCCGCTGGACTTCAGCACCGAGCGCGAGCTGCCGCAGCTGGTGGGCAACGCAGGGCAGGCGGCGCCGCGCGAGATCGGCTGCGACGACGAGGTCTACGTCGAGGCAGCCGGCAAGAACTAGAACTAGACGGGGTTCTGCACTTCCTTCAAACCAGTCCAGGAGATCGTCGTCGCTTCGGTCGCCAGGACCATGGCGCCGGGCTGGATGGTTTCGGCCAGGCGGTAGATGGCGTCGCGCACTTCGTTGATGGTTTCCTGGCCGTTGTAGGTGAAGGTGCCGGGCGGCAGGAAGTAGGCGCGGCCGTCGTCGGCCTTGATGCCGGCGGCGATATTGTATTTCGACAGTTCTATGCTGAGGCGCTCGATCGAGTCTGGCTTAGCGTCGGTAAAGGATACATAGATGATGTAGTTGATCATGGTAACGCCTTTATTGAGGAAGCTGAATCATGCGCCAAGCTTTATGCAAATGCAACCATCCATCAGGCCCGCACCACAGACGAAGAAAGCCCCGAGCAGGCGGTAAACCTGTCGGGGCTCGGTGTCAATTAGCGGAGAAAGCAAGTTGACTAGGAAGCATCTTAATGAATGTTTCTTAAGATTGCCTTAGCAACCATGCGGCGCCGGGCTTGGGCCGCATGCCTCGGATGGTGTAGCATGCTGGTCGGCGAAGCGGCCGGGCGCACAGGCGCCGGCCCGCCGGTAATTCGAGGATAACTATGCAAATCAAAATTAACGATGTGTTGCGCAGCTACATCGAGCCGCTGACCGAGGCCGAATACGCGGCTTTGGAGCGCAGCATCCTGGTGGAAGGCTGCCGCGACGCGCTGGTGCTGTGGGAAGATGTGCTGGTCGACGGCCACAACCGCTACCAGATCTGCCAGCAGCACGGGGTGCCGTTCAAGGTCACGGAGAACACCAGTTTCCGCAACCTGGACGACGTCAAGCTGTGGATGATCGATAACAATCTGGGCCGCCGCAGCATTTCCGACTTCCAGCGCGGCGTGCTGGCGTTGCGCAAGAAGGAAATCGTCGCCGCCCGCGTGGCCGAGCTGGCCGCGCAGGCCGCCGCCGAGGACGCCGCCATTGCTCCGCCCGAAGGCGAGGCGCCCAAGGCCAAGCCGGCCGCCATGCCGCTGACCTCGCGCGAGGACATCGCCCGCGCCGCGCGCCTGAGCAGCGCTACCATCAGCCAGATCGAAAAGATCCAGAAGACGGCGACGCCGGAACTGGTGGAGGCCGTGCGCTCGGGCACGATCTCGATCAACGCCGCCGCCACCGTGGCCTCGCTGCCGGAAGCCGACCAGGTGGCCGCGGTCGCCGGCGGCAAGAAGGAGCTGCAGAAGGCCGCCAAGGAAGTGCGCGAACTGCGCGCCGCCTCGCGTCCGGCCAAGGAAGCCAAGGAGGGCGGCGGCGACTACCGTCCGATGACCGAGGTGGACGAGCTGCGCGCCGAAAACGCCTCGCTCAAGGAAAAGAACGCCGCGCTGCGGGCGGAAATCACCGCGCTGCAACTGCGCATCTCGGAGCTGGTCGACGCCAGCTAAGCTGTTCCCCCTCACTGTACGGAGTCTGCCGATGCGCGCCTTGCCTGCCTTGTTGTGTTGTATTGCGATGAATGCGGCGGCAGCGCCTCCGGCAATCCCCTCCGAGCTAGCCCGGCTGAAGGCGGCGGCACAGCGCGTCACCATCCTGCGCGATCAGTGGGGCATCCCCCACGTCTACGGCAAGACCGACGCCGACGCCGTGTTCGGCCTGATGTACGCACAGGCCGAGGACGACTTCAAGCGGGTCGAACTCAATTACATCAACGCCATGGGCCGGCTGGCCGAGGTCGAAGGCGAGGCCGAGCTGTATCGCGACCTGCGCATGAAGCTGTTCATCAATCCGGCGGACTTGCAGGCGCAGTACCGGCAAAGCCCGCCGTGGCTGAAGCAGTTGATGACGGCCTTCGCCGACGGCTTGAACTACTACCTGGCCACGCACCCGGACGTCAAGCCGGCGCTGATCACACACTTCGAACCGTGGATGGCGCTCAGCTTCAGCGAGGGCAGCATCGGCGGCGATATCGAGTCGGTGGACCTCAAGCAGTTGCAGGAGCTGTACGCCAACGGCGCCAGGCCGCCGCTGGCGCCGCCGGTGTTGCTGTCGGCTGGCGGGCAGGGGCGCGACCTGGAGAAGGAACCGGGCGGCTCCAACGGCTTCGCCATCGCGCCGGCGCTGACCAAGGGCGGCCACGCGCTGCTGCTGATTAATCCGCACACCTCGTTCTACTTCCGGCCCGAGGTGCAGGTGCACAGCGAGCAGGGCCTGAACGCCTACGGCGCCGTGACCTGGGGCCAGTTCTTCGTCTACCAGGGCTTTAACGACCGGCTGGGCTGGATGCACACCTCCGGCGGCGGCGACGTCATCGACGAATACCTGGAGACCATCAGCGAGAAGGACGGCCAGTTCTACTACCAGTACGGCCAGGAGCTGCGGCCGCTGAAGGCGGTCGATATCACGCTGCCGTACAAGACGGCGGCCGGCATGGCCAGCAAGGTGGTCAAGGCCTACTACAGCCACCACGGCCCCATCGTGCGCGCGAAAGACGGCAAGTGGATCGCCGTGCGCCTGATGAACGAGCCGCTGAAGGCGCTGACGCAGTCCTATATCCGCACCAAGGCGCGCAGCTACAAAGAGTTCTACAAGGCGATGGAGCTGCGCACCAATTCGTCCAACAACACCGTGTATGCGGATGCCGACGGCAATATCGCTTACTTCCACGGCAATTTCATCCCGCGCCGCGATCCGAAGTTCGACTGGAAGCATCCGGTCGACGGCAGCGATCCGGCCACCGAGTGGCAAGGCCTGCACGTGGTGAAGGAAACCATCAGGCTGTTCAATCCCAAGAACGGCTGGATACAGAACACCAACAACTGGCCGTACACGGCCGCCGGCGCGTACAGCCCCAAGGCGCGCGACTATCCGGCCTATATGTCGATGAACCCGGAGAACCCGCGTGGCATCCACGCGGTGCGGGTATTGGAGAACAAGAAGAACTTCACGCTCGACAGCCTGATCGCCAGCGCCTACGACAGCCAGTTGCCGGCTTTCGAGCCGCTGCTGCCGCAGCTGTTCGCGGCCTGGGACGAGCTGCCGGCCGGCGATGCGCTCAAGGGCAGCGTCGCGCCGCAGATCGCCGCGCTGCGCGGCTGGGACATGCGCTATGCGCTGGACTCGGTGCCGACTTCGCTGGCGGTGTTCTGGGCGCAGGACCTGACGGCCACCTACGGCGCGGCGGCCAAGGCGCGCGAGGTGCTGGTGCTCGACTACATCCAGGCCGCGATCACGCCGCAGCAACGCCTGCAGGCGCTGGAACGCGCCGCCGCCAAACTGACGGCGGACTTCGGTACATGGCAGACGTCGTGGGGCGATATAAATCGTTTCCAGCGTTTGAGCGGCGACATCGTCCAGCCCTTCGACGACAGCAAGCCGAGCTTGCCCGTGGCTTTCGCTTCAGCCAACTGGGGTTCGCTGGCCGCCTACGGCATGACCAGCAAGAGCAAGACCAAGCGCCTCTACGGCGAGCGCGGCAACAGCTTCGTGGCGGCGGTGGAGTTCGGGCCGCGCATCAAGGCGCGCAGCATTTTGGCGGGCGGGGAGAGCGGCGACCCGGCCTCGCCGCATTTCAGCGACCAGGCCGCGATGTACGCGCGCGGGGAATTCAAGGACGTGTTGTTCTACAAGGCGGACGTGGAAAAGCACCTGGAACGCAAATATCACCCAGGCGACTGAGGCGCGCCACCGGGCAGGGCATCGCCGATGGTTTTCGACGGAGCGGAGCTTGCCTCCGCTTCCGCGGCTGCGGCGGCCAGGGCTGCCGCAGCGGCCCGCGCCGCAGGCGACGCATAGCGCGTCTGCGGCGGCGCCTGCACCGGAGCGGGCGCCGCCGCCGCGACGGGCGGAGCTTCCGGCTCCTTGCTCCATGCCAGATTCTCGACCTTGTTGTTACGCGGGTTGCCATCCTTGTGACGTACGTACGTCAAGCCCGATGGATTGGGCAGGTGCGCCTCGGCCACCAGGTCGTGCACCAGGAACTCGCCGGTGCGGTTGCCATTGCGCAGCTTGACCATCAAGCCGTCCGGCGTGACCTTGGGCCGCAGCGCCGTCACCTTGGGGCCGCCGGAGGCCAGCACGCGACCGTCCTTCGACACCTTGTAGAAGTCGCTGCCGGGCACCGGCT
Source organism: Duganella sp. HH101 (assembly GCF_001758795.1). Taxonomy (NCBI): domain Bacteria; kingdom Pseudomonadati; phylum Pseudomonadota; class Betaproteobacteria; order Burkholderiales; family Oxalobacteraceae; genus Duganella; species Duganella sp. HH101. The sequence goes on along the minus strand of NZ_LRON01000033.1, from coordinate 25,208 downwards.
TGGCGCTGGCCACGCCCAAGGAATAGAGGGCGCCGACGGCCAGTACGCCAATGATGATGAAGAGGAATTCCATGAGCTCTCAGGCTGAATACGCAATTCCCGGATACTAGCACCTAAATCGCATCGAGCGAGCGGCGAATATCGGCCCTTAAATCCTCTATATCCTCGATTCCCACCGACAGCCGTATCAGGCCGTCGCCGATGCCCAGCTTGGCCCGCGTTTCCGGCGGGATGGTGGCGTGCGTCATCAGCGCCGGATGCTCGATCAGGCTTTCGACGCCGCCCAGGCTTTCGGCCAGCGCGAACACCGAGCAGGTTTCCAGGAAGCGGCGCGCGCCCGCCAGGTCGGTCTTCAGGTCGATCGAGATGATGCCGCCGAAACCGTCCATCTGGCGCTTGGCCAGCTCGTGCTGCGGATGCGAGGCCAGGCCCGGATAGTAGACCTTGCGCACTTCCGGCTGCTGCTCCAGCCAGTGCGCCAGGTCCAGCGCGCTGCGGCAGTGGCGCTCCATGCGGATCGCCAGCGTCTTCACGCCGCGCAGCGCCAGGAAGCTGTCGAACGGGCCGGCAATCGCGCCGACCGAGTTCTGCAGGAAGCCGACCTGCTCGCACCACGCCTGCTGGTGCGGCTCGCCGCCCACCACGGCGATGCCGCCGATGATGTCGGAGTGGCCGTTCAAATACTTGGTGGTCGAGTGCACCACGATGTCGAAGCCGTGCTCCAGCGGCCGCTGCACCAGCGGGCTGGCGAAGGTGTTGTCGGCCACGGCGATGATGCCGCGCTCGCGGCAGATCTTGGCGATGGCCTTCAGGTCGGCCAGCTTGAGCATCGGATTGGTCGGGGTTTCCACCCACACCATTTTGGTCTCCGGACGGATCGCGGCCAGCAGGTTTTCCGGATTGGTCAGGTCGACGTAGGTGAAGTCGTGGCCGGCGCTGCGGCGGCGCACCCGCTCGAACAGGCGGTACGTGCCGCCGTACATGTCGTCGCCGGCGATGATGTGCGAGCCGGCGTCGGCCAGTTCCAGCACCGTCGAGATCGCCGCCAGGCCGGAAGCGAAGGCGAAACCTTGCGCGCCGCCTTCCAGGTCGGCCACGCAGCGCTCCAGCGCCCAGCGGGTCGGGTTGTGCGAGCGGCCGTAGTCCAGGCCCTTGTGCACGCCGGGGCTGTCCTGCACGAAGGTGGAGGTGGCGTAGATCGGCGGCATGATGGCGCCGGTGCTCGGATCGGGCGACTGGCCGCCGTGGATCACGCGGGTGGCCAGGTGGGCTTTTTTATGGTCGTTCAAGATAAAGTCCTTCTCAGGTGGTTCAGCAGGTCGAAGCGGGTAATCAGGCCATAGAAGGTGTCGCCCTCGGCGACCACGGCGGTCAGGCCGCGGTCCAGCGTGCTGCGCAGCGCTTGTACGTTGGCGCTCGGGTGCAGCGTTTCCAGCCGCGATGTCATGGTGGTGCCGACCAGGCTGGAGAACTGCTCGGCGTGGTTGTCGACCTTGAGCAGCAGGTCCGACTCGTCGATGATGCCGACCAGCTTGCCGTTCTCGATCACCGGCAGCTGCGCCAGGTCGGTGCTGCGCATGCGGTTGAAGGCGGTCAGCAGGGTGTCGCCCGGCGCCACGCTGACCACCTCGCCCGCGTCGAAGCGGCGGCCGATCAGGTCGCGCAGGTCGTGCAGCGGCGGCCGCTGCAGCAGGCCCTGGTCGTGCATCCAGCCGTCGTTGTAGACCTTGGACAGGTAGCGCGTGCCGGTGTCGCAGACGAAGGTGACGACGCGCTTGGGCGTGGTCTGCTCGCGGCAGTACTTGAGCGCGGCGGCCAGCAAGGTGCCGGTCGACGAGCCGCCCAGGATGCCCTCGGCGCGCAGCAGGGCGCGGGCGCTGTCGAAGCTTTCCTGGTCGCTGATGGTGTAGGCCTTGCGCACGCCGGTCATGTCGGCGATGGCGGGTATGAAGTCCTCGCCTATGCCTTCCACCGCCCACGAACCGCTGGTGTCGGAGACGCGGCCGGTGTCGACGTATTCGGTCAGGATGGAGCCCTGCGGATCGGCCAGCACGAATTCCACGTTGGGCGCGGCCTGGCGGAAGTAGCGGGTCAGGCCGGTCAAGGTGCCGGACGAGCCGACCCCGACCACGATGGCGTCGAGCTCATGGCCGGTCTGTTCCCAGATCTCCGGGCCGGTGGTGGTTTCGTGCGCCAGCGGGTTGGCCGGGTTGTTGAACTGGTCGGCGAAGAAGGCGCCCGGCAGCTCGCGCGCCAGCCGCGCCGCGTAGTCCTGGTAGTACTCGGGATGGCCCTTGCCGACGTCGGAGCGGGTGGTGCGCACCTCGGCGCCCAGCGCCTTCAGGTGCAGCACTTTTTCGGTGGACATTTTATCCGGCACCACCAGCAGCACGCGGTAGCCCTTGAGGCGGCCGACCAGGGCCAGGCCCAGGCCGGTGTTGCCGGCGGTCGCCTCGATGATGGTGCCGCCGGGTTGCAAACGGCCATCGGCCTCGGCCGCTTCGATGATGGACAGGCCGATGCGGTCCTTGATCGAGCCGCCGGGATTCTGCGATTCCAGTTTGAGGAACAACTGGCACAGGCCGGTGTCCAGGCGGGTGACGGGGACCAAGGGCGTGTTGCCGATGAGGTTGAACAATGCGGGGGTAGGCATGAAGTGCTCCTTGCAGGATGTCGGCGCGGGCGGATTGTGTCCGCTCGTGCTTTTTTGAAAAGAGCGGATGGTAGGCCGCTCTGTCGCCGCTGGAAAGGAATGTTTCCGAGTTTGCATATGAAAAAAATTATCATTTTCACCGTGCTGCTGGAAAGGCAAGTATGCGCCTTTTTCGCGGGGGACGGTTTATAATCGCGCTCTTCAATCAGGGGTAGTAGTGGCTAAACTTTATTTCCGTTATTCTGCTATGAACGCAGGCAAGTCCACCGCGATGCTGCAAGTGGCGCACAATTACGAGGAGCAGGGGCAGCAGGTGCGCCTGTTCACCGCCGCCATCGACAACCGCTACGGCGTGGGCCATGTGACGTCGCGGCTGGGCCCGCAGCGCGAGACGGAAGTGTTCGACGCCGACACCGATTTCCTGGTCTGCATCGACCAGAAGATCGCCTGCCTGCTGATCGACGAGGCGCAGTTCCTCAGCACGGCCCAGGTGCAGCAGTTGCACCAGCTGGCGCAGGTGCGCGGCGTGCCGGTCATCACCTACGGCCTGCGCACGGACTTCCGCGGCGAGCCGTTCCCCGGTTCGGCCTACCTGCTGGCGCTGGCCGACGATATTGAAGAGTTGAAGAACATCTGCACCTGCGGCAAGAAGGCGACGATGAATATCCGCGTCGACCAGGACGGCCGGCGCATCAAGGAAGGCGAGCAGATCAGCATTGGCGGCAACGACAGCTACCGCCAGGCTTGCGGCCGCTGTTTTTACACCGACAACCACTAAACTTTTTTCAGCCCGGGAGCGCCGGCCATGTCGTTGAGTATCACCGATGTGCCCGCGCTGGATAACCGGCGCGTCAAAACCAGCACCGACGATGTGCTGATCGACCGCGTGGTGCCGGGCGAGATCCTGGTGATCGCCTTCGGCTTCGTGTCCTGGGATGCGCGGCCGGACTTCGATTTCTATGGGCGCCTGAAAAAGCTGGAGCAAGCCAGCGGGCGACACCTCAACAAGATACTCGTGCGCGATTCCGGCAACAGCTGGTACCACCGCGCCATCGCCGGACTGGGCGAGCATCCGGACGACACGGTCGAGACGCTGCGCGCGCTGGTGGCGGCGATACGGCCGAGCAAGGTCGTCACCATCGGCCAGTCGATGGGCGGCTATGCGGCCGTCATGTTCGGGCTGCTGCTGGGGGTGGAGCAGGTGGTCGCCTTCGGTCCCTTGTCCTTCCTCGATGTGGGCCAGGCCTTGCTGTACCACGACCGCCGCTGGATCGCCGTGATGCGGGCGCTGGCACAGCAACCGCCGCCGTCGGGCTATTACGACCTGGCGGCGCTGGGCCGCGAGCGGGGCGGGCGGACGCAGCTGCACATCGTGTTCGGCACCAAGCCGGATCGCGACGATGCGACCGAGTCGGTCAACCTGGACGCCATGCACGCGCACCGGCTGGCGGCGGCGGGCAACTGCACGCTGTATCCGTTTCCGTTTTCCGGCCATGCGGTGGTGCAGCACCTGATCGACACCAAGCGCATCAACGGCCTGCTGGCGCGCATCATCGCCGGCATCGAGCTGGCGCCGGAGCCGTTCGACGTCACGCCGGCCTGGCGCGACTGGATCGCCGAGAACCTCAGGCTGGGCAGCCCGCCGGCGGAGCTAGTGGCCATCCTGCAGCAGCATGGTTTTTCCCACGACAGCAGCGTGGCGGCGGTCGCCGGCGGCGGCGCATGAGGGTTAGTCGCGCGGCTAGTCGCACGGCTGGCGCGATGGCGTTGCTGGCGGCCGTGCTGGCGCCGCCAGCCTCGGCGGCCGATCCGCTGGCCGCGTGCCGCCTGCCCGAAATGCAATTGCGTACCGACGTCGGCCTGGGCTTTCCGCGCAAGCCCGATCGCCTGCAGACCACCGGCCAGCTGCGCTTCCGCGTGCTGTTCGTCGATTTCAGCGACGCCCCGGCCACGGTCGCGCCGCGCGATGTGCTGTCCATTATTTCGCCGCGCGCGGAGCGCCACCTGCAAGCGCTGCTGGCCAGCGACGCACACGGCGACACCTTCCGCATCGCGCGCGCGGCAACACATCGGGATTGACGCCCGCAACCATCGTGGTATAGTTTTCATACAAATTTGGTAACGTTTCCAATCTATTGTGGAAGCGCTTCCATATTTTGTACCGCGGTTCTTCATCACAAAAAAACATTGGAGACTACATGAAGACAACACTGCATCACAGCGTCAAATGGATGCTGGCCCTTGCCGGGCTGGCGGCTGCCGGCGCTGGCGCCGCGCAAACCGCGCTGCCGGGCAAGCTGGAGGCGGAAAGCTACGTCAGCATGGCCGGCGTCGCCACCGAGGCCACCACCGACACCGGCGGCGGCAGCGACGTCGGCTGGATCGACACCAACGACAGCATGACCTATTCGGTCAATCCCGCCAGCGCCGGCTGGTACACGGTGCAGTACCGCGTGGCCTCGGCGGTCGGCGGCGGCCAGGTGGTGCTGGCGCAGAACGGCAAGGCCATCGGCGACACCACGGCGCTGCCCAACACCGGCGGCTGGCAGAACTGGACCACGGTGTACGCGCATGTGTTCCTGGCCGCCGGCCCGCAGAGCCTGACAGTGCAGGCGCGCGCGGGCGGCTTCAACCTCAACTGGATCAACTTCACGCCCGAGACCACCGGCGTGACGCTGCCGGCGATACGGCAGAACGGCAAGTACTGGGTCGACGGCGCGGGCAACCGCGTCAACCTGCGCGGCGTTAATCTCGGCAACTGGCTGGCGCTGGAAATGTGGATGATGAATTCCAACCTGTCCAACAACGGCGCCGGCATCGGCGACCAGTGCACGCTGGAGACGGCGCTCGCCGGCCGCTTCGGCGCGGCGGAGAAGGAGCGGCTGATGTCGGTGTTCCGCGACAGCTGGATCAGCGGCCGCGACTTCGACCTGATGAAGGGCATGGGCATGAACGTGGTGCGCGTGCCGTTCCTGTACAGCTTGGTCGAGGATGACGCCCATCCGTACACGCTGCGGCCCGATGCGTGGAAATACCTGGACTACGCCATCAACGAGGCCGAGAAGCGCGGCATGTACGTGATCCTCGACCTGCACGGCGCGGTCGGCGGCCAGGCGGCGGCCAGCGAGCAGCACGACGGTTGCGTCGGCGCGGCCCAGATGTGGAGCAACACCACCGCGACCGCACCAAGTGGCTATGGGACATGATCGCCAGCCGCTACAAGAACCGTACTTCGGTGGCGGCCTACGACCTGCTCAACGAACCGTGGGGCACCGACGCCACCACGCTGGCCAACTTCGCCTACGAGCTGTTCAACGTGGTGCGGGCCAAGGACGCCAATCATGTGATCCTGCTGCCGGGCCACAACTCCGGCATCGACGCCTACGGCAATCCGAACACGCGCGGCCTGAGCAACGTGGCCTTCTGGATGCACTTCTATCCGGGCCTGTGGGGATGGAATGAAGTGCAGGGCGCCACCGCGCAAGCCAATATGCACGCCAACTGGCTGCACTGCAATGCCAGCGGCGCCGGCGAGACCTGCGACTGGAACAACAAGCTGACGGCGCTGAACACGCCGTTCCTGATCGGCGAGTTCCAGCCGTGGACGCTGACCGGCAGCTACGGCGGCCAGATCACCCGCAAGACCTACGACATCTACAATATGTACGGCTGGGCCGCGACCAACTGGGCGTACAAGACGGTCAGCTATGGCGGTTCCAGCGGCGACACCAGCTCGTGGGGCTGGGGCATGGTGTCCAACAGCAGCAACGGCGGCGGCTTCGGCGCGCTGGACGTGGGCAGCGCCACCAACGCCGCCATCGAAAGCTATTTCCGCAGCTTCGGCACGCAGGCGCTGGTGCGCAACGAGAGCATCGCCTACTGGATGAACTGGAAGGCCGAAGCGGGGCAGCGCATCGAGGCCGAGATGTTCGGCAACCACAGCGGCATGCGCATGGAAACCACCAGCGACGCCGGCGGCGGCTTCAATGTCGGCAACATCGACACCAATGACTGGATGAGCTATCCGATCAACGTGCCGAAGACGGGCTGGTACAACCTGCAATTCCGCGTCGCCAGCCCGAATAGCAGCGGCCAGCTGGTGCTGAGCAAGAACGCCACCGACCTGGTCGCGCTGGCGGTGCCCAACACCGGCGGCTGGCAGAACTGGACCACGATCACCGGCGCCGTCTACCTGACGGCAGGGCAGCAGGATCTGGCGATCTTCGCCCGCGCCGGCGGCTGGAACATCAACTGGTGGTCGCTGACGGCGCAGTAGCGCTTGCGGCCGGTGCTGCGTCGGCGACGCGGCGCAGTACCGGCGTCTTGAATTCGAAACGCTTGTTCTCGCCAACCATCAGCACGTAGCACAGCACGGTGACGGCAGCGTTGGCGCCGACGAACACCAGCGCGCCGGCGAACGAGCCGGTCTGCTGCAAGATGTAGCCGATCACGATGGGCGTGGTGATGCCGGCCGTGTTGCCGAAGGTATTGAACAGCGCGCCGCTCATGCCGCCGGCTTCCGTGGGCGAGGTATCGGCCACCACGGCCCAGCCCAGCGCGCCGATGCCCTTGCCGAAGAAGGCCAGCGACATGACCAGCACCACCAGCCAGTCGGCGTCGACATAGTTACAGACGATCATCGACATCGCCAGCAGCATGCCGCCGACGATGGGGGTCTTGCGCGCCATCGACAGCGACTTGCCGGACTTGATCATGCGGTCGGAAATCACCCCGCCCAGCACGCCGCCGAGGAAGCCCGCCACCGCCGGCAGCGCGGCGACGAAGCCGGCCTTCAGGATCGTCATGTGGCGCTCGCTGACCAGGTAGACTGGAAACCAGGTCAGGAAGAAATAGGTCAGCGTGTTGATGCAGTACTGGCCGATGTAGACGCCCAGCAGCATGCGGTTGCCCAGCAACTGGCGGATGCATGACCAGGTGTCGAGTGTCGTGGTGGCGGCGACCTTGTCCTTGCTTTCCAAATCTACCAGCGCGCCGCCCGCTTCGATGTAGGCCAGCTCGGCCGCGTTGATGGCCGGGTGGTCCTTCGGGCCATAGACCGTCTTGCGCCAGACGAAGGCCATGACGATGCCGAGGCCGCCCATCACGTAGAACACGCTTTCCCAGCCGAAGCTGTGGACCAGCCAGCCCATCAGCGGCGCAAACAGTACCGTGGCGAAGTATTGGGCCGAGTTGAAGATGGCCGCCGCAGTGCCGCGTTCGGTCGTCGGGAACCAGGCCGAGGCCAGCCGGCTGTTGCCGGGGAAGGAGGGCGCCTCGGCGGCGCCGATCAGCAGGCGCAGGCAGAACAGCGTCGTGACCGCGGCGGCGCCGGCAAGGAAGCCGACGGTGCCCATCAACATCGTGAAACTGGACCAGAGGAAGATGCTGAAAAAGTAGGTGCGCTTGGAGCCGAAGCGGTCCAGCAGCCAGCCGCCGGGCAGTTGCGCCAGCACGTAGGACCAGGCGAAGGCTGAGAACACAAAGCCCATCTGCACCGGCGACAGGCCCAGCAGCTTCTTCAGTTCCGGCCCGGCGATGGCGATGGTGGCGCGGTCGGCATAGTTGATGGTGGTGACGGCGAACAGGATGGCGAGTATCAGCCAGCGTACCCGGCTCGCTTTGGTGGGCTGCGATGTCATGCGGTCTCCTTGCTATGGTGGTTTTTAAACGATCATAACTTAGATGTCAGACGTCGTACAACTGTATTGTGTGCAATTGACGCCGCCCCGCCGCCGTGCGACGATGCGGCCATGAGCAGCCTGTTTGAATGTAGTACGCTCGCGCCGGCGTGGTTGTGCCATCACCGCGACATCCTGCTGTACCTGGCGCCGTCGCTAGTGCTGGCGCTGCTGATCCGTGCCTTGTCGGCGCGGCATCCTTTCTTTTTCCTGTTCACGGTAGCCGGCACCATCTGCCACGAGCTGGCGCATTTTGTCGCCGGCCTGGTCACGTACGCGCGGCCGGCCGCCTTCACCGTGATTCCGCGCCGCATCGGGCAGGGCTGGGAGCTCGGTTCGGTGCGCTTGACGCGGGTGCGCTGGTACAACGCCGCGCCGTCCGCGCTGGCGCCGTTCGTGGTGGTGCTGCTGCCGTTCGTGGTGGCCTGGTGGCGCACCCGCACTGGCTTGCATTTCCAGTGGGTAGACGTGGCGCTGGCGTTTGCCGTGGCGCCGCAATTCCTGGCCTGCTGGCCTTCTGCGGTCGACTGGAAGATCGCCCTCCGTTCCTGGCCCTACCTGTTGATCGGCGGACTGGCCTGGTGGGCGATCGCCACCTGGTTTTAGTGGTGGGCGGCGGCCGCGTTCAACGGCCGCACCGGTGCTTCAAGCTCGATGGTGCTGCGCTGGTGTCTGGCATCCTCGAACTCCAGCGTCAGCGCGATTTTCTGGCCGTCGGCCAGCGGCTGCTTCAGCTGCATCAGCATCAGGTGGTAGCCGCCCGGCGCCAACTGCACGGCCTGGCCGGCAGGCAGTGGCAGGCCGTCGATCTGGCGCATGCGCATCACATCGTCCACCATCTTCATTTCGTGCACTTCGACCACGCCGGCCGCCGGCGAGCTGGCGCCGACCAGGCGCGCGTCCTGGGAGGCGGTCAGCGTCATGAAGGCGCCGGTGGCTTTCTGCTGGGCCACGGTGCCGCGCACCCAGGCCTCGCTGACGGTGACTTGCGCGAACGCGGGCAGGGCGGCGAGGAGCATCAGGTAGATCATGCGTTTCATTGGAATAGTCCTTTCAGGAAGCTGGTTTCTTTTTTGGGTTGCATCAGTTTGCGCAGGTCGGCTGCGCACTGCGGGGCGGTCTGGTCGTGCTTGAAGGCCAGGCGGATCTTGCCGGTGGCGTCGAACACATAGGTGATGGCCGTGTGGTCCATCGTGTACGAGCTGCCGCTGGGCACCTTGCGGTAGAAGATCTTGAAGTCCTTGGCTGCCTTGGCTGTCTGTGCGGCGTCGCCGCGCAGGCCGACGAAGCCGGGATCGAAGGCGCGCATGTATTCGGCCAGCAGCGCGGCGGTGTCGCGCTCCGGGTCGACGGTGACGAACAGCACTTGCAGCTTGTCGCCGTCGGCGCCGAGCAGCTTCTTGGTTTCGACGGCGCGCGACAAAGCGGTGGGGCAGACGTCCGGGCATTGCGTGAAGCCGAAGAACAGCAGCACGTATTTGCCTTTGAAGTCCTGCAGCGAGGCCGGTTTGCCGTCGCCGTAGAACAGCCGGAAGTCCGGGCCGATGCTGCTGCCTGTGATGTCGATGCCGGTGTAGGCTGGTGCCGCGGCGTGGGCGGCCAGCGGCGCTGCCGCCATGGCGGCCAGCGGCGCTGCCGCCATGGCGGCCAGCGCGGTAAGTAGGGTGCGGCGTTGCATGGTGAGTCCTGGGTAACGATCGGTAGGCGCACGCCGGCCGTCGCCGGAATGGCGTGGCCGCTGCATGCGGGTTACGGGAACATCAAGAGTGGGCGGGCGGCCCGCGCGGCTGCGCGTCGGACCAGACGAAAGGAAGAGCGGGGGAGAAGTAATGCGGCGCGGGGTAGGCGTCGTGGCCGCGCAGTACGGCGACCAGGCCGGCCGGAGCGGGCGGTGGCGCGCAGGTGTCGGCATGGGTGGCGCAGAATACGCAGTGCTTGAGCACGTGCGGAGCGCTGTCGCCAGGTGCTTGCCTGGCCGGCGTTGCGGAGCAAATCTCCAGCACCAGCGGATCGCGCGTCAGCGCCGACATCGCGTGGCCGATCGCCGGTGCGAGCAGGTTCAGCAAAATCGCAATGCATACGATCAGGCTGTGACTGCGCCGGTGCTTGAACAATTTACCCATCCGACAATTATAGGGCAAAAGAAAATCCGGGGTCGCGCCCCGGATTGGTTTTACTTCAGCGCCAGGCGGCTGCGGGCCGGCGGCTGGGCTGCGGCGCCGTGGCCGTTGCCCAGTTTGAAGATGCGCACCACTTGCTCCAGGTCCGCCGCCTGGTCCTGCAGGGCGTGGGCGGCTGCGGCGGCTTCTTCGACCAGCGCGGCGTTTTGCTGCGTGACCTGGTCCATCTGCGCGATCGCTTCGTGCACCTGGCCGATGCCGGCGCGCTGCTCTTCGCTGGCGGTGCTGATCTCGGCCATGATGTCGGTTACGCGGCGCACGCTGACCACCACTTCCTGCATCGTCGAACCGGCCTGTGCAACCTGCTTGCTGCCAATGTCGACCTTGCTCACCGAGTCGTCGATCAGCGCCTTGATTTCCTTTGCCGCCGTGGCCGAGCGCTGCGCCAGGTTGCGCACTTCCTGCGCCACCACTGCGAAGCCGCGGCCCTGTTCGCCTGCGCGTGCCGCTTCGACAGCGGCGTTCAGCGCCAGGATGTTGGTCTGGAAGGCGATGCCGTCGATGACCGAGATGATGTCGACGATCTTGCGCGACGACTGGTTGATCGAACCCATGGTGTCGACCACCTGCGCCACCACCTCGCCCCCCTTGGCGGCGATGCCGGAGGCGGCCAGCGCCATCTGGTTGGCCTGGGCCGCGTTGTCGGCGTTCTGGCGCACGGCGCTGCTCAGCTGCTCCATCGAAGCGGCGGTCTCTTCCAGGCTGGACGCCTGCTCTTCGGTGCGCGAAGACAGGTCCAGGTTGCCGGCGGCGATTTCATTGGAGGCCGTGGCGATCTGCTCGGCGCCCGAACGCACCTGGCCGACCACGCCCGACAGGTTGTTGCTGATGCCGTTGAGGGCGCGCAGCACCAGGCCGATCTCGTCCTTGTTATGGATGTCCAGTTGCACGTCCAGCTCGCCCTTGGCGATGCGGCGGGCGGCTTCTTCGGCGCGCGCCAGCGGACGCGTGACGTTGGCGCGCACCAGCAGGAACAGGATGACGGCGAACAGCGCCAGCGACACCAGGCCCAGCGCGGCGTAGCGGTTGCGCAGCTGGCCGGCTTCGCGGGTGATCTCTTCGGTGTAGGTGCCGCCGACGATCAGCCAGTTCCAGGCCTTGAAGGTGTGGAACTCGACCATCTTTTCGCGTGGAGTGGCGTCGGCGTTGTCGGCCCAGGCATAGGCCATCGAGCCTTCCTTGGCCTCCAGCATTTCCTTGACGAACAGGCGGTCGTCGCTGCTCTTGCTGTCGATCAGGTTCTCGCCTTCCTTGGCCGGATGGACCAGCGCCGTGCCCAAGGTCTTGCCCGGCGCCGCGTTGACCACGTAGATGTAGCCGGTGTCGCCGATCTTGATGGCCTTGATCTTTTCCTTCAGCATGGCCATGTTCTTGGAGATGTCCAGGCCGATGAACAGCACGCCGATGACGCGGCCGCCGGCGTCCTTGATCGGGTCGTACTGGGTGATGTACTGCTTGCCGAACAGCGTGGCCAGGCCGATGTAGCTGGCGCCGGCGCGCAGCGGCGCGTAGCTCGGGTGGGCGTGGTCGAGCTGGGTGCCGACCGCGCGCTCGCCGTTTTCCTTCTTCAGCGAGGTGCTCACGCGCACGAACTCGTCGCCGTTGGCGGCGAAGATGGTGGCGACCACGCCGGTGTCTGCGGTGAACTTGTCGGGAATGGCGAAGTCCAGGTTCAGCGTCTTGCCGTCGTGCTTGAGCGAAGGCGTCGGCTTGCCGCCGATGTCGACCGTGGCGGCCGGGTCCAGCGTGAACTTGCCGTCGCCGAAGCCGGCCGCGAACAGGCGCGCAAAGCTCGACGCTTCATTGGTCATGGCGGTGTTGAACACTTCCACCGTGTTGCTGATGCCGTTCAGCGTGTGGGCGACGTTGGCCTTGGCGCGCTCCTTGAGCATGGCCGAGGTGCTGAGGTTGATCAGGGTGAGCAGCATGGCCAGGATGATGGCGATCAGGCCGAACGTGAACACGGTAATCTTGGTGCCGACGCCCCAGTTGCGGGGATTCATAGTAAAGGTTTGCATTGTTTTTTTTAGTCAAGGTACTGCGGATTGAGGGCGCTCTGGTTCGAGCATGCTCCGGGGGAGCGACTGCGTGAGGCGTGCTGCTTGATAGACAAGGCGCCTCGCGAGTCGAGGCGTACGGGCTCTGCCGGAGTGATGCGTGGCGGGGCCGTCAAAACATAAGACCGGTATAGTACCACATTTTTGCCGTACTGCAACATAAATGTGCATGCCGCCAAGCAGTTTTGTTTTAGAAAACAATGACTTGAACAAAAAGTTGGCGGTAAAGCAGGTCGCCGTGCCAGGCGCTCCGGCGTTCAGTTAGTTTCATTTCAGCCACCCTTAAGCTTGGCCGGTGACACTGCAAACTCGCAGAGCCGTGTAGCAGCGCTATCCTGTAGAATGGAAACGCAGGCCCAGGCGCTGCGCATGACGATCAATGAATTCACTACGTTTCGGAGTAAGCCGATGAAGAAGCAAATGCTGTTGGTAGCCGTATTAGCGGCACTGTCAGTGCAGGCCGGCGCGGCCGTGCCGGAAAAAGCGGCGGCGGAGACCGTACTCAAACCCCAGCCGGGCCAAGCCCAGGCGGCCGTATGGGCCTCGCGGGTGCTGACCAAACTGCATTACAAATCCACGCCGCTGGACGATGCGATGTCGGAAAAGATTTTCGACCGCTATTTCAAGTCGCTGGATTCTGAAAAACTGTTCTTCACCCAGGCCGACATCGACCAGTACGGCATCGTGCGCACCCGCCTGGACGACGCCATCAACGGCGAAAACCTCAGCGTGCCGTTCGCCATCTACAACCAATACCAGCAGCGCTTCAACGAGCGCATCGCCTACGCCCGCGAACTGCTCAAGACCAAGCCCGACTTCAGCCTCGAAGAGAGCTACCAGTACGACCGCGAAAAGGCCGACTGGGTCAAGAGCGACGCCGAGCTGAAGGAGCTGTGGCGCAAGCGCGTCAAGAACGACTGGCTGCGCCTGAAGCTGGCCGGCAAGGACGACAAGGGCATCCGCGAGACGCTCGACAAGCGCTACGAGAACTACATCAGCCGCTCGCGCAAGCTGACCAATGAGGACGTGTTCCAGATCTTCATGAACGCCTACGCGATGTCGATCGAGCCGCACACCAACTACCTGGGCCCGCGCGCTTCGGAAAACTTCGACATCGCCATGCGCCTGTCGCTTGAAGGCATAGGCTGCGTGCTGCAGACCCGCGACGAATACACGGTGGTGCGCGAAGTGGTGCCGGGCAGCCCTGCCGGACTGTCGGGCAAGATCAAGGTCGGCGACAAGATCCTCGGCGTGGCCAAGGACGACAACTCGCCGATGACCGAGGTGCTGGGCTGGCGCATCGACGACGTGGTCGCGCTGATCCGCGGCCCGAAAGACTCCACCGTGCGCCTGGACATCCAGCCGGTCGACGCCGGCGTCGACGGCAAGCACACGCTGGTGTCGCTGGTGCGCAAGAAAATCAGCATGGAAGAGCAGTCGGCCAAGAAATCCATCCTGGAAGTGAAGGATGGCGCTGCCAAGCGCCGCATCGGCGTGATCTCGCTGCCGACCTTCTACATGGACTTCGAAGCCAGCCGCAAGGGCGACAAGGACTACAAGAGCGCCACCCGCGACGTGGCACGCCTGCTGGGCGAGCTGAAGAAGGAAAAAGTCGACAACGTGCTGATCGACCTGCGCAACAACGGCGGCGGTTCGCTGTCGGAAGCGGTGGCGCTGACCGGCCTGTTCATCGACAAGGGGCCGGTGGTGCAGCAGCGTAACAGCGACAACAAGATCGAAATCGAGAGCGACAACAACGCCGGCATGGCCTGGGACGGTCCGCTGGGCGTGCTGATCAATCGCGGTTCGGCCTCGGCCTCCGAGATCTTCGCCGCCGCCATCCAGGACTACGGCCGAGGCATCATCATCGGCGAGCCGAGCTTCGGCAAAGGCACGGTGCAGACCATCTTCGGCCTGGACCGCTTCGCCCAGAGCGACAAGGTCCACTACGGCGAGCTGAAGATGACGATCGCCCAGTTCTTCCGCATCAACGGCGGCACCACGCAGCTGCGCGGCGTCACGCCGGACATCAAGCTGCCGACCATGGGCGATTCCGACACCTTCGGCGAATCGAGCTACGACAATGCCTTGCCGTGGACCTCGATCAAGCCGGCGCCCTACATCCCGACCGGCGACCTGAAGGACATCCTGCCGCTGCTGGACAAGAAGCACGAGGCCCGCGTGGCCAAGGACAAGGACTTCCAGTACCTGGCCGAGGACATAGCGCTGGTCAAGAAGCAGCGCAAGGACAACCTGATCTCGCTCAACGAGACCGCGCGCCGCAAGGAACGCGACACCCAGGAAGCGCGCGCCAAGCTGCGCGAAGCGCGTTTGCTGTCGACCACGCCGGGCGCGGACGATCCCATCCTGGTGCCCGATCCGAAAGATGCGCTGAACAAGGCGATCTCGGCCAAGGGGGCCAACGGCAAGCCGGCGCCGTCGCCGAAAGTGGCGGCAGTCAAGGGCGCGCTGCGCACCGACGACGGCCTGCAGGGCGACGAACGCTCGCTGACCGCCGAGCTGGACGCGGAAAAAGCCGCCAAGGCCGCCAAGGACGTGCTGCTGAACGAAGCGGTGCACATCCTGGCCGACGAGGTCAGCCTGCTCAAGACCGACACCCGCATGGCGTCGCGCGTGCTGCCGTACGCGGTGGAAACGGGCAAGTAAGCCGCCGTGCTCCATAAAAACCCCGCGCTGGCCGCGGGGTTTTTTACGAGTTATTCATCGTGGATATTTCTGGTATTGCCAATATAAATTGGATATATATTCTGCGATGCAGCATCATTCACCTGTCTCCTCTATCTCCTCCAAGGAAATAGATTTAGCCCGCTCCTGTAGCGGGCTTTTTTTTGCCTGTTTTTTTGCTTGCCTACAGAAGATCGGTTAAGATATTTTCTTTAGATCAACTTTTAGGCTTGCACAACGTGACTCCTACCCAATTCAAGTTAATCGCTGCGGCACTGGCGTTCGGCGGCGCGTTGGGCGGGGGCGGAGCGGCCTATATCCTGACCCATTCGGGCGGCGACGCCAGCACCGGCGTGGCGCTGCCGGCGGCGGCCAAAGGCACGCAGCCGCACTGGAGCGCGCGCGTCACTGCCATCGCCGGTGACGGCATGCCGGGTGCGAACAACGGCCGCGGCCGCACCACGCGCTTCGCCGATCCGTTCGGCGTCGTCGTCGACGGCGCCGGCAACCTGTACGTGGCCGACGGGGGCGACAACAACAGCATCCGCAAGATCGCGCCGGACGGCAGCACCACCACGCTGGCCGGCGGGGTCGAGGGCTATGCGGAAGGGGCGGGCAAGGCGGCCGCCTTCAACACCCCGTCCGGCCTGGCGATCGACGCCGCCGGCAATCTGTACGTGGCCGACACCGGCAACAACGCCATCCGCAAGGTGACTCCCGAGGGCGTGGCCAGCACGCTGGCCGGCGACGGCCTGCCGGGCGACAAGGACGGCCGCGGCGCGGCAGCCCAGTTCAACGGCCCGGTCGGCATCGCGGTGGACGCGGCCGGCGTGGTCTATGTCTCCGACACCTACAACGACCGCATCCGCCGCATCGCGCCCAACGGCGACGTCACCACCATCGCCGGCGGCAGCCGCGCCGGCAAGGCCGACGGCGCCGCCGCGCAAGCGCTGTTCGATACGCCCACCGGCCTGGCGCTCAGCGCCGCCGGCGACCTGTACATCGCCGACACCGGCAACCACGCTATCCGCAAGCTGGGCAAGGACGGCAAGGTCGGCACGGTCGCGCAGGCCGATGACGACGACCGCGCCGCACTGCTGCGCGCGCCGGTCGGGCTGGCGCTGACGCCGGACGGCTATCTGTACGCGAGCAGCAATGCCCACGGCCGGCTGGCGCAGATCAGCCCGGCCGGCGACGTGCTGACCTTGGACGATGCCGACCATCCGCCGCAAGCCGGCTACGGCTCCGACGGCAGCGTGCGTTTCTACGCGCCGCGCGGCCTCGCGCTGGCCAGGGACGGCTCGCTGTTCGTCACCGACGCCGCCACCTTCCGCCTGCACCACGTGGCGCTGGCGCTGGCCGGCCAGGCGGCCGCGCCGGAGCTGCCGCTGCCGCCTGCGCCGTCGCACAGCGCCACCATGCTGTGGCCGATCAAGCCGCAGGACAAGGCGCATGAAGTGGTCGGCCTGATGGGGGAGGTGCGCGGCAATTTCGACGGCGAGAGCCGCGACCATTTCCATTCCGGCCTCGACGTCCAGGCGGCCATCGGCACGCCGGTGCTGGCCGTCACCGCCGGCAAGGTCGCCGATCCGCGCGCCAGCTGGAGCTATGGCGAGCTGTCGGAAGGCTTGTCGCTGGACGGCCTGCAGTACATCCACATGCGCGTCGGCCGTGGCGCCAACGACAAGCCGCTCGACCCGCGCTTCCAGTTGCTGAAGGACGAGAAGGGCGCTCCGGCCGCCGTGCGCGTCAAGCGCGGCACCCGCTTCGTGGTCGGCGAAACGCTGGGCACGGTCAACCGCATGGCCCATGTGCACCTGGACTACAAGCCGAACGGCGACGCCCTCAATCCGCTGACGCTGCCGTTCGTCGACCTGGAGGACACCATCGCGCCGCAGATCCAGTCCGTCGCGCTGACCGACAGCAGCGGCAAGCCGCTCAAGGAAAAGGTCGACGGCCGCCTGCTGGTGCCGCGCGCCCTGGGCGAAGTGCAGATCGTCGTCGACGCCTTCGACCAGATGAACGGCAACCAGGCCCGCCGCCGCCTGGGCTTGTACAAGCTGGGCTACCAGTTGCTCAATGCCGACGGCGAAGTGATCCCCGGCATGGAACAGCCGCTGATCACGCAGCTGTACGACCGCCTGCCGCGCAACCGCGAGGCGGTCAAGCTGGCGTACTCGGGCAGCAGCGGCATCACCGTGCATGGCGCCGCCGAGACGCGCTTCTCCTACGCCATCAACAACACGCTGATCCACGGCAAGCTGACGCCGGGCGCGTGGAAGGTCGGCGCCCTCGGCCCCGGCCAGTACACCCTGCGCATCACCGCCGAAGACTACGCCGGCAACGCCGCCAGCAAGGGCCGCGATCTGCTGATCACCGTCGACTGAGCGGGGTAAACCCGCGCACGTTTGCGCGTCTGCGTTGACAAAAAATATTAATCAGAATATATTTTGGACATGGAATTGGAATCGTTTCCAATTTTAATCAGCCACAGAGTCCGGGCGTCGACCCGGCCGGCACGGAGACTGCAAGTACCAGAGAAACGCCTCGTAGCGATGGCGCCCCTGCGCCCGTTTTTTTCCTGCGCCGCGCCGCGTTCCATCTCCCTGTCCGCAAGCGGAATAGCCGGTGTTGCCGGCGAAGGTGCGGGCCGGACGGCCGTCCGGTTCGAATTGTGGAAGCATGGATACGAGGAGTCATACATTGTGAAAAAACAGAAATTCGTCCTGTCCGCCGTCGCCGCCGGCATCCTGATGGCTTACGGCACGCAAGTGTCGGCCAGCGTCACCAGTCCCGTCATCGGGCCGCTGCTGTGGTCCGATGAATTCAACGGCACGACGCTCAACACTGCGGTGTGGACGGCGGTGGACGGCAACGGTTGCCAGATCAACCTGTGCGGCTACGGCAACCAGGAGCTCGAGTACTACAGCCCCAACAATCTCTCCATCGTCAACGTGCCGTTCGAGCCGAACACGCGGGCGCTGGCGATCAAGGCGCAGAACCAGACGGTGGGCAGCAACGTCTTCACCTCCGGCAAAATCGGCTCCTTCGGCAAGGTGCAGCTGCAGTACGGCATGGTCGAGATCCGCATGTCGACGCCGCCGCTGGGCACGGGCTTGTGGCCGGCCGCGTGGATGCTGGGCGTCAGCCCGCAGAGCTGGCCGCGCAACGGCGAGATCGACATCCTTGAGATGGGCCACAAGGCCAGCAGCCGCGCGGCGGCCGGCAGTCCGACCCCTGCCATCGATAATTTTGCCGGCTCCAACGTCATCACCTGGCAGCAGGCCGCCTGCGTGCCGGGCAACGAGAGCTGCGCCGCCTCGACCGCGTGGCAGACCAAGAACTGGTACACGCCGACGCAGTCGCTGGCGAACCGCTTCGTCATCTACCGCCTGTACTGGACCGATACGCAGATGCGCTTCACGGTGGTGGACAACGGTGTCGAGCGCGATATGTACACCAATCCGCTGCCGGTCAATTCGACTTCCTTGCAGGCGCCGTTCTACCTGCTGTTCAACCTGGCCGTGGGCGGCAACTTCACCGACGCAGCCACGCCGGCGCAGGTGACGGCGCCGCTGCCGGGCACCATGTATGTCGACTATGTGCGCGTGTACCAGCTGGACGGCAAGGGCACGGTCAAGCTGGGCAGCCAGAGCACGCCGGAGGTGGGCAAGTTCGGCGTCTTCACCGATAACACCGTGGTCAACAACAAGCTG
This sequence comes from Duganella sp. HH101, assembly GCF_001758795.1. Taxonomy (NCBI): domain Bacteria; kingdom Pseudomonadati; phylum Pseudomonadota; class Betaproteobacteria; order Burkholderiales; family Oxalobacteraceae; genus Duganella; species Duganella sp. HH101. The sequence continues at coordinate 6,239 of NZ_LRON01000033.1, read as the reverse complement.
GTGGCGGGCAGCACCTCCGACATCTTCGTGTGGAACAACGCCTCCGTCACGCAGGGCAATCTGCCGCCGTATGAGGGCGGCAATGTGATGGCGTGGAGCTTCAACACGCCGGGGCAGTGGTTCGGCGGCAGCGTGGAGTCGCGCCAGGCGCGGGACATGAGCAACTTCCGCAACGGCACGATGAAGCTGAAGATCAAGATCCCGGCCAACGTGGCGTTCACGGTGGGTGTGCAGGACACCTACACCAACCAGAACGCGGTGAAGTTCCCGGCCAATGCGACGACCTACGGCCTGGTGCGCAACGGCGACTGGGGCACGGCGACGATACCGGTGGCCGACCTGGCCGGCAGCAAGATCGCCTTGCAGTCGATGCTGGACCTGTTCCAGATCGCCAGCGACGGCGCCGCGCTGCCGGGTTCGGCGTTCCAGATGGCGATCGACGACATCGTCTGGGATACCGGCGTGCCGACGCCAACCCCGACGCCAACGCCCACGCCGACACCCACCCCGACTCCGACACCCACGCCGACGCCGACGCCGACGCCTACGCCAACTCCGACCCCGGCCGTGCAGCAAACCAGCGCGACGATGTTGAAGTTCTCGCTGGCATCGAGCAGCTGGGCGGACGTGCACTACACCGTCAACGGCGGCGGCCAGCTGAACGTGCGGATGACGCAGAACGCCGGCGTCAACAGCTACACCGCGAGCGGCCTGAAGATCGGCGACGTGGTGAACTACAGCTTCACCTACTGGGACACCGCGCATAACTACGCCGTCGACACCGCGCAGCAAAGCTACACGATGAAATAACAACCCGGGGTCAAGTCTGACATTTGGACACGAGCACAACCGTAACGGTTCGCTAGGGTTGAGTTCGTGTCCGAATGTCAGACTTGACCCCACGGATTTTGCAAACAGCGCCATTCTGTCGCCCTTTAAAAATGCCACAATACTTGGCAGGATATCGGGTACAATTATTTGAACGATCGTGCTTTTTTAGCGGGGTCATAAGAATATGGAGACAGCATGGATTTGAACTACTCGGCGGCGGATCTGGCGTTTCGCGATGCGGTGCGCGCTTTCCTCGACGCCAACCTGCCCAGCGACCTGCAAAAGAAAGTCCGCAACCATCTGCGCCTGAACCGCCAGGATTACGTGCGCTGGCACCAGATCGTTGCCCGCCAGGGCTGGGCCGCGCCGGCCTGGCCGGTCGAACACGGCGGCCCGGGCTGGACCGCCACCCAGCGCCACATCTGGGAAGAAGAGTGCGCCCGCGCCGGCACGCCGCCCATCCTGCCATTCGGCGTCAACATGGTGGCGCCGGTTATCATGGCCTTCGGCAACGAGGCGCAGAAGGCCCACTATCTGCCGCGCATCCTCAGCTGCGAAGACTGGTGGTGCCAGGGTTACTCCGAACCCGGCTCCGGCTCCGACCTGGCCTCGCTCAAGACCACCGCCGAACGCGACGGCGACCACTACCTCGTCAACGGCCAGAAGACCTGGACCACGCTGGCCCAGCACGCCGACATGATCTTCTGCCTGGTGCGCACCGACACCACCGTGCGCAAGCAGGAGGGCATTTCCTTCCTGCTGATCGACATGAAGACGCCCGGCATCACGATCCGCCCCATCATCATGCTCGACGAGGATCACGAGGTGAACGAGGTCTTCTTCGACAACGTCAAGGTGCCGGTGCAGAACCTGATCGGCCAGGAAAACAAGGGCTGGACCTACGCCAAATACCTGCTCGGCCACGAGCGCACCGGCATCGCCGCCGTCGGCCGCTCCAAGCGCGAGCTGCTGTTCCTGAAGAAGATCGCCTCCGAACACTACAAGCACGGCAAGCCGCTGCTGCAGGATCCGGTCTACGCCGCCAAGGTGGCCAGCCTGGAAATCGAACTGATGGCGCTGGAAACCACGGTGCTGCGCGTGATCACCCGCGAGTCGCACGCGCCGGGCCCGGAAGCGTCGCTGCTGAAGGTGCGCGGTTCGGAAATCCAGCAACTGCTCACCGAGCTGATGGTCGAGGCCCTGGGCCCGGACGCGCTGCCCTTCGACACCGACTACCTCGAAGGCAAGGCCGACCACGCCGTCACCGGCGACGACGCCGCCGCGCCGCTGGCCGGCTACTACTTCAATTTCCGCAAGACGTCGATCTACGGCGGTTCGAACGAGATTCAGAAAAACATCATCACCCAGATGATCCTGGGACTGTAAGGGGCAGCGATGGATTTTAATTTGAAAGAAGAGCAGCAGCAGTTCGCCGACGCCCTGCGCCGCTGGGTCGACAAGGACTACGGCTTCGACGTGCGCCACCGCATCGTGCATTCGCAGAGCGGCGTCTCGGACCTGGCCTGGAGCACGCTGGTCGAGCTGGGCATGACGGCGCTGCCGGTGCCGGAACAGCAGGGCGGCTTTGACGGCAGCGCGGTCGACCTGTGGGTGGTGATGCAGGAAATCGGCCGCGGCCTGGTGGTCGAGCCTTACTTCGCCACGGTCTGGGGCGCGCAATTCCTCAAGCTGGCCGGCAACCAGCACCATCTGCTGGAGGAAGTCGCCAGCGGCGAACTGAAACTGGCGTGCGCGCTGGGCGAAAAGCACTCGCGCCATGAGCTGTCCGACATCAAGACCATCGCCAGCATCAACGGCGAAGGCTACCGCATCGACGGCACCAAGACCGTGGTGGTCCACGGCGCCCAGGCCGGCGCGCTGATCGTCTCGGCCCGCAGCGCCGGCGCCCAGCGCGACACCAACGGCATCAGCCTGTTCGTGGTGCCGGCCGATACGCCGGGCGTGAGCGTGCGCGACTACCGCACCATCGACGGCCAGCGCGCCGCCACCGTGCAGTTCAGCCATGTGGCGGTGCCGGCGTCGGCGCTGCTGGGCAAGCTGGGCGGCGGCTGGGAGATGCTCGACGAGGCGGCCGACTACGGCGCCAGCCTGCTGTGCGCGGAGGCGGTCGGCGCGATGGATGCGCTGTTCGCCGCCACGCTGGACTACCTGAAGACGCGCAAGCAGTTCGGCACGCCGATCGGCGGCTTCCAGGCGCTGCAGCACCGCATGGCCGACATGTACATCCATCTGGAACAGGCGCGCTCGATGGCGATGCTGGCGGCCGCCCGCATGTCCTGCGGCGACGCCGAGGAGCGCCGGCGCGTGGTGTCGGCGGCCAAGGTGCGGGTCGGCCAGGCGTCGAAGTTCCTGGGCCAGCAGGCGGTGCAGCTGCACGGCGGCATGGGCGTCACCGACGAGTTGCTGGCCGCCCACCACTTCAAGCGGCTGGCGATGATCGAGCTGACCCTGGGCGATGTCGACCACCACCTGGAGCGCTTCATCGCCCAGCGCGGCTTCCAGCAGCATTCCTGATGCGCAGCTTCGCCAACCTGGCGGCCATGAAGGCCGAGATCGGCAACGAGGTGGCGGTGTCGGACTGGGTGGAGATCACCCAGCAGCGCATCGCCCTGTTCGCCGACGCCACCAGCGACCACCAGTGGATACACACCGACCCCGAACGGGCGGCGCGCGAATCGCCCTACGGCGCGACGGTGGCGCACGGCTTCCTGACGCTGGCGCTGCTGCCGGCCTTGCTGGTCAACGCGCTGCACATGGCGGACATGACGATGGGCCTGAACTACGGCCTGAACAAGGTGCGCTTTCCGGCCCCGGTGCCGGCCGGCAGCCGGGTGCGGGCGCGGCTGACCATCGCCGCCATCGACGATATCGCCGGCGGCGCGCAAATCCTGTGGGCGGTGGTGGTCGAGCGCGAGGGCGGCGACAAGCCGGTCTGCGTCGCCGAGTTCCTGATGCGGCGCGACTAAGGCTGGGACGCCAAGGCCGTGCAGTGGCGGTTGCGGCCACCCTGCTTGGCCAGGTAGAGCTGCTTGTCGGCCAGCCGTATCAGGGCGTTGGCGTCGGTGGCGTCGAACGGCGGCAGCACCGTGCACACGCCCAGGCTGACCGTCACGTGCGGCGCCGTCGTCGAGGCCGCATGCGGCACCGCCAGCCTGCCCACCTCGTCGAGGATGCGGCGCGCCACCACCTCGGCGCCGTCGGCCGCTTCCTGCGGCAGCAGCAGGATGAACTCCTCGCCGCCGTAGCGCGCCAGCATGTCCTGCGGCCGCGAGGCGCAGCGCGCCATGGCCGCGCTCACCTGTTGCAGGCACAGGTCGCCCGCCTGGTGGCCGTAGTGGTCGTTGTACAGCTTGAAGTGGTCGATGTCGATCATGATCACCGACAGCGGCAGGCCGGCGCGCGCGCAGCGGCGCCATTCGGCGTCCAGCGTGTCGTTGAAGCTGCGGCGGTTGGCCACGCCGGTCAGGCCGTCGGTCATGCTCAGTTCGCGCATGGCGTCGGCCTGGCGCTTGATGGTCAGCTGGCTGCGCACGCGGGCGCGCACCACCGCGACATTGAAGGGCTTGCTGATGAAGTCGACCGCGCCCGCTTCCAGCGCGCGGGTTTCGTCTTCCGGCTGGCTCAGCGCGGTGACGAAGATCACCGGGATGTCCTGCAGCCGCGGCGACGCCTGCAGCGCCGCGCACACCGCGTAGCCGTCCATGCCGGGCATGACGGCGTCCAGCAGGATCAGGTCGGGCTGCTGCTCCAGCGCCAGGTCCAGCGCCTTCTCGCCGTCCAGCGCGAACAGCACTTCATGCTCGTCGCGCAGCGCGTGGTGCAGGATCTGGATGTTTTCCATGGCGTCGTCGACCACGAGTATCCGTCCATTCCTGGCCAGGTCGGTCCAACTCATGCACTTTCCTTTCGCTGCAACATGTCTTCCACCATTTTTTGCGCCGCCTTGAAGTTCAGCGTTTCGACCGCCTCCGCCAGCGCCCGGACCGGTTCCGCCGCCGCCAGCGCGGGCCGCAGCTGCTGGAAGTGCTCCAAGGCTTTCAAGTTGTTATTCTGAAGCAAACTTTGTAACTCCGCCAGCTTTTGCGGCAAGTCGTGCGCGACATTGTTGCTAACGGGAATATCCGAGGCCGGCGCCGGGGCCGCGGCCGACAGCTGGCGGGCGCCGGCCGCCACGCGCTGCAGCGGCGCTCCAGCGGGTCCAGCGCGGCTTGCAGCTGGGCCATGTCGGGATCCTGGCGCAGCACCGCCTCGGCGGCGGCGGTCAGGCTGGCGACCTCGCCGGCGCCCAGGTTGGCGGCCACGCCGCGCAGCCGGTGCAGGCTTTGCGCGGCCTGCTGGCGCTGGCCGTCCGCCAGCAGCGCCCTGACCTCGGTCACGGTGCCGCCCTGCGATTGTTCGAAACGCTTGAGCAAGGCCAGCAGCGCCTCGCGGTTGCCGCCCAGCCGGGCCAGCGCGGCGTCGAGGTCGATGCCGGGCAGGGACGGCAGGGCGGCCAGGTCCGGCAGCCCGGCCGTGGCCGCAGCGGCTGCGCCGGCCTGCGGCGCGGCGGCGCGCGCACCGCTGCCCGCCAGCCGTGTCAGCACGCCGAGCATTTCCTCGACGTCGATGGGTTTGGCCACGTGCGCATCCATGCCGGCCTCGCCGGCGCGGCGGCGGTCGTCGTCCATCACGTTGGCGGTCATGGCGACGATGGGCAGCCGCGCCAGCGCGCCGCCGAGGGCGCGGATGGCCCGCGTGGCGTCGTAGCCGTTCAGCACCGGCATCTGCACATCCATCAGCACCACGTCGCAGCGCAGCGGATCGGCCCGCAGCAGGTCGACCGCCAGCTGGCCGTTGGCCACCGTATCGACCTTGGCGCCGGCGTGCAGCAGGATGTACTGCGCCACTTCCTGGTTGATTTTATTGTCCTCGACCAGCAGGATGCGCATGCCGTCCAGCCGTCCATGCAGCGGCGTATGCGGGTGGTGCGGCGCCATGCCGGCATCGCCGCCGGCGCCGGAGGCCAGCGCGGCGACCCGCTCCCGCAGCCGTGCCGGGCTGACCGGCTTGGACAGGACGCCGGCCACGCCCAGCCGGCCCGACAGCAGGGCCTGGGCCGCCGCCGCGTGTTCGGCCACCATCATCAGCACCGGCGGCAGCGGCAGCGCCAGGTCGGACTGGATATAGCCCAGCATGGCGGCGCCGTCCATGTCCGGCATGTCGCGGTCCAGCAGCAGCAAGTCGTAGGGGCGCTCCAGGCGCCGGCTGTCCTGCAGCAGCGCCACCGCCGTGACGGCGTCGGCGGCGGCGACGGCGACCCAGCCCAGGTGGCCGCAGGCGGCCTGCAGGGCGTCGCGCACGGCGGCGCTGTCGTCGACGACCAGCACCCGCAGGCCGGCGGCGGCGGC
>NZ_LRON01000032.1:0-50613 GCF_001758795.1 Duganella sp. HH101 | reverse complement strand
CCGTCTCGTGGGCTCGGAGATGTGTATAAGAGACGGGTCATGCGGGTCTCCGGTGGCGTTACAAATATGGTTATAAGCGGTATGGAGGTATGCTACGTGACAAAACCAGTACAGTGCCAGTACACTTCGACACATAATTTCTCATACTGTGACGGTAAAATGACCAATACACGTACGCGCACTTCACTTTTGGGCGCCGCCGCGTCGGCCGCGGCGGAGGCGGTGGCCGATGCGCTGGCGGCGGCCGAGGCGCGTTCCGTGGCCAAGGCGGCCGCGGCGCCGGGGCCGGCCGTGACGTCGGTGGCCGTCGCGCCACCGAAGGCTGCGAAGACGGGGCCCATGCTGGGATTGCTGTCGCGCGAGTCCGGCGAGACGCTGATCGACCAGATCGTGCGCTCGGTGGCGGCGCGCATCGACGACCGCCTGCTGCGCGGCGGCGCGCGCATGCCGTCGATCCGGGCGTTCGCGGCGGCGCACGGGGTGTCGGCGTTCACGGTGGTGGCGTCCTACGACAAGCTGGTGGCCTCGGGCCATCTGGAATCGCGCCGGGGCGCCGGTTTCTTCGTGCGCGAGCCGGCGGCGCTGGAGCTGGAGCTGGCGCAGCGGCGGCCGGGCGGGCGGCGCCGGGCCGGGGAGAGCGAGCGCGAACGCGAGCGCCTGGGCGTCAAGCCTATCGATGTGGTCTGGCTGGTGCGGAATATGTTCCGCCAGATGCCGCACGGGCAGACCCCCGGCACCGGCGTGCTGCCGCCGGACTGGCTGGACGGCGCCGCCATCGCCAACGCGCTGCGTTCGGTCAGCCGGCAGAACGCCAATCTGCTGGTGAGCTACGGCGTGCCGCAGGGCTTCCTGCCGCTGCGCCAGCAGCTGCAGCTGAAGTTCGCCGAGCTGGAGATCGCGGCGGCGCCGGAGCAGATCGTCACCACGGCCGGCGTGACGCAGGCGCTGGACCTGGTGGCGCGCGAGTTCACGCGGCCGGGCGACACCATCTTCGTCGACGATCCGGCCTGGTTCCTGATGTTCGGCTCCTTCGCGGCGCTGGGCGCCAAGGTGGTGGGCATTCCGCGCCTGGGCGACGGCCCGGACATCGCCCAGCTGGCCGAATTGGCGGCGCTGCACAAGCCCAAGCTGTACATCATCAATTCGGTGCTGCACAACCCGAGTTCGACCTCGCTGTCGGCGGCCAAGGCCTTCCAGGTGCTGCGGCTGGCGGAGGAGCACGACTTCATCATCGTCGAGGACGACATCTATTGCGACCTGCATCCGGGCAGCGCGGTGCAGCCGGCCACGCGGCTGGCGGCGCTGGACCAGCTGCAGCGGGTGGTCTACCTGGGTGGATTCTCGAAGACGATGGCGGCCAATCTGCGGGTCGGCTTCATCGCGGCGTCGGCCGAACGGGCCGAGCGCCTGGCCGACCGCAAGATGCTGACCATGCTCACCACCAGCGATATCGGCGAACGGGTGGTGTACAAGGTGCTGTCGGAGGGCTCGTTCCGCAAGCATACGGACCGGGTGCGCGCGCGGCTCGATGCGATCCGCGCCAAGACCATACGCCAGATGGAGCGGGTGGGGCTGAAGGTGGACGTGGCGCCGCCGGCCGGCATGTTCGTGTGGGCCGACGCCGGCTGCGACACCAATGTGCTGACCGAGCGGGCGATGGCGCACAACCTGCTGCTGGCGCCGGGCAGCCTGTTCTCGCCCAAGCAGCTGCCGTCGACCCGCATGCGGCTGAACGTGGCGGCGATGCAGGAGCCGGCGGTGTGGCGTTTCTTCGAACGGGAGTTGGGCAAATGAGGGGCCGCTCTTGAAAACCCTCTTATAATCCCCACTTTCGTCAAACCCTTGCATCAACCACAAGACTATTGAGGCTTTTAAAATGGCAGACAACGACAAGCAAACCCTGGGCTTTCAGGCCGAAGTGAAACAGCTGCTGCAGCTGATGATCCACTCGCTGTACTCGAATAAAGAGATTTTCCTGCGCGAGCTGATTTCGAACGCGTCCGACGCGTCCGACAAGCTGCGTTTCGAGGCGATCAACAACGATGCCCTGTACGGCAACGACCATGAACTGAAGATCAAGGTGGCCTTCGACAAGGCTGCGCGCACTATCACGATCTCCGACAACGGCGTCGGCATGAGCCGCGACGAGGCGATCTCGCACCTGGGCACCATCGCCAAATCGGGCACCAAGGAATTCTTCGGCAAGCTGTCGGGCGACCAGCAGCAGGACGCGGCCCTGATCGGCCAGTTCGGCGTGGGCTTCTACTCGGGCTTTATCGTGGCCGACAAGATCACCGTCGAAACCCGCCGCGCCGGCGCCCCCGCCTCCGAAGGCGTGCGCTGGGAATCCGAAGGCCAGGGCGACTACTCGGTCGAGCAGATCGAGAAGCCGGGCCGCGGCACCGACATCATCCTGCACCTGCGCGAGGGCGAGGACGAGCTGCTGTCGTCGTGGAAGATCAAGTCCATCATCCGCAAGTACTCGGACCATATCTCGCTGCCTATCGTGATGGCGAAAGAGGAGTGGGACGAGGAGAAGAAGGAAACCGTCGTCAAGGACGAACTGGAAACCGTGAACCAGGCCAGCGCGCTGTGGGCCCGCAACAAGGCCGACATCACGCCGGAGCAGTACGAGGAATTCTACAAGCACGTGTCGCACGACTTCCAGGCGCCGCTGACGCATACGCACAACCGCGTCGAAGGCCGCAGCGAGTACACGCAGTTGCTGTACATTCCGGCCAAGGCGCCGTTCGACCTGTGGGACCGCAACAAGCGCGGCGGCATCAAGCTGTACGTCAAGCGCGTGTTCATCATGGACGATGCCGAGCAGCTGATGCCGGCCTATCTGCGCATGGTCAAGGGCGTGATCGATTCGGCCGACCTGCCGCTGAACGTGTCGCGCGAGATCCTGCAGGAGTCGCGCGATGTGAAGGTGATACGCGACGGTTCGACCAAGCGTGTGATCGGCATGCTGGAAGAGCTGGCGAACGCGGACGAGCAGGAGAAGAAGGACAAGTATGTCACCTTCTGGAAGGAATTCGGCCAGGTGCTGAAAGAGGGCGTGGGCGAGGACGCGGCCAACAAGGACCGTCTGGCCAAGCTGCTGCGCTTCGCGTCGACCGCGAACGACAACGACGAGCAGAATGTCTCGCTGGAGCAGTATGTCGCGCGCCTGAAGGAAGGCCAGGACAAGATCTACTACGTCACGGCCGATAACTATGTCGCCGCCAAGAACTCGCCGCACCTGGAGATCTTCCGCAAGAAGGGCGTGGAAGTGCTGCTGCTGACCGACCGCGTGGACGAGTGGATGCTGTCCTTCCTGACCGAGTTCGAAGGCAAGGAGCTGGTGTCGGTGGCCAAAGGCGGCCTGGATCTGGGCGCGCTGGAAGACGAGGCCGAGAAGAAGGAACACGAGGAGACCGAGACTTCGTACAAGGATTTGGTCGGCAAGATGAAGGAAGCCTTGTCGGACAAGGCCAAGGATGTGCGCGTGACGTTCCGTCTGACCGATTCGCCGGCTTGCCTGGTGGCGGATGAGCATGAGCTGTCGGGCAACCTGCTGCGCATGTTGAAGGCGGCCGGCCAGAGCGCGCCGGAGTCCAAGCCCATCCTGGAGATCAACCCTAACCACCCGCTGGTGACGCGCCTGAAATACGAGGAAGCGGGCAACGCCTTCAGCGACTGGGCCAACATCCTGTTCGACCAGGCGCTGCTGGCCGAGGGCGGCTCGCTGAGCGATCCGGCGACCTTCGTCAAGCGCCTGAATGAAATGCTGCTGAGCGGCGCAAGCAAGTAATCGGCAAATAAGCTGGCAAGACCCGTCCCGGGAGTTGTGCTATGTTGAGGTTTCACTGGCTCAGCTTCCGGGATATTCATGAATAAGATCGTGCTGGCGCTGACTGGCGCCTTCGTTTTATCCGCACAGGCCGTCCTGGCCCAGAATACGCTGCCGGCATCGACGCCGGGCGTGGCGGCTTCCCCGATGTATCCCGCATTGCCGAGCGAGACGCCCGATGAGTTCAAGGCGCCGGTCGATGGCTATGACTATGTCAAGCGCTCAGTGATGGTGCCTATGCGCGACGGCGTCAAGCTCAATACCGTGGTCATCGTGCCGCGCAAGGCGCGCAATGCGCCCATCTTGCTGACGCGCACGCCGTACAGTGCGGCCGAGCTGACCAGCCATAACGAGAGCTCGCAGATGGAGTCCATTCTGCAGGGCTATGACAATGCGGCCGATGTCGTCGTCGAGGGCGGCTATATCCGCGTGGTGCAGGATGTGCGCGGCAAGTACGGCTCCGAGGGCGATTATGTGATGAACCGGGCGCTCAGTGGCAGCGCGCTCAATCCGACGCCGGTTGACCATTCCACCGATACCTGGGACACCATAGCCTGGCTGGTCAAGAATATTCCCGAGACGAATGGCAAGGTCGGCATCATCGGCATTTCCTATGATGGCTTTTTGCCGTTGATGGCGCTGGTGAATCCGCATCCGGCGCTGAAGGCGGCGGTGCCGATGAATCCCATGGTCGATGGCTGGCGCGGCGACGACTGGTTCCACAACGGTGCGTTCCGGCAGGTCAATCTGTCCTATGTGCTGGAGCAGGTGGTGACGCGGCGCAATGAGGCCAAGTGGTACACCAGCCATTACGACGATTACGATATGTTCATCCGCGCCGGTTCGGTGGGCGAGCTGGCCCGCCAGCGCGGGTTGGAGCAGAGCGGTTTCTGGCGCAAGATCGTTGCGCATCCGAGCTATGACGCGTTCTGGCGCGGGCAGGCGATGGACCGTATCCTGGCGGCGCAGCCGGTGACGGTGCCGACCTTGCTGGTGCACAGCCTGTGGGATGCCGAGGATATTTATGGCGCCATCGCGGTGTACAAGGCGATCAAACCGCGCGATCAGGATGGCAAGGTGTTCCTGGCGATGGGGCCGTGGAACCATGGCGGGGCCATCGGCGATGGCAGCCGCTTGGGCGCGCTGCGCTTCAACAGCGATACGGCGCTGCATTTCCGGCAGGAGATACTGCGGCCTTTCCTGGATCGCTATCTGAAAGATGATGCGCCGCCGGCGCAGATTGCGCCGGTGTCGGCGTTCGAGACGGGCAGCAACAAGTGGCATTCGCTCAATAGTTGGCCTAGCGGCTGCGTCAGCGGCTGTGCGATCGCGCCGGCCACGCTGAAGCTGGCGGCCAACTCGCGGCTGAACTTGACGAATGCGGCGTCGCGGCCGGCCTCGGCGCCGGCGCAGCGGGCGGCGTTCGATGAGTATGTGTCCGATCCGGCCAAGCCCGTACCTTATCGCGCGCGGCCCATCGCGCCTTACGGTTATGACGAGGCCAAGGGCCAGACCTGGCCGCGCTGGCTGGTCGACGACCAGCGCGAGGCGTCGGGGCGCACCGATGTGCTCACCTATACGACCGATGTGTTGACGGCGCCGGTGAAGATAGCCGGCGAGCCGGTCGCGCATCTGCTGGCCTCGACCAGTGGCACCGACGCTGACTGGGTCGTCAAGCTGATCGATGTTTATCCGGACCAGGTGGCGGCGCAGCCGGAGATGGGCGGCTACCAGCTGATGGTGGCGGGCGATATCTTCCGTGGCCGTTATCGCGAAAGCCTGGAGACGGCCAGGCCGATCCCGGCCAACACGGCCTTGCCGTACAGCTTCGCGCTGCCTACCGCGCACCACGTATTCCTGCCGGGGCATCGCATCATGGTGCAGGTGCAGTCGAGCTGGTTCCCGCTGTACGACCGCAACCCGCAGACCTTTGTGCCCAATATTTTCTACGCCCAGCCGGCCGACTACAGGAAGGCGACCCAGCGTGTCTACCACGACAGTTATATCGAGCTGCCGCTGGTTGGCGCGACCCGCTAAGCAGTCATCAAGCCGGGGTCTTGCGGCGGCGCGCCATCAGCAGCACGGCCGGCACGCCCAGGCCCAGCATGCCGAACATGGCGGGTTCGGGCACTGGCGCGGCCGTCAGGAAGCCGCGGATTTCGCCGCTTGGGTAGAGACTGCTGTGGATGTTGAGATAAGCTTCGCCGCTGGCCAGGCCGGCGGCGAAGGCGGACTCGGCGCCTGCCGTGGTGCCCCCATGGCTGCTGAGGAAAATCGGGTTCCAGCTGGCCGCCAGCGCCGTGTTGTAGGTATTGGTGTAGGCGCCGTTCGTCACGCCCATGGGAAAGCCGCCGAAGGTGGGCGTTTCCGTCGCGATGCCGGCGGTGCCCGCGTGCGGCGAGGTGGTGCAGCAGTGGATGTGCGAGGCGGTCGTGGGCCCGAGCAGGCCGCTGAAGGCGACGTCCACCTCCAGCACGTGGGTGGCGGGGTCGAACCTGACGACCGCCGCGCCGATGGCGGGCGAGGTGTTGGGCGGCGATTCCTGCGGGCCGGTGAGGATGGCGGTGTAGTTGGTGGCGCTGGCTGTCATGGCAGTCAGCAGCAGGGCGGCGGCCGCCGCGCAGTTGCGGATACGCTGGTTCATCTTGCTTCCCTCCTTGTTCTTGATGACAGTTAGAGGGCGCTCAGGCGCGCAAGTTCCGTCAGCGGGACAGTTTTGCGCAAAAATCCTGCAGCAATTGTTCGCCTTCGGGCCAGGGGCCGTAGCCGGCGTCGCCATTGATGTGGCCGGCATTGCCGATCTCGACGTAGCCGCTGCCCCAGGCTTGCGCGAACTGGCGGGCGCGTTGCGGGCTGACGTACTGGTCGTCGCTGCTGGCGATCACCAGGCTGGGGAAGGGCAGGCGTTGCAGCAGCATGGGCTGGAAGCCCGTGGTGCAGTCGGGGTAGCTGGGGGCGTCGGTGTCGCTGGGGGCGACCAGGAAGGCGCCGGCGATTTTCAATTGCGAGCCGGAGGCGGCCCAGCGGCCGACCAGCGAGCAGCTCAGGCTGTGCGCGGCCAGCACCGGCGGGCGCTTGCATTGCGCGATGGCGGCTTCCAGTTCGGCCACCCATTCGGTGCTGTCGGGCGTCTCCCAGTCGCGGTGCGGGACGCGGACCCAGTGCGGGTACTTGCGCTCCCATTGCGATTGCCAGTGGGCGGGGCCGGAGTTCCACAGGCCGGCCAGGGTCAGTACTTCGTCATCCATGCGGTTTCCTTGCTGGGTAAGAGGGTGCTTATCTTACTTCGGCTGGGGGCGCTTGTTTTGCTGGCGGCGGCAGTTTGCGCAAGCATGGACAAATGGCTTCAATCGAATGCGACGTCCTCCAGGCGGAAGCGGTATTTCCTGCGTTCGGGCTCGGTCCAGCCTTGGCCGGGAGTGGTGTCGCGGGGTGCCGGTTGTGCGGCGGACATAGGCGCGGCGCTGGATGAAGCTGCCGGCGTCGCGGCAGCTGCCGCAGCCGCGGTCGGGGTCGCAGGAGCTACAGGGGTGGCCGCGGCGCGGGCCAGTTCGCGGCGGCGCGCGTCGGCGATTTTCCAGTTCTTTTCGCCGGGCATGCGGATGGAGATGTCTTGCCACGCGTTGCGTACGCTTTCGGCGTAGCCGCCGGCGAATTGGTTGGGCGAGATGGCGCGGCCTTTGTACATGATGTGATCGCCTTCGACGATGGCGTATTCATGGTCGCCACGGTAGGCCATGCGCAGCCATGTGCCTTCGGGCAGGAACAGCGTTTTCCATTGGTAGCCGCGCGGTGCGGCTGGCGGTGCGCCGCTCGGAGCTGCCAGCCATAGCCGGATCGCGGCGTCGACGGCTTCGGCCGGATCGATGGCGCTGCCGGTTTCACGCAGCCGCTCCATCAACGCGAGCAGGGTGGTGGGGGAGACCTGCACGCTCATTGTGGCAAACATACTTTTCTCCTTACTGAAATCTACTGAATTCTGCTTCTGGCTACTGAATTAGACCGGCCCAGTAGCAGGAAGTTCAATTCAGTAGATTTCAGGAGAAGATTCAGTAGGTTTGCTATAAGGAGAATGCGGTACTACCCATGGTGTGTATTCTCGCGGCAATCTCAGAGGGCGGTGCGCAGGGCGAACAGTTCGGGGAACAGCACCACGTCCAGCATCTTGCGCAGGTAGCTGACGCCGGCCGTGCCGCCGGTGCCGGTCTTGAAGCCGATGATGCGTTCGACCGTGGTGACGTGGCGGAAGCGCCAGAAGCGGAACGCGGTCTCCAGGTCGACCAGCTTTTCGGCCAGCTCGTACAGCGCCCAGTAGCGGCTTGGGTCGCGGTAGACTTCCAGCCACGCTTCTTTGACGGACTCGTCGGAGGCGGTCGGCAGCGTCCAGTCGGCGTTGAGGCGTTCGGCGGAGACGGGCAGGCCGTTGCGGGCCAGTAGCTTGATCGCTTCGTCGTAGACCGAGGGTTCGCGCAATGCCTTGTCCAGCACGGCGAACGCGTCGGGCGCGGTGGTGTGGACGTTGAGCAGGGCGGCGTTCTTGTTGCCGAGGATGAACTCGATCTCGCGGTACTGGTAGGACTGGAAACCCGACGATGCGCCCAGGTAGGGGCGGATGGCCGTGTATTCCGGCGGCGTCATCGTGGCGAGCACGTCCCATGCGTGCACCAGCTGGTCCATGATGCGGGCCACGCGGGCCAGCATCTTGAAGGCCGGCGCCAGATCGTCCGATTGCAGGTGGGCGCGCACCGCGTGCATTTCGTGCAGCATCAGCTTCATCCACAGTTCGCTGGTCTGGTGCTGGACGATGAACAGCATTTCATTGTGGTTGGGCGACAGCGGGTGCTGGGCGGTGAGGATCTGGTCCAGGCCCAGGTAGTCGCCGTAGCTCATCTTGTTGCTGAAGTCCATATCGGCGCCGTGCCACTGTGCATCGGAGGCGTGCATCGGGCAGCCGGTTTTTTGGGAATCGCTCATATCGTTTATCTCGTTATTAAGTCACTGCGTCGCGCTTGGCGTCGACGTTGTAATCCTTGCGGTCCAGGATGTCGCGCAGGATCTCGACCGCATCCCAGACGTCGGCATAGCTGGTGTACAGCGGCGTGAAGCCGAAGCGCATGATGGCGGGTTCACGGTAGTCGCCGATGACGCCGCGCGCGATCAGCGCCGTCATCACCGCGTAGCCGTGCGGATGGGTGAAGCTGACCTGGCTGCCTCGGCGCGCATGTTCGCGTGGCGTGACCAGGCCCAGCGGATGATCGGCGCAGCGCTGCTCGACCAGCGTGATGAACAGGTCGGTCAGGGCCAGCGACTTGGCGCGGATGGCGGCCATGCTGGTCTGGCCGAACACGTCCAGGCCGCATTCGACCATGGCCAGCGACACCACCGGCTGGGTGCCGCACAGCGCGCGGCCGATGCCGTCGGTGGGCGCGAAGTCGGGCGCCATCGCGAATGGCGCGGCGTGGCCCCACCAGCCCGACAGCGGCTGACGGAAGGCGGCCTGGTGCTTGCGCGGCACCCAGATGAAGGCCGGCGAGCCGGGGCCGCCGTTCAGGTACTTATAAGTGCAGCCTACCGCGAGGTCGGCGCCGTCGTCGTTCAGGGCGACCGGCACCGCGCCGGCCGAGTGCGCCAAATCCCAGACGATCAGTGCGCCGGCGGCGTGGGCCAGGGCGCTGGCGGCGCGCATGTCGTGCTGGTAGCCGGTGCGGTAGTTGACGTGGGTGAGCATGACGACGGCGGTGTCGGCGCCGATGGCGGCCGGCAGTTCCTCCACCGAGTCGACCAGCTTGACGCTGTAGCCGCGTTCCAGCCAGCTGCTCAGGCCCTGGGCCATATAGATGTCGGTGGGGAAGTTGGAGCGTTCGGTGACGATCACGCGGCGGGCCTGGCGGGCGGGGTCGGCGGCCTGCATGTGCAGCGCGGCGGCCAGCGCCTTGAACAGGTTGACCGAGGTGGTGTCGGTGACGACCACTTCGCCGTCGGCGGCGCCGATTAGCGGCGCCAGGCGGTTGCCCAGGCGCTTGGGCAGGTCGAACCAGCCGGCGGTGTTCCAGCTGCGGATCAGGTCATGGCCCCATTCCTGGGCGATCACCTGCTGGGCGCGGGGCAGCGCGGCCTTGGGGCGGGCGCCTAAAGAGTTGCCATCCAGATAAATCACATGCGGCGGCAGGTCGAACTGGTCGCGCAGGGCGGCGAGCGGGTCTTGCGCGTCGCGGGCCAGGCAGTCGTTGCGAGTTGTCATTGTGTAACTTTCTTGCAGGGTAGGTGGAATGCTTTAGGCTTAAATAAGTTGCCAGTGTAACCCGAAATACCGGGGGCGGACCCGGTTCGTAGGCCGATACCAAGCCCTTGGGGCGCCTTGAAACCCGCATGTTTGCTGGCTTTGCGACTTTTTTTAAATTATTTTCGATTTTTTTCAAAAAAACCCTAAAGTTCCCCAAAACGCTGCCGTTACCAGTTTCATGATGAGCGGAAAAGCGCCATCAGGTGGCAAGACGGAAGTCGAAAATACTTCAAAATATTTTTGCGGAAACCCTAAAGTTCCCCGAAATGCTGCCGTAACCGGGTTAGATGTAGCAAAAAAGAGTCGCCATACAGACTATTTTTCGTTTCACGACAGGACTTTTTTGAAGATCTTGGACCTTATGAAACCCGCGCCGCAAGGGCGTGGGTGAGCGATCTGCGAGTGTTTGTCAGACAAACACCGACGGGTCGTGCCCGCTATTTCCCGACGAAAAATACGGAGGACATCCTCTACTCGTATTTTTGTTGCTCCCGCAGAATGTATCTCACTGGAAACGCAATTGTGTTCCGCAGTGCAGATCACGGACTAGGAGATGGAAATGACCGCTAACGATATGATGGCTGAAATTCGCGATGCCAATCTGAGCTACCTGATGTTGGCCCAGCAGATGATACGCGCCGACAAAGTCACCGCGATCTTCCGCCTCGGCATCGCCGCAGAGATCGCCGACCTGATCGAGGGCATGAGCAACGCCCAGATCCTGAAACTGGCAGGCGGCAACATGATGCTGGCCCGCTTCCGCTTCGACGACAGCGCCATCCTGTCGATGCTGACCAACTACAATAAAGACCGGGTGCTGGCCCAGTCGCACGCCGCCATCCTGATGGCCGGCCAGGCCGTCGAAGAAATCGCTTAACCGCCGCCGGAGCCGATCATGACCAAGAAAAGCGTAGTGACGGAAGCCCAGGAAATCCAGCTGGCCATCGAACTGATACAGCTGGGCGCGCGCCTGCAGTTGCTGGAGTCGGAAGTGTCGTTGTCGCGCGAACGCCTGCTCAAGCTGTACAAGGAACTCAAGGGTGTGTCGCCGCCCAAGGGCATGCTGCCGTTTTCCACCGACTGGTTCCTGACCTGGCAGCCGAACATCCACGCTTCGCTGTTCATCAACATCCATAAATTCCTGACCGAGCACGCCGGCGCCACCGGCATCGAGGCGGTCATGAAAGCCTACAAGCTGTACCTGGAACAAATGCCGCCGGAAGCGGGCGAGGAGCCGCTGCTGTCGCTGACCCGCGCCTGGACCCTGGTGCGCTTCTTCAGCAGCAAGATGCTGGAACTGGCCCCGTGCGGCAAATGCCAGGGCAAGTTCGTGGTCAACTGCATGGACTTGAACGGCAGCTATGTCTGCGGCCTGTGCCACATGCCTTCGCGCGCCGGCAAGACCAAGAAGGCGCGCGACGCCGACGCCCTGGCCGCGTGAACCGGCCGTCCCGCCCCGACTCCTATCTCCGGCGCCTGGCCCGCGCGCCCGCCGTGCGGGCGCTGCTGATCCAGTGCGGCGCCGCGCCCCTGACCCTGGCCATCCTGTACGTGATGGCCAGTTTCCGTTTTGACGTCGACGGCCGCAGCCTGGTGCTGGTGCAGGGCCTGCTCGCGGCCGGCCTGAGCTGGAAGCTGGGCCTGGCCGTGTGGTGGCGCGCGATCCAGTTGCTGTTCCCGGCCGCTCTGCTGGCGGCGCTGGCGCTGCAACTGCCGCCGTGGCTGTTCCTGGCGGCCTTCCTCCTGCTGCTCGGCCTGTACTGGTCGACCTTCCGCACGCAAGTGCCGTACTACCCGTCGCGCCCGGCGGTCTGGGATGCGGTACGTCAAGTGCTGCCGCCGCCGGCCGCCGGCAAGCGCCTGCGCATGATCGACATCGGCAGCGGGCTGGGCGGGCTGGTGCTGTACCTGGCGCGGCAGCGGCCGGACGCCGAGTGCAGCGGCATCGAACTGGCGCCGCTGCCGTGGCTGGCGAGCCGCTTGCGCGCCGCGCTGGCCGGCAGCCGCGCCCGTTTCACGCTGGGCGATTACGAACAGCTCGACTTCGCCCAATATGAGCTGGTGTTCGCCTACCTGTCGCCGGCCGCGATGGACGGCCTGTGGCGCAAGGCCGCCGCCGAAATGCAGCCCGGCGCCATGCTGATCAGCTACGAGTTTGCCATCCACGCCCGTGCGCCCGATCAGACCATTCACGCCACAGAGGGCGGCGCCGCCCTCTACATATGGTACTTTTAAGCATCATTTCGCGTTATTCTCTTGCCCGCTCCCCCCTAGTCACGCTATTGTAGTTCTACATGTAAATTTATTGAAAACGGCCGTTTGTTAGGTATGATGCGTGCCGTTTTCATTCTGGGGAGTCAGCGCGCTTGTTAGTCATAATTGGATATGTAGTGGTCTGTGTCGGCGTGTTCGGCGGCTTCGCCATGAACGGCGGGCATCTGGCCGCGCTGCTGCAGCCGCTGGAGCTGGTGATGATCGGCGGCGGCGCGCTCGGCGCCTTCCTGGTCGGTAACAACGGCAAGGCGATCAAGGCCACGCTGGCCGCCTTGCCGACGCTGTTCAAGGGGTCGCGCTACACCAAGGATTTGTACATGGAGCTGATGTCGCTGCTGTTCGACGTCCTGTCCAAGGTGCGCAAGGAAGGCTTGATGTCGATCGAAGGCGATATCGACAGCCCGGAGCAAAGCCCGCTGTTCAGCAAGTATCCCAGCGTGCTGGAAGACCACCACATCGTCGAGTTCATGACCGATTATCTGCGCCTGATGGTGTCGGGGAATATGGATGCGTTCCAGATCGAAAACCTGATGGACAACGAGATCGACACCCACCACCACGAGCACGCCGTGCCGGCGCACGCCATCGCCAAGCTGGGCGACGGCATGCCGGCGTTCGGCATCGTGGCGGCGGTGATGGGCGTGGTGCACACGATGGAATCGGTGGGCTTGCCGCCGGCCGAGCTGGGCATCCTGATCGCCCACGCGCTGGTCGGCACCTTCCTCGGGATTTTGCTGGCCTACGGCTTCGTCGGCCCGCTGGCCAGCCTGCTGGAGCAAAAGCTGGATGAATCGACCAAGATGTACCAGTGCGTCAAGGTCACGCTGCTGGCCAGCCTGAACGGCTATGCGCCGGCGCTGGCGGTGGAATTCGGCCGCAAGGTGCTGTACTCGACCGAGCGCCCGACCTTCGCCGAGCTGGAAGACCATATCAAGAAATCGAAGTCCAAGTGACAGCAACCATAAGGAATCGCCATGGCTGAAGAGGGCTTGCGGCCGATTATCGTCAAGCGCATCAAGAAGGGCGGCGGCGGCCACCATGGCGGCGCCTGGAAGATCGCGTATGCCGACTTCGTGACGGCGATGATGGCCTTCTTCCTGCTGATGTGGCTGCTGGGCTCGACCACCAAGGGCGACCTCAACGGTATCTCCGAATACTTCAAGACGCCGCTGAAGGTCGCCATGCAGGGCGGCTCGGGCAGCGGCGACAGTTCGTCGGTGATCCCGGGCGGCGGCAAGGATTTGACGCGGCGCGACGGCCAGGTCAAGGCCAGCGACGATCCGCAGATCAAGAAAACCTTTAACCTGACCGCCGCCAAGGCCGCGCTGGAAGCCGAGGAAAACCAGCGCCTGAAAGCGCTGAAGGAAAAGATCGAAGCCAAGATCGAGGCCAACCCGCTGCTGAAGAAATACAAGGAACAGCTGCTGCTCGACATCACCAGCGAAGGCTTGCGGATCCAGATCGTCGACGAGCAAAACCGCCCGATGTTCGCGCTGGCCAAGGCCGAGCTGCAACCGTACACGCGCGAGATCCTGCACGAGATCGGTTTCGTGCTGAACGACGTGCCGAACAAGATCGGCCTGTCCGGCCACACCGATTCGACGCCCTACCTGAGCGACGCCGGCTACAGCAACTGGGAATTGTCGGCCGACCGCGCCAACGCCTCGCGGCGCGAGCTGATCGCCGGCGGCATGGCCGACGCCAAGGTGCTGCGCGTGGTGGGCCTGGCCTCGGCCGCCAACCTCGACAAGGCCGACCCGTTCAACCCGATCAACCGCCGCATCAGCATCATCGTGATGAACAAGCGCACCGAGGAAAACGTGATGCGCGACGGCGCGCGCCAGCTGGAAGTGGGCGCCGACGAAGGCCAGGCGCCGCCGGCGGCGCCGGCCGGTCCGCCGGTGCGCAAGTAGCACGCAACAAGTACGGCAAGCGGAACAACGAGACTGTTATGACGAGAAAAAAAATCCTGGGCTCACATGTAAAACGCCTGTTGTCGGGCGTGTCTGACCATGGACGCAAGCATTTAACCGAGGTCGAGACCGACCTGATCCAGACCGGCCTGCTGCTGGAGGAAGCGATCGAAAAGCTGTCCTTCAACTTCATGGCCATCCACCAGGCGGTGGAGGCCGAGCAGGCCACGATCCAGCTGCTGCTCGACGGCGGCACCGCCAGCGCCGAACAGCGCGCCCAGCTGGAGGCGCTGCAGGGCCAGGTCGGCGGCTACGTCAACGCCGCCATCACCAGCCTGCAGTTCCAGGACATGACCAGCCAGCTGATCGACCGCACGCTCAAGCGCGTGACGGGCCTGCGCGAGTTCCTCGGCACGCTGGGCGCGCACGGCGCCGAGATGCTGCCCGAGAGCGACAACGAGGAAATCGTCGCGCTGCTGGGCAAGGTCAGCATGGCGCTGGCGATCCAGAGCCTGGAATTGCGCAGCGTGCTGCGCAAGGCCGTCAGTCAACAACACCTGGAGAGCGGCGACATCGAACTGTTTTGAGCGCCGCGACCTACCGATTGTTTTAAAAACGGACCCCGTCCGCATTGATAAGAGTGAGAACCAAGATGGCCAAGACAATACTTGCAGTTGATGATTCCAGTTCCCTGCGCCAGATGGTGGCCTTCAGCCTGAAAGCGGCCGGCTACCTGGTGGTGGAAGCGGTGGACGGCCAGGACGGCCTGGAAAAAGCCAAGCTGCAAAGCGTCGACCTGGTGCTGACCGACCAGAACATGCCGCGCATGGACGGCCTGCAGCTGATCAAGCTGCTGCGCGAACTGCCGGCCTACCAGAAGACGCCGATTTTGATGCTGACCACCGAATCGTCCGACGAGATGAAAGCCAAGGGCCGCGCCGCCGGCGCCAACGGCTGGCTGGTCAAGCCTTTCGATCCCCAGCGGCTCATCGAGGTAGTGAAGAAGGTCATCGGCTGATAAGGCGCGTGCAATGATGCTAAGCGAAACTTACGGAGTATCCCCATGACCATCGATATAAGCCAGTTTTTCCAGGTCTTTTTCGATGAGGCCGAGGAACTGCTGGCGGAAATGGAACGGCTGCTGCTGGCCGTCAACGTCGAGCAGCCGGACCCCGAGGATCTGAACGCGATCTTCCGCACCGCCCATTCCGTCAAGGGCGGCGCCTCCACGTTTGGCGTCACCGACATGACGGAAGTGACCCACATCCTGGAAACGCTGCTGGACCGCATCCGCAAGGGCGAGATGGCGCTGACCTCCGAGCATGTGGACGCCTTCCTGGCGGCCAAGGACATCCTCAAGATGCAGCTCGACGGCCACCGCCACGGCGCGGCCGTCGACCAGGACGCGGTCGGCGACGTGCGCATGATGCTGCAGTCGCTGGCGCAGGACGTGCCGCTGGCGGCCATGGCCCATGTGGCGCCATCGTTCCACGCCGGCGAGACCAAGGCGGTCGACCACAGCGGCGGACGGCGCTACCGGCTGGAACTGCCGGCCATGGTGCACCGCGAAGTGACGGCCCTGGGCGCCGAGCTGGGCCTGATGGGCCACGTCTCGATCACGCCGCTGGACCACGACCGCAACGCCATGGTCGTCACCACCCACGAGAGCCTGGACGACATCATCGCCATCTGCTCCTTCGTGCTGAACCCGGACGACATGGTCGTCACCGAACTGCCGGCGCTGGACGCCAGGCAGGCCAAGCTGGAAAACGCCGAACGCTCCAAGGTCGAGAGCGCGCTGGGCTATGGCTTCTTCGACGAGACCGAGCTGCATCCGGCCGCCAAGGGTGGCGAGGGCTACGGCTTCTTCCAGCCGCTCGACGAGATCCGCGCCGCCGCCCAGGCCGGCGCCGAGGATGCGCAGGGCTATGGCTTCTTCCAGCCGGTCGAGCAAATCCGCGCGGCGGCCGGCATCGTCGCCGAGGCCGCGCCGACCGTGCAGCAGCAAGCCGCCGAAGAGGAAAAGAAAGCCGCCAAGAAGGAAGAGAAGGGCGGTCCCGGCCCCGGCGCCGAATCGTCGTCGATCCGCGTGTCGATCGAAAAGGTCGACCAGCTGATCAACCTGGTGGGCGAGCTGGTCATCACGCAGGCGATGATCGAGCAGCGCGTCGACACGCTGGACCCGATGGTGCACGAGCGCCTGCTCAATAGCGTGAGCCAGCTGACCCGCAACACCCGCGACCTGCAGGAAGCGGTGATGTCGATCCGCATGATGCCGATGGACTTCGTGTTCTCGCGCTTCCCGCGCATGGTGCGCGACCTCGCGGCCAAGCTGGGCAAGAAGGTCGACTTCATCACCAACGGCGCCGCGACCGAACTGGACAAGGGCCTGATCGAGCGCATCGTCGACCCGCTGACCCATCTGGTGCGCAACTCCATCGACCATGGCATCGAAATGCCCGAGGTGCGCCGCGCCGCCGGCAAGAGCGACGCCGGCCGCCTGTTCCTGTCGGCCTCCCACCAGGGCGGCAACATCATCATCGAAGTGTCGGACGATGGCGGCGGCCTGAACCGCGAACGCATCCTGGCCAAGGCCGAGCAGAACGGCTTGCCGCTGCACGAGAACATGAGCGACGCCGAAGTCTGGCAACTGATCTTCGCGCCGGGCTTCTCGACCGCCGAGCAAGTGACCGACGTCTCCGGCCGCGGCGTCGGCATGGACGTGGTCAAGCGCAACATCACCGCCATGGGCGGGGTGGTCGACATCCGCTCGGCCAAGGGTTTCGGCACCACGATCTCGATCTCGCTGCCGCTGACGCTGGCGATCCTGGACGGCATGTCGATCCGGGTCGGCGAGGAAGTCTACATCCTGCCGCTGGGCTTTGTCATCGAATCGCTGCAGCCGGCGCCGGAAGACGTCAAGGAAATTTCCGGCAAGGGCAGGGTGATCAAGGTGCGCGGCGAATACCTGCCGCTGGTGCCGCTGTACCAGATGTTCGGCATCGCGCCGCGCTTCACCGATCCCTGCCAGGGCATCGTGGTCATCATCGAGACCGACGGCCGCAAGGCCGGCCTGTTCATCGACGACCTGGTCGGCCAGCAGCAGGTGGTGGTCAAGAACCTGGAATCGAATTACCGCAAGGTGGCCGGCATTTCCGGCGCCACCATCCTGGGCGACGGCGGCGTGTCGCTGATCCTCGACGTCGCCGCATTGATACGCTCATCCCGCCAGCTCGCTGACGAACAGATTTTTAGCTAATCCCATCAAGGAAACCATCATGGCAGACGTACTAACCACCGGGGCAAACGAGATCGCCGGCCACGAATACCTGGCGTTCACGCTGGGCTCGGAGGAATACGGCATCGACATCCTGAAGGTGCAGGAAATCCGCGGCTACGAAACCGTGACCCGGATCGCCAACGCGCCCGCGTTCATCAAGGGCGTGATCAACCTGCGCGGCATCATCATCCCGGTGGTGGACATGCGCATCAAGTTCAACCTGGGCGAGCCGGTGTACGACCAGTTCACCGTGGTCATCATCCTCAACATCGGCGGCCGCATCGTCGGCATGGTGGTGGACTCGGTGTCGGACGTCACCACGCTCACGCCCGAACAGGTCAAGCCGTCGCCGGAAATGGGCACCGCCTTCAGTTCCGACTACATGATCGGCCTGGGCACCATCGATGAGCGTATGCTGATCCTGGTGAACATCGACAAGCTGATGTCGAGCGCCGAGATGGGCTTGATGGAACAGCTGGCGGCCTAGGCCGGGCAGCAGCACGCGGCAGCGCCCGGCAGAGTGCGCGCCGCAACGAACACAACGATACGGGGTTCGCAGGCCGTACCCGGCGGACAAATAGAACAGACAGCAATAGGGGAGAAACCACATGAATTTACGCGACTTCAAAATCGGCGCACGGCTGCGCATCGGCTTCGGCAGCATTCTGCTGATCCTGGTGGTCATGGTCCTGATGACCAACTACCTGAACTACAGCAACAAGAGCAAGCTGACCGGCGGCCTGGAGCTGGCGACCGAGAAGAACCTGGAGGCGGGCATCATGAAGAGCGCGATGCTGGAAACCGGCATCGCCATGCGCAACATCGGCCTGCAGTCCGACGTCAGCCTGATGCAGAAGGAAGAGCAAAAGGTCAAGGACCAGCGCGCCCGCTACGACAAGGCGCTGGCCAGCCTGAAGGCGCAGGGCTTGAACGACGCCGAAAAGAAAGTGCTGGCCGATATCGCCGCGCTCGACACCGACACCGACAAGGCCTTCAAGGAGGCCATCGGCCAGGTGCTGGCGTTTAACAGCGAAGGCGCGGCCAAGGTCATTTCCGGCCGCATCGACCCGCTCAACCAGCAGACGCTGGCCCTGATCAACAAGCTGGTCGACATGCAGCAGGCCGCCGCCAAGGATGTGATGGCCGGCTCGGTCACGGCCGACCGCAGCCTGATGATGATGCTGTTCCTGCTGGGCGCGATCGCGGTGGCGATCGGCATCGCCTGCGCCGCCGTCATCACCCGCTCGATCACCGGCCCGCTGGCCGGCGCGGTCGAAGTCGCGCAAAAAGTGGCGGCCGGCGAGCTGACCTCGCAAGTCTACGTCGAAGGCAAGGACGAGACCAGCGAACTGCTGCAGGCGCTGAAGGACATGAACGACAGCCTGGCCAAGACCGTCGGCGACGTCCGCACCGGCACCGAGCTGATCTCGACCGCGTCGCAGGAAATCGCCTCCGGCAACGCCGACCTGTCGGCCCGCACCGAATCGCAGGCCAGCTCGCTGGAAGAGACCGCGTCGTCGATGGAAGAACTGACCTCGACCGTCAAGCAAAACGCCGACAACGCCCGCCAGGCCAACCAGCTGGCCGTGACCGCCTCGTCGGTGGCGGAAAAGGGCGGCACCGTGGTCTCGCAGGTCGTGGAAACCATGGGCTCGATCAAGGCCAGCTCCAGCAAGATCGTCGACATCATCGGCGTGATCGACGGCATCGCTTTCCAGACCAACATCCTGGCGCTGAACGCGGCCGTCGAAGCGGCGCGCGCGGGCGAGCAGGGCCGCGGCTTCGCGGTGGTCGCTTCCGAGGTGCGCAACCTGGCGCAGCGCTCGGCCGGCGCCGCCAAGGAAATCAAGGAACTGATCGGCGATTCGGTCAACAAGGTCGACGCCGGCAGCAAGCTGGTCGACGAGGCCGGCCAGACCATGGACCTGATCGTCACGTCGATCCGCCAGGTGGCCGACATCATGGGCGAGATCACCGCCGCCACCCAGGAACAGAGCAACGGCATCGAGGAAGTCAACCAGGCCATCACCCAGATGGACGAGATGACCCAGCAGAACGCCGCGCTGGTGGAAGAAGCGGCCGCGGCGGCCGAGAGCATGCAGGAGCAGGCCGAGTTGCTGGCGCAGGCGGTCAGCATCTTCAAGCTGTCGAACGATGAGTCGGGCCGTCGCCCGGCCGCGCGCGCGGCGGCGCCGTCGGCGCCGGCCCGTCCGGCCGCGCCGGTGGCCCAGCGCGCCCCTGCCGTGGCCGCGCGCCCGGCGGTGGCCGCCGCCAAGCCGGCCGCGCCCAAGAAGCTGAGCTCGGCCCCGGCCGCCGGCGACGAATGGGAAGAGTTTTAAGCAGCAGCAAGCGGCGTCCCCTGCGGGACGTCGCCGCAGGCATTGTTAGTTTAGATTAAGGAATACAGAACATGCCGCAAACCAAAGACACCGTCAAAGAGTTTGATTTCAACGCCAAGGACTTCGAACGCGTCCGCGGCCTGATCTACAAACGGGCCGGCATCTCGCTGGCCGACAGCAAGCAAGAGATGGTGTACAGCCGCCTGGCGCGGCGTTTGCGCGCCACCGGCATCGCCTCCTTCGCCAAGTACCTGGACGACCTGGAGGCCGGCCGCCTGGGCGAGGAATGGGAGTCGTTCACCAACGCGCTGACCACCAACCTGACCTCGTTCTTCCGCGAAGCCCACCATTTCCCCTTGTTGGCCGAGCACATCAAGCACAAGCGCGAGCCCATCACCATCTGGTGCTCGGCCAGCTCGACCGGCGAAGAACCGTATTCGATCGCCATGACCGTGTGCGAAGCGTTCAACACGCTCACGCCCAACTGCCACATCATCGCCACCGACATCGACACCAATGTGCTGGCCACGGCCGCCAACGGCGTGTATTCGATGGACCGGCTGGACAAGATGTCGCCGGAGCGCTCGCGCCGCTTCTTCCTGAAAGGCAAGGGCGACCGCGAGGGCATGGCCCGCGTGCGGCCCGAGCTGCGCAACATGATCACCTTCAAGCCGCTCAACCTGCTGGCCGACGGCTGGCCGCTGAGCGGCCAGTTCGACGTGATCTTTTGCCGCAACGTCATGATTTACTTCGACAAAGCCACGCAGCGTAAAATCCTGTCCCGCTTTGTCCCATTGATGAAACCGGACGCCTTGCTGTTTGCGGGCCATTCGGAGAATTTCCTCTACGTGTCGGAGTCGCTCAAACTACGCGGCAAGACGGTGTACGAGCTGGACGAACAACACCGTGGCGCTGCTCAAAAAGCATCGCAACGCACATGAGAGTAAAACATGGACCTCGAACAATTTGCCACGAACGTTTATTACGATAGAACGTTCGACTGCGAAGCCGCCAAGATACTGCCGGGCGAGTACTACTTCACCAACAAGGACATGTTGATCGTGACGGTGCTCGGTTCCTGCGTGTCGGCCTGCATCCGCGACCGCGTGACCGGCCTGGGCGGCATGAACCACTTCATGCTGCCCGACGGCGGCGGCGACAACGGCAGCCCTGTGTCGGCCTCGGCCCGCTACGGCACCTACGCGATGGAGATCCTGATCAACGACCTGCTCAAGGCGGGCGCCAAGCGCGAGAACATGGAGGCCAAGGTGTTCGGCGGCGGCGCCGTGCTGAAAGGCTTCACCGCCATCAACGTCGGCGAACGCAACGCCGCCTTCGTGCTGAACTTCCTCAAGGTCGAGAAAATCCGCGTCGTGGCCGAAGACTTGAACGACATCCACCCGCGCAAGGTGTACTTCTTCCCGCGCACCGGCAAGGTGCTGGTCAAGAAACTGATGCAGACCCATAACGACACGCTGGCCAAGCGCGAAATCGAGTACGCCAGCCGCCTGAAGAAAGCGCCGGTGGGTGGCGATATCGACCTGTTTTAATGTAAGTAGTGGGGCCTTTTGCCCGGAAAGTAGCTTTTTATGAAGATCAAAGTCCTGATCGTCGACGATTCCGCGCTGATCCGCAGCGTGATGAGCGAGATCATCAACAGCCAGCCCGACATGGAGGTGGTGGGCGTCGCCCCCGACCCGCTGGTCGCGCGCGAGCTGATCAAGCAAACCAACCCCGACGTGCTGACGCTGGACGTCGAGATGCCGAAAATGGACGGCCTCGATTTCCTCGAAAAACTGATGCGATTGCGACCGATGCCGGTGGTGATGGTGTCCTCGCTGACCGAGCGCGGTTCCGAGATCACCATGCGCGCGCTGGAGCTGGGCGCGGTGGACTTCGTCACCAAGCCGAAGATCTCGATCCAGGCCGGCATGCGCGAGTACACCGACCTGATCACCGACAAGATACGCGCCGCCTCCAAGGCGCGCGTGCGGGCCCGCACCCTGCCGCAGCCCGGCGCCGAAGGCCAGGCGCCATTGCCGCAGCTGCGCAATCCGCTGACCTCGTCGGAAAAACTGATCATCATCGGCGCCTCCACCGGCGGCACCGAGGCGATCCGCGAATTCCTGATGCAGATGCCGTCCGACTGCCCGGGCATCCTGATCACCCAGCACATGCCGGAAGGCTTCACGCGCTCGTTCGCCAAGCGCCTCGATTCGCTGTGCAAGATCTCGGTGCAGGAAGCGGCCGGCAACGAGCGGGTGCTGCCGGGCCACGCCTACATCGCCCCCGGCCACTCGCACCTGTACCTGACCCGCAGCGGCGCCAACTACATGACCAAGATCGACCAGGCCGAGCCGGTCAACCGCCACCGGCCGTCGGTCGACGTGCTGTTCCGTTCGGCGGCGCAGTGCGCCGGTAAAAACGCGGTTGGGGTTATCCTGACCGGCATGGGCAAGGATGGCGCGGCCGGCATGCTGGAGATGAAGGGCGCCGGCGCGTATAATTTTGCCCAGGACGAGGCCAGTTGCGTGGTGTTCGGCATGCCGCGCGAAGCGATCGCGGTCGGCGCCGCCCACGAAGTCGGGGCCTTGCAAGCGCTGCCGGGCATGGTGCTGGGCTATCTGGCGGCCCACGGCATGCGCGCATTGCGGGTATGACGGGAGCAAATGCGCTTTAAATCGTCAAGTGTGACGTTTTACTGCTACTTTGTTCGCCTTAAAGCAACGAAAATGCTATCCTACAACTTGCTGGCAATTGTAGACACTATTAACAACCGCGTAGAGAAACAACGGAGTAATTCATGGCTGATCCAAAGATGAAATTTTTAGTCGTTGACGATTTTTCGACGATGCGCCGCATTGTCCGGAATCTGTTGAAGGAACTGGGTTATGCCAATGTCGACGAGGCAGAGGATGGCGTGATGGCGCTGGCGAAGCTGCGTGCCGAATCGTTCGACTTCGTCGTGTCCGACTGGAACATGCCGAACATGGACGGCTTGACGATGTTGCAAAACATTCGTGCCGATCCTGCGCTGGCCAAGCTGCCGGTGTTGATGGTGACGGCAGAA
Source organism: Duganella sp. HH101 (assembly GCF_001758795.1). Classification (NCBI taxonomy): domain Bacteria; kingdom Pseudomonadati; phylum Pseudomonadota; class Betaproteobacteria; order Burkholderiales; family Oxalobacteraceae; genus Duganella; species Duganella sp. HH101. The sequence continues at coordinate 27,619 of NZ_LRON01000032.1, read as the reverse complement.
GCCAAGAAGGAAAACATCATCGCGGCGGCCCAGGCCGGCGCCAACGGCTACGTGGTCAAGCCCTTCACCGCTGCAACGCTGGATGAAAAACTGAACAAGATCTTCGAGAAACTCGGAGCTTGATGATGGTTGAGCAACAAAACGGCGCCATCGCAGGCACTGCGGTGGAGCCGAATGAGGAGTTTTTGTCGCGTATCGGCCACATGACGCGGGCCTTGCATGAAAGCCTGCGCGGCCTGGGTCTGGATAAATTGATAGAAAAAGCGGCGTCGGATATCCCCGACGCCCGTGACCGCCTCGATTATGTGGCGCGGCTCAGCGAAGACGCGGCGCAGAAAGTGTTGAACGCCACCGACGCCGCCAGTCCCTTGCAGGACCAGATCGCCGGCGACGCCAGGCAGCTGAGCGCTTCCTGGAACGGCTTGCTGGCCGGCGACGCTTCCGACGCGCAATGGCGCGCGCTGGCGCAGCAGACCATCGCCGCGCTGGACGGCGCCACCGCCGGCACCTCGCAGACCAAGGCGCATCTGATGGACATCATGATGGCGCAGGACTTCCAGGACCTGACCGGGCAGGTGATCAAGAAAGTCACCTCGATCGCGCAAAACCTTGAAAAGCAGTTGGTGCAGATGCTGATCGACTTTGCGCCTGAACAGATGAAGAAGGAAATCGACAACGGCTTGCTGAACGGACCGCAGATCGATCCGACCCGCGAGAACGTGGTGGCTGACCAGGAGCAGGTGGACGACTTGCTGGATAGTCTGGGCTTTTGATCTGTACCGGCCCGTTCGCCGCGGGCCTCCTCCCATACGAGCATCATGCATCAGACCAATTTTCTCGTTCGTGAGCCGCTGCTGGACCCCAAGCAGCGGGTGGTTGGGTATGAGATCTGCTGGCAGCGGCAGCGGCAGCAGCAGGGGCAGGCGCCGTCCTCGCCCGCCGAGCTGGAAGCGCTGGTGGCCTTCGTCGCCGGCCAGGTGCTGGATGCCGACGGCAACTGGGCCTTGCGCGACAAAATCCTTTTCCTCGAAGCGGTGCCGGCCATGCTGTCGACCGATGCCTTGCATCAGTTGCCGCCGGAACGCACCGTCCTCTCGCTCAAGACTTCCGAACTGGCCCATCCCGACACGCTGGCCGCCGTGCAGGCGCTGCGCGCCGGCGGCGTCGGCATCCTGCTGCGCGAGGCCGACCTGGCCCGCATCGGCAGCCGCCTGCCGACCATCGCCTCGTACGTGGAAGTGCGCTTTTCCGGCGCCGACGTCGGCACTCAGGCACGCGCCTACGCCGCGCTGAAGCAGTCGGCGGTGGGCATGGTGGCGCGGCCGGTCAGCAACTGGGCCGACTTCGACGCCTGCGCCGCGCTGGGGCTGAACGCCTTCGTCGGCAAGCTGCACCTGACGCCCCGTCCCAGCACCGACAGCAAGGGCTTGAATCCGGCCCAGGCCATCATCATGCAGCTGATGCAGATGGTGCGGCAGAACGCCGACATCGCCCAGCTGGAGGCGGTGCTCAAGCGCGACGCCACGCTGTCGTACAAGCTGCTGCGCTTCATCAACTCGGCCGGCTTCGGCGCCGGGCGCGAGATCCAGTCGCTGCGGCAGGCGCTGACCTTGCTGGGCTACACGCCGCTGTACCGCTGGCTGACCCTGCTGCTGGCGACGGCCAGCACCTCCGGCTACTCGCCGGTGCTGCTGGAGACGGCGGTGGTGCGCGGCCGCCTGGCCGAGCTGCTGGCGGTCGGCGCGCTGGGCAAGAGCGAGGCGGAAAACGTCTTCGTGGCAGGCATGTTCTCGCTGCTGGACCGGCTGCTGGGCATCAGCATGCAGGAAGTGCTGGCTAACATCCAGCTGTCCGACGACGTGGTGGCGGCGCTGCTGACGCGCAGCGGCAAGTACGGGCCCTACCTGGCGCTGGCCGAGGCTTGCGAACTCAATTCCGACCTGGTGGCCTCGCTGGCCGCCTCTCTCAAGCTGAGCCCGGAAGACGTCAACCAGGCCCACCTGTCCGCGCTGGCCTGGGCGCAAAACGTCGCCGCCTGACCCGTCGCAAACGGCGTCCGTGCGGGCGTTGACAAGGCGGGTTGTCGGGCGGATTATCGGCGTATGAACTCGAATTCCGACAAAGACTATATTGACGCCAAGGTGGAGAGTTACGACGCCAGGCTAGCTGCGATCGACGGCAAGATGGATACCAAGTTCGGCGCTGTCGATGCCCGCTTCGCCGCCACCGACGCCAAGCTTGAAGCCATCATTGCGATGATGGTGGAGATGCGCGCGGCGCTGGAAGCCAAGATCGAAAGCGCGTTCGAACGGGCCACCTCGCAGATGGTCAAATGGATGGTGGGCGTGCTTGCCGCAGGGATCACCATCGTCGTCACGGTGATGACCTTCGTGCTGAATAACGCGATCCCCAAGGCGCAGCCGCCCGCGCCGCTGGTGGCGCCGGCCGCCGCAGTGCCGGCCGTCATCATCCAGGTCACGCCGCAGGGCGTCAGCGTGCTGCCGGCGACGCCCGTGCCCGCGGCGCCGCCGCCCAAGCCTTAAATTTCCAGATTGTCGATCAGGCGGGTCGAGCCCAGCTTGGCGGCCGCCAGCACCAACAGCGGCGTGCCTTGCGCCAGGTCGCCGGCGCTCGGCGGCTGCAGGTCGATGCGCTTGCGGATCGAGATGTAGTCCGGCTTCCAGCCGCGCTGGGCCAGGTCGTCCATCGCCTTGTGCTCCAGCTGGAAGATGTCCAGGTGGCCGGAGCGCACCTCGGCCGCGACCGAGTTCAGGCTCTGGTACAGGGCCGGCGCTTCGGCGCGCTCGGCCGGCGACAGGTACATATTGCGCGACGACAGCGCCAGGCCGTCGTCGGCGCGGTAGGTCTCGGCGGCGATGATCTCGGTCGGCAGCGCGAACTGGCGGCTCATATTACGCACGATCATCAGCTGCTGGTAATCCTTCTTGCCGAACACGGCCACGCGCGGTTGCACGCAGGAGAACAGCTTGAGCACCACCGTGGTCACGCCGGTGAAGAAGCCCGGGCGGAACTCGCCCTCCAGTGTATTGCCCAGGTCGTCCGGCGGACGCACGCGGAATTCCTGCGGCTCCGGGTACAAATCCTTTTCGGTCGGCGCGAACAGCACGTACACGCCTTCCTTCTCCAGCTTCTCGACGTCGGCCTGGAAGGTGCGCGGGTATTTGTCGAAGTCCTCGTTCGGGCCGAACTGCAGGCGGTTGACGAAGATCGACGCCACCACCGGGTCGCCGTGCTTGCGCGCCAGGCGCATCAGGGACAGATGGCCCTCGTGCAGATTGCCCATGGTCGGGACGAAAGCGGTGCGCAGTTGGCCGCTGAGTTGGTCGCGCAGTTCTTCTATGGAGGTGACGATTTTCATGACATGGTCGCTATGAGCGTAAAGGGAATTCAGGGGCGCCTGCCGTCAGGCGGGCGAGTAGGCCAGCCGCACGTAGATGGGCGCGAACGGTTCGGCCTGGGTAATTTCGATCAGCGTTTCCTTGGCCAGCTCCAGCAGCGCGACAAAGTTCACCACCACCACCGGCACGCCGCCGGCGCCGTCGAACAGGTCGGCGAACTCGACGAAGCGGCTCGATTGCAGGCGCCGCAGGATGCCGGTCATGTGCTCGCGCACCGACAGTTCCTCGCGGCTGATCTTGTGGTGCTGGGTCAGCTTGGCGCGCTTGAGCACGTCCAGCCAGGCTTGCTGCAGGTCGATAGGCTCCACGTCCGGCCAGGTCGGCACCAGGCTTTGCTCGATGAAGATCTGGGTGCGGACGAAGTCGCGGTCCAGCTGCGGGATCGTGTTCAGGTCGTAGGCGGCCAGCTTGATCTGCTCGTATTCCAGCAGGCGGCGCACCAGCTCGGCGCGCGGGTCGTCGCTCTCGATGTCGAGCTCGGACTGGCGCTGCGGCAGCAGCATGCGCGATTTAATCTCGATCAGCATGGCCGCCATCAGCAGGTACTCGGCGGCCAGCTCCAGGTTGGACAGCCGGATCTGGTCGACATATTTCAGGTATTGCAGCGTCAGCTGCGCCATCGGAATGTCGAGGATGTTGAAGTTTTGCTTGCGGATCAGGTAGAGCAGCAAGTCCAGCGGGCCTTCGAAGGCGTCGAGGAAGATTTCCAGCGCGTCGGGCGGGATGTACAGATCGTTGGGCAGCTTGAGCAGCGGCTCGCCGTACAGGCGGGCGAGGGCGGCCACCTCGGTGGTGACGGCCGCCGCCTCGACCGCCGCGGCCGCCGTGGCCAGCTCCGCCGCCTCGGGCGACGGCTGTGCCCCGGCCTCGGCGAGGACGCCGTCGGCTGCTGGCGGCTGGACTTCAGCCATATCGTCTGGCAACATGCTTGCCGCCCCGGGGATGCTTAGACCTTGTTCTGGTAGACGTAGGCTTGTTGCTTGATGGCCGATTTCAGCTGGCGCTCCTGCTCATCGAGCGATACCGGCGGACGATCCCACAGCAGCGCGCGGCCTTGTTGCTGGCCAGCTTCCATGCCCGGGTTCTTTTCCTTCAGCGCCTTGATGAACAGGGTGTGCTCGGATTCGTACATCGAATGTTGTTTAGAGAGTTTCATATTTTCTAAGTGGGTGGATCAGCAACGGGTATTTTACCGCGCCGTGGCGGCCGGGCGCTAATGCTATCGCTCGCGGCCAGCGGGAAATGGCGGAATCGGCTATGCTCAAGTTGCAATATTGCATAGTTTCCGCGTAAAAATACCCGATGAGCACCCGTCTGACGCCCCGCACCGTATTCCTGCTGACCTTGCCGCCGCTGCTGTGGGCCGGCAACTCGATTGTCGGCCGCCTGGTGCACGACCAGCTGCCGCCGGTGCTGCTGAACCTGCTGCGCTGGGTGATCGCCTTCGCGCTGCTGTGGCCGCTGGCCGGGCCGGTGTTCCGGCGCGACGCCGGCCTGTGGCGCTATTGGAAGCAATACGCGCTGCTGGGCCTGTTCGGCATCGGCTTGTACAACACCCTGCAATACATGGCGCTGCAAACCTCGACGCCGATCAACGTCACGCTGGTCGCCTCCGGCATGCCGGTGTGGATGATGCTGACCGGCTGGCTGTTCTTCGGCGTGCCGGTCAGCCGGCGCCAGGTGGCCGGCGCCGCGCTGTCGATCGCCGGCGTGCTGCTGGTGCTGGCGCGCGGCGAATGGCGTCACGTGCTGGAGCTGCGGCTGGTGGCGGGCGATCTGTTCATGATACTGGCCACCATCGCCTGGTCGTTCTACAGCTGGCTGCTGATGCGGGTGCGCGAACCGGCCGCGCTGCGCGCCGACTGGGCCGGCTTCCTGCTGGCGCAGGTGGCGTTCGGCGTGCTGTGCTCGGGCGGCTTCGCGCTGGGCGAGCAGGCGCTGGGCGCGGCGCCGGTGCAGTGGAGCTGGACGCTGGCGGCGGCGCTGCTGTACGTGGCGGTGGGGCCGGCGGTGATCGCCTTCCGCTGCTGGGGCGAGGGCGTGCAGGCGGCGGGGCCTTCTATCGGCGCCTTCTTCGTCAACCTGACGCCCTTGTTCACGGCCGTGCTGTCGTCGGCCTTCCTGGGCGAGGCGCCGCACGGCTACCACGCGACGGCGTTCGGGCTGATCGTCGCCGGCATCGTGGTGTCGGCGCGGCGCTGACGCTGATCAATCGCCGGCGGCCTCCTTCAGTGCATCGATGAACACCCGCACTTTTTGCGGCAGGTGGGGCGAGGCGGGGAACACCGCGTGGATATCGCTTTCCGGCAGCGTCCACGCCGGCAGCAGCCGCACCAGGCGGCCGGCCTCCAAGTCCTCCCGCACTGAAAACTCGGTGGCCCGCAGCACGCCGTCGCCGGCCAGCGCGGCGGCCCGGCAGACGGTGGCGGTGTTGGTGGCGAAGACGGTATTGAGCATGCGCACCGCGTGCTGCCGGCCGTCCGCGTGCTCCAGCGTGAAACTCTGCGGCTGCTGCAACACCGTCAGCGCGATGTAGGGCAGGGCGGGCAGCGCTTCCGGCGCGTCCGGCATGCCGTGGCGGGCGACGAAGGCGGGGCTGGCCACCAGCCAGCGCCGCAGCCGTCCCACGCGCGCGGCCATGTAGCCGGAATCGGCCAGCTTGCCCAGCCGGACGGTGACGTCGATGCCCTCGGCGATCAGGTCGATCAGGCCGTCGCCGCACACCAGTTCCACCTTCAGCGCCGGATAGCGCGCCCGCAATTGCGACAGCAGCGGCGCCACCACCATCACACCGTAATCGATCGGCGACGCCACGCGCAGCGTGCCCTGCGGGATGTCGCGGCTGCTGCGGGCTTGTTCGATGGCTTGCCCGGCCTGTTGCAGCAGCTGGCGGCTGGCGTCGTAGAAGGCGCGGCCGGCTTCGGTCAGCGCCAGCTTGCGGGTGGAGCGCAGCAGCAGGCCGACGCCGACCTCGGCCTCCAGTAGCTGCATGTGCTTGCTGACCATGGACTTGGCCAGCCCGAGGCGCTCGGCGGCGGCCGTCAGCGAGCCGGCGTCGACGACGGCGACAAAGGTGATCAGGCGGTTCAGGTTGACGTTGTTTAATTCGACCATGGCGGGCGGTGGTAATGATTGTCCACCTAGAGTGAACTCAGATTCTGTTTTTGTCCAGCTTATCAGCACGATGACGGCTGCTTATACTGGGCCATCTCTCCACTCTGACGGAAACCACCATGAAACTCTACGGCGCCACCCTGTCCGGCCACACCCATCGCGTACGGCTGTTCCTCAGCCTCTTGAAGCTGCCCTACGAGTTTGTCGAGATCGATATGCGCGCCCGCCAGAACCGCTCGCCCGAGCATCTGGCGCGCAACCCGTTCGGCGAAGTGCCGGTGCTGGAGGATGGCGAGCTGACGCTGGCCGATTCGACCGCGATCCTGGTCTACCTGGCCTCGCGCTACGACGACAGCGGCCGCTGGCTGCCGCGCGAGCCGGTGGCGGCGGCGCGGGTGCAGCAGTGGCTGTCCACCGCGTCCGGCAAGATCGCCTACGGCCCGTGCGCGGCGCGGCTGGTGACGGTGTTCGGCGCGCCGCTGGATCACGAGCGGGCCAAGGACATCTCCACGCGCCTGTTCGACGTGCTGGAGCGCGAGCTGGCCGGCCGCCGCTACGTGCTGGGCGAGCACGCCAGCATCGCCGACGTCGCCGCCTTCAGCTACATCGAGCATGCGCCGGAAGGCGGCGTGTCGCTCAAGCCGTACCCGAACATCCGCAGCTGGCTGGCCAATGTGCGCGCGCTGCCGGGCTTCGTGGCGATGCCGGCCACGCAGGCCGGCGTGGCGCCTGAAACACCTGAAGCGCCGGAAGCGGCTTAAGCGGGGCCGCGCCATGGACACCTCACCCTTCCACGCCGGCGAGCTGGCGATCCAGCAGCGCGTGGGCGTGCGCGAGCAGATGGCCGGCGCCGGCGCTGCCGGTGTGCGCGACTACATGCCGGACCAGCATCGCCAGTTCTTCGGCGAGCTGCCGCTGTTCTTCATCGGCGCGCTGGACGCGGCGGGGCAGCCGTGGGCGACCATGCTGGTCAACGACGCGGGCTTCATCACGACGCCCGATGCGCGCACGCTGCACATCGCCGGCGGCATGCTGGCCGGCGATCCGCTGCAGGGCCAACTGCGGGTGGGCGCTCATCTCGGCGGACTGGGACTGGTGCCCACCACGCGGCGGCGCAACCGCGTCAACGGCGTGATCGAGGCGATGGATGCGGGCGGCATGCGGGTGGCGGTGTCGCAGAGCTTCGGCAACTGCCCGCAGTACATCCAGGACCGCGTGCAGACGCCGGTGGCGGCCGCGCCTGTCGCGCAGGTGTCGAGGGCCGCCGCGTTGAGCGCGGAGGACCGTGCGCTGATCGCCCGCGCCGACACCTTCTTCATCGCCAGCGCCAATCTGGATGCGCAGGCAGGGCGCGGGCAGGGCGTCGACGTCTCGCATCGCGGCGGGCGGCCCGGCTTCGTGCGCGTGGACGACGAGCGCACGCTGACGTCGCCCGAATTCGTCGGCAACTTCTTCTTCAACACGCTGGGCAACCTGCTGGGCCATCCGCGCGCGGGTCTGCTGTTCATCGACTTCGAAAGCGGCGACATGCTGCACGTGGCGGTGGAGGCGGAGATCATTTGGGAAGGTCCGCAATTGAAGGCCTTCGCCGGCGCCGAGCAGCTGCTGCGCTTTCATGTACGCGAAGTGGTGCGCAACGTCGGCGCGCTGCCATTCCGCTGGAGCGCGCCCAAGCCCGCCTCCCAGGTGGCGCGCACCGGCAGCTGGGAGGAAGCCGACCGCGCGCAACAGGCGGCCGCGCTGACCAGCGCATGGCGACCGTACACCGTCACCGAAGTGGCGCGGGAAAGCGCCAGCGTGCAATCGTTCTATCTGGAGCCGGCCGATGGCTTGGGTGTCGCTGCTCACGTGCCGGGCCAGTTCATTTCGCTGCGGGTGCCCGCCGAAGCGCGGGACGGCGCTGCTGCGCGCATCCGCAGCTACACGCTCTCCGATGCACCCGACGGCCGCCGCTACCGCATCAGCGTCAAGCGCGACGGCGCGGTCTCTGGCTGGCTGCACGACCATCTGACTGCGGGCGGGCGAGTCGAGTTGTTGGGGCCTGGCGGCGACTTTGTCTTCGAGCGCGGCACGCAGCGCCCGGCGGTGCTGCTGTCGGCCGGCATCGGCATCACGCCGATGATCGCCATGCTGAACGGCTTGCTGGTGAACGGCAGCCGCACGCGGCATCGGCACGCGATCCACTTCTTCCACGGCGCCCGCAACCGCGACGAGCAACCGTTTGCCGAACACTTGCAGACAATGGCGGCGGGCCACCGCAACCTGAATGTCCACATACGCTACAGCGGCGGCGACGGCGCGGCCGGCGACATCGTCAACTGGCAGGCCAGCAGCGGCCGCATCGACATCGACTGGCTGAAGACGCAGCTGCCGTTCGACGACTACGATTTCTACCTGTGCGGCCCGGCCGCGTTCATGCAGCAGATGTACGACGGCCTGCGCGGCCTGAACGTCGCCGACCAGCGCATACGCTTCGAAGCCTTCGGTCCGGCCAGCATGCGGCGTAATGCCGCGCTGGCCGACAGCGTGATCCCGCCTGCCGGCGCCGCGAAGACTGCGCCCGCGAGGGCTCGGGATGCGCAGCACGCGCCGGTGCGGTTTGCGCGGTCGGGCATGTCGGCGCTGTGGGACGGCAGCGCGGCCAATCTGCTGGAGCTGGCCGAATCCAAGGGCGTCGTCGCTGAAGCGAGCTGCCGCTCCGGCCAGTGCGGCGCTTGCGCGGTCGGCCTGCTGACCGGCGAGGTCGAATACACCCGCCAATGCAGCGCCGACATCGCGCCCGGACAAGTGCTGCTGTGCTCCACGATCCCCGCCGTCGGCAGCGCCGCGCTCACGCTGGCGCTGTAGTGTGGCTGCAGCGGCTCACGGGCAGGCGCCGATGACGTAGTAACCGGCCGCCGTCTGCGCCAGCACGCTGCTGAAGAACAGGTTGTCCAGGCCCATGTTCTGATTGGAGCCGTTGGCCAGCGCGTAGCCCCCGCTGTCGTGCGCGCGCCCCGCCTGTACATGTGCATAGTTGCTGGCGTTGACGGTGGTGCAGGTCCACGCCGACGTGGTGGCGACGTTGATCGCCGCCGACAGCGCGCTCTCGCCGGAAGCGCCCACCGCCGACACGGCAAAGCTGTACGTGGTAGCGGCCGCGAGCCCTCCGGCGGTGTAGGCGGTCGTGGCCAGCGGCGACGCGGTCAGCTTGGCGCCGTTGCGATAGACATTGTAGCCGCTGGCGCCGCTGACCGCGTTCCAGCTCAAAGGCACGCTGCTGGCCGTCGGCGTGCCGGCCGCAAGGCCCGTAGGCGGCTGCAGCACCGGCGCAGTGCCGACCAGAAATTGCGCCAGCGGGCATCCTGTCGAGACCCGGCCCAGCGTGTCGGTAGCGGTGACGCTGCCGGTGTAGTAGCCGCTGGCCAGGTTGTAGGTCTTGCTGAAGCTGGCGCCGCTGCCGGCGGCGTTGTCGTTGATGGCGCTCGGCCCGTTCAGCAGCACGCCGTAGCTGGCGACACCGCCGCTGGCCGTGCCCGCGCCGCTGATGGTCACGCCGCTGCCGCTGACCACCGTGCTGCCGCAGGAGCTCATCGCCGGCCCCGGTGTCGCCGACGCCCGCAGATTATTCTTGAACCAGAAGTCCATGACGAAGGCCGGGTAGTTGAGCCGCGTGCCGTCGACGTAGTTGGCGTTCTGGCCGCCGCTGCCGGCCGGCCAGGCGTGGCCCATGCCGCTTACCGTGATCTCGTGCGTACGCACCTTGCCGTTGCTGTCGGTGTAGGGGATGTTGCTGCCGCCGCCGGCCACCGCCACGGCGGCGCCCTTGGTGTAGCTGCCGCCGTAAGCCAGGCGCATGCCGGCCGTGTCGATAGGCCCGTAGCCCTGCGCCACCGTGAAGTCGGACGTGCCCCATACCGCGCCGGCGATCTGCGTGGCGAAGGCGCCGGCGTTGGCGCCCGCCATGGCCTTGCACTTGTTGCCCGCCGTGGCGGCCGTGTACCCGGACGGCACCGCGCCTATCTGCAGCGTGGTGGTGCCCGGCGGCGGCCCCGCATTGATGCCGACGCCGGCGAAGATGTCCGGTGCCAGACAGCCCAGCACCATGGTCTCGCCGCCGCCCGACGACAGGCCGGTGACGTAGACCTGATTCGGATCGATGGCCAATTGCGGATCGTTGACGAAGCGGCCGACCAGGTCGAGCAGGATGGCGTCGTGCCCGGCGGCGCTGCGGGTGTGCGTGGTGTTGGCGTAGTCCCAGCAGTGGTTGTTGTAGACGTTGCCCGTGGCGTTGGGCGCCAGGATCACGGCCCCGTACTGGTCGGCGGCGGCCTTCCAATTGAAGCCGCCGTCGCCGGTGGTGTTGATCACGTCGCCGCCGGCCGTTTGCAGGCAACCGTGCAGCACCAGCACCAGCGCGCGCTTGCCGCCCAGCGTGGGTTGCGAGGCGGGCCAGTAGAAGTAGCCGGTGAGGTTGCCGCCGTTGACGCTGTCGGCGGCCCAGGTCTGCTGCACGCTCCAGGCGCCGGGGCCGGCAGTCACCGCCTGCGCAGCGCAGACCGTCAGCAGCAGGATCGCAGCGGCGAGCACACGCGACATCAAATGCTTGATGTGGATTGCCATGATTTGTCTCCGTGATGTGTGGGTGCGCCGGCAGGAAGATAATAGTGCAAATAAAACCATGCACAAGCACCCCAGTATTTCTACTGTTGCGCGGCGGCGGCGACGGGCTTAGGGATTAGCCCAGCGACTTGATATAGCGGGGATCGACCTGCGCGCAGTAGCTGGCGCAGGACTGGCGGGCGGCGTTGGCGGCGGCGTGCACCAGCATCTCGGCGTTGGAGTGAAAGCACATCGACACGATGATGGCCGGCGGCTCCGGCTGCACCGGCAGTTCGATGAACTCGCCGCTGTTGAGCGCATCGACCACGAACAGGCTGGGGATGGCCGCCACGCCGTAGCCGTCCTTCACCAGCTGCACGATGGCCGCCACCGACGGCGAGCAGGTGATGCGGGTCTGCTCCAGCGGCACCATCGCCAGGTTGGCCATCTTGCTGACGATCTCCTCGATCATGCGCTGCGGCGCCGTGCCGCGCCCGAAGGTCAGGATGGGCAGGGCCAGCAGGCGCTGGTTCAGGCCTTCCTTGCGCGTGTCGACCAGGCCCTTGCGAGCGATCCAGTGCAGCGGGTACACCGCCAGCGCCTCGGAGACGATGTCGCTGCTTTCCACGCCTTCGACCTGGATCACAAGATCGAGCTCGCGCGCGCGCAGCCGGCGTTCCAGCACATTGCTCATGTCGACCGCCAGGTCGACCTCCAGCTCCGGATAGGTGGTGTTCAACTCGCGGATATACTGCGCCAGCCAGCTGTGGACCACCGATTCGATCACGCCCACGCGCAGGCGGCCGCGGATCGCGCTGTCCTTCTGCGCCGCCGCCGTCAGCCGGCGCGTGGCGTCGACCACCGCCTTGGCGTGGGCCAGCAGGTACTCGGCGTTGGCGGTCAGGCGGAAGTCCTTGCTGGCGCGGTCGATCAACTCCGTTTGCAGCTCCTCCTCCAGCGTCTTGATGCGCAGCGAGATGGCGGCCGGCGTCGCGTGCAGCGCGCGCGCCGTGGCGCGGAAGCTGCGCAACTGGGCGAGGGTGACGAAGGTCTCCAGGAAGCGGGTGTTCATGGCAGACAAGAATACCTTAACCCGGCGCACCAAGATAGCGCGGAGTGGTAAGAAAAACTATACAACAACAGCAAAAATAACTAGATGGCGTGTAGGGTTATTCAAGTTTATTCTTAACTCATGCAAGTTAATCATGACTTTAAACGATAAGAACGAGACACCCGCCATGACCCCACTTCAATTACGCCACCAGGTGCGCAGCGGCGAGTTCCGCCTGCCGACCTCCGGCTACTGCGGCGCCTACGCCCAGGCCAACCTGGTGATACTGCCGCAGGCGCATGCCGACGCCTTCCTGCTGTTCTGCCAGCGCAATCAGCGCGCCTGCCCGCTGCTGGCGGTCGGCGAGCCGGGGCAGTGGAACGTCAGCGCGCTCGGCGCCGACATGGACCTGCGCAGCGACACGCCCGGCTACAACATCTACCGCGACGGCGAGCTGTCCTCCCAGACGCACGCGCTGCACGACCTGTGGCGCGATGACCTCGTGGTGTTCGCGATCGGCTGTTCGTTCTCGTTCGAGCAGATGCTGATCGACGCCGGCATCAAGCTGCGCCACATCGAGCAGCGCCGCAACGTCGCCATGTACCGCACCAATATCCGCAACCATGGCGCCGGCCCGTTCGGCGGCGAGATGGTGGTGTCGATGCGGCCGATGAAGGCCGCCGACGCGATCCGCGCGATCCAGATCACCAGCCGATTCCCGGCGGTGCACGGCGCCCCGGTGCACCTGGGCGACCCGGCGCTGATCGGCATCGCCGACATCAACCGCCCCGAATACGGCGACGCGGTCGAGATCATGCCTGACGAAATACCGGTCTTCTGGGCATGCGGCGTGACGCCGCAGGAAGCCATCCGCCATGCGCGCCTGCCGCTGGCGATCACCCACCAGCCGGGGTACATGCTCGTCACCGACATCCTCAATTCATCCTTAGCAGCGTTCTGACTTAAAACCACAGTGGCACCCACGACGGACCCGCAGCGCGCGTCCGAACGGGGAGTGCTGCGCCTGAAAAATAGGGGAGCACCATGAACACCACAGCACTATCGACCGCCGAGAAAGAAGGATTCTTCTCCTGGTTCCACGCACTGACCGGCAAGGAGCGCCGCACCTTCTGGAGCTGCAAGATCGGCTACGCGCTCGACGCGATGGACACGCAGTTCCTCAGCTTCGTGATCCCGACGCTGATCGCCACCTGGGGCCTGTCCAAGGGCGACGCCGGCTTGATCGGCACCGTCACCTTGCTCACGTCCGCCGCCGGCGGCTGGATCGCCGGCATCCTGTCGGACCGCATCGGCCGCGTCAAGACGCTGCAGCTGACCATCCTGTGGTTCGCATTCTTCACCGTGCTGTGCGGACTGGCGCAGAACTTCACGCAGTTGCTGGTGGCGCGCGGCCTGATGGGCTTCGGCATGGGCGGCGAGTGGACCGCCGGCGCCATCCTGATCGGCGAGGTAATCCGCGCCAAGGACCGCGGCAAGGCGGTCGGCATGGTGCAGGCGGGATGGGCGATAGGCTGGGGCGTGTCGGCGCTGCTGTATGCGCTGATGTTCTCGCTGCTGCCGGCCGACTGGGCCTGGCGCTCGCTGTTCCTGCTGGGGATATTGCCGGCGCTGTTCGTGATCTTCATCCGCCGCTTCGTCGACGAGCCGGAAGTGTTCGTCGCGCAGCAGAACAAGGTGGCGCCGCAGGACCGCGCCTCGTTCGCCGCGATCTTCGCGCCCAGGATGCTGAGCACCACCTTGCGTGCCGTGCTGCTGACCACCGGCGCCCAGGGCGGCTACTACGCCATTACCACCTGGCTGCCGACCTTCCTCAAGACCGAGCGCCATCTGACGGTGCTGGGCACCGGCGGCTACCTGGCGATGGTGATCGTCGGCTCCTACGTCGGCTACATCGTCAGCGCCTTCCTGACCGACTACCTGGGCCGCAAGAAGAACTTCATCCTGTTCGCCACCGGTTCGATGTGTATCGCCTTGGCCTACACCCGGCTGCCGGTGACGGACGGCGTGATGCTGTTCCTCGGCTTCCCGCTGGGCTTCTGCGTGTCCGGCGTGTTCAGCGGCATGGGCGCCTTCCTCACCGAATTGTTCCCGACCTCGATACGCGGCTCCGGCCAAGGCTTCAGCTACAACATGGGCCGCGCCATCGGCTCGCTGTTCCCGCTGATGATAGGCATGAGCAGCCAGTCGATGGCGCTGGGCGAAGCGATCGGCGTGTTTGCCGGCACAGCCTACGGCGTGATGATACTGGCCGCGCTGACGTTGCCCGAAACCGCCGGCAAACAACTTGAATCCTGACTTAGTACAGCTAACAGCAATAGTAGAGGCCACACCATGAAAAACGACATCCCCGCCCAACCACTCCGCTGGCAGTTCTGGGTCGATCGCGGCGGCACCTTCACCGACATCGTCGCACGCCGCCCGGACGGCAAGCTGGTGACGCACAAGCTGCTGTCCGAGTACCCGGAGCGCTACGAAGACGCCGTCACGCAGGGCATGCGCGACCTGCTCGGCCTGAAGACCGGCGAGCCGCTGCCGGCCGAGCAGATCGAAGTGATCAAGATGGGCACCACCGTCGCCACCAACGCGCTGCTGGAGCGCAAGGGCGCTCGCACCGCGCTGGCGATCACGCGCGGTTTCGCCGACCAGCTGCGCATCGGCTACCAGGACCGGCCGGACATCTTCGCCATGCGCATCGAGCTGCCGGACCTGATCTACGAAAAAGTGATCGAGATCGATGAACGCATAGGCGCTCGCGGCGAGGTGCTGGAAGTGCCGAACGAAGAGCGGCTGCGCGGCCAGTTCGTGGCGCTGCGGGCGATGGGCATCGACGCCATTGCCATCGTCCTGATGCACGCCTACCGCTTCCCTCAGCATGAGCAGCAGCTGCGGGCGCTGGCCGAGGAGACCGGCTTCACGCAGATCTCCGTCAGCCACCAGGTCAGCCCCTTGATGAAGATCGTCGGCCGTGGCGACACCACCGTGGTGGACGCCTACCTGTCGCCGGTGCTGCGCGACTACGTGTCGCGGGTGTCGGCCGATACGGGCGATGTACGCATCATGTTCATGCAGTCCAACGGCGGCCTGACCGACGCCCGCCGCTTCCAGGGCAAGGACGCGATCCTGTCCGGCCCCGCCGGCGGTATCGTCGGCGCGGTCAAGAGCTGCGAGGCGATAGGCCTGAAACAGGTGATCGGCTTCGACATGGGCGGCACCTCGACCGACGTGGCCCACTACGACGGCGCCTACGAGCGCGTGTTCGAAACCGTGGTGGCCGGGGTGCGGGTGCGCGCGCCGATGATGCACATCCATACCGTGGCGGCGGGCGGCGGCTCTATCTGCAGCTTCGAGAACGGCCGCTTCAAGGTGGGGCCGGAATCGGCCGGCGCCAATCCGGGGCCGGCCAGCTACCGCAAGGGCGGCCCGCTGACCGTCACCGACTGTAACGTGATGCTGGGCCGTATCCAGCCGGAGCACTTCCCGCGCGTGTTCGGCCCGAACGGCGACCAGCCGCTGGACCGCGACGTGGTGGTGCGCGCCTTCGGCGAACTGGCCGAGAAGATCGCCCGCGAAACCGGCACCCGGCTGTCGCCGTCCGCCGTGGCCGATGGCTTCCTGGCGGTGGCGGTCGACAATATGGCGCAGGCCATCAAATCGATCTCGGTGGAGCGCGGCTATGACGTCAGCCGCTACGCCATGTGCTGCTTCGGCGGCGCCGGCGGCCAGCACGCCTGCCGCGTGGCCGACGTGCTGGGCATGACCAAGATCGTCATCCATCCGTTTGCCGGCGTGCTGTCCGCGTTTGGCATGGGGCTGGCCGATATCCGCGCCATGCGCGAGGGCGCCGTCGAGCAGCCGCTCAGCGACGCCACGCTGGCCGAGCTGGGGCCGCAGCTGGTGGCGCTGGCCCGCGATGCCGCCACCGAACTGCTGGAGCAGCAGGTGGCACAGGAAGACATCCGCGTCGAACTGTGCGCGCGGCTGAAGTACCAGGACAGCGATTCGGCCTTCGTCATCCCGCTGGCCAGCATGGCCGAGATGAGCGAGGCCTTCGCGGCGCTGTATCGCGGCCGCTTCGGCTTCGTCATGGAAGGCCAGCCGCTGGTGATTGAGTCGGTGTCCGCCGAAGCGATAGGCGCGGGCGACGGCGCGGGCTTCGTCATCGAGGTGCCGGCAGGCGGCGGGGGCGATTCGCCAGGCCGCGTCTACAGCTACGTCGACGGCCAGACCGTGCCGATCGCGCTGCATGTGCGCGCCGAGCTGCCAGTGGGCAGCCGCGTTGCCGGCCCCGCGCTGATCCGCGAGGAGATCGCCACCACGGTGGTGGACGCCGGCTGGACCGCGCGCGTGCTGCCCGACCACACGCTGCTGCTGGAGCGCGGCGTGGCCGCCGGCAGCGCGCACAAGATGACCACCGCCGTGCATCCGATTCATCTGGAGATCTTCAACAACCTGTTCATGGCGATCGCCAAGCAGATGGGCACCACGCTGGAGAACACCGCCTATTCGGTCAACATGAAGGAGCGGTTGGACTTCTCCTGCGCCATCTTCGACCGCCACGGCAACCTGATCGCCAACGCGCCGCACATCCCGGTCCATCTGGGTTCGATGAGCGACAGTGTGCTGTGTGTGATCCGCGAACATGCGGCCACGATGGCGCCCGGCGACGCCTATGTGCTCAACGTGCCTTACAACGGCGGCACGCACCTGCCGGACATCACAGTGGTGTGCCCGGTGTATGGCGATGGCGCGGGAGCGTCGACGCGTGGGGAGCCGCTGTTCTACGTCGCCGCGCGCGGCCACCACGGCGACGTCGGCGGCATCACGCCGGGCTCCATGCCACCCAACAGCACCAGCATCCTGGAGGAGGGCGTCCTGCTCGATAACATCAAGATCGTCGACCGTGGCGTGTTCCAGGAGCCGATGGTGCGCGGCCTGTTCGCCGCCGGGCCTTGGCCGAGCCGCAATATCGACCAGAACATCGCCGACCTGATCGCCCAACTGGGCGCCTGCGAGACCGGCGCCAATGAACTGCTGAAGGCCACCGCCTGCTACGGCGAGGACGTGGTGCTGGCCTACATGGGCCACGTGCAGGACAACGCCGAAGCGGCCGTACGCAAGGCCATCGGCGGCCTGCGCGACGCCAGCTTCGCCTACGAGATGGACGACGGCGCCGTGCTGCGCGTGAAGCTGACCATCGACCACGCCAGCCGCAGCGCCACGGTGGACTTCACCGGCACCAGCGAGCAGCGGCCGACCAACTTCAACGCGCCGCTATCGGTCTGCAAGGCGGCCGTGCTGTACGTGTTCCGCACGCTGATCGACAGCGACATCCCGATGAACGAGGGCGTGCTCAAGCCGCTCAACCTCATTATCCCGGAAGGCTCCATGCTCAACCCGCGTTATCCGGCGGCGGTGGTCGCTGGCAATGTGGAAGTGTCGCAATATGTCACAGACGCTTTGTACGGCGCACTGGGCGTGATGTCGGCTTCGCAGGGAACGATGAATAATTTCACCTTCGGGAACGCTCAACACCAGTACTATGAAACTATTGCAGGTGGTTCCGGCGCGGGACCGGGCTTCGACGGCACGGCCGCCGTGCAGACCCACATGACCAACTCGCGCATGACCGATCCGGAGGTGCTGGAATGGCGTTTCCCGGTGCTGGTCGAAACGCATGCGATCCGGCGCGGCAGCGGCGGCGAGGGCGCGCAGCGGGGTGGCGACGGTGCGCTGCGCCGCATCCGCTTCCTGGAGGCGATGACGGCCAATATCCTGGCCGGCCACCGCCGCATCGCGCCGTTCGGGCTGGAAGGCGCGGCGCCTGGAGCGTTGGGCCGCAACTGGGTAGAGCGCGGTGATGGCTCGGTAGAGGAATTCGGCGCCACGCACACGGCCGATATGCAGGCTGGCGACGTGTTCGCCATCGAGACGCCGGGTGGCGGCGGCTTTGGCACCAAGTAAGCAAACCAACTGGAGATAACAATGAAAAAAACTATGCTGGCGCTCATGCTGGGCGCATTGGCGGGGACGGCTGCGGCGCAATCGAACGTGACGGTGTACGGCATCGTCGACATGGCGGTGGTGCGCGAGAGCGGTGGCGTTGGTGCCGCCGCCTCCAGCACCAAGTTGACCAGCGGCGTCGAGGCGGGTTCGCGGCTGGGCTTCAAGGGCAATGAGGATCTGGGCGGCGGCCTGTCGGCCATCTTCCTGCTGGAGAGCGGCTTCCAGGCCGACACCGGCGCCATGGGACAGGGCGGCTTGCTGTTCGGCCGCCAGGCCTATGTCGGCCTGCAGAGCAAGACGGCCGGCACGCTGACCTTGGGCCGCCAGTACACGCCGCAGTATCTGGCGGTGGCGGCGGTCGATCCCTTCGGCTCCGGCACGGCGGGCGACACCAAGAACCTGATGGCCTCCACCGGCAACAGCGCCAGCCGCATGGACAACGCGGTCAAGTACGCGTCGCCGGTGGTGAACGGTTTCAGTGGGGAGCTGGTCTACGGCGCGGGCGAGGTGGCGGGCGACAGCTCGGCGCAGCGCCAGTTCGGCGGCGCGCTGGCGTATGCCAATGGTGGGCTGGTGCTGCGTCTCGCGCACCACAATCGCAACAACGACACCGCGACGTTGAAGAACACCAGCCGCGCGAGGAATACCGTGGTGACGGCGCTGTATGACTTCGGCGTGGCGAAGGCGCACTTCGCGTATGGCGTCGACAAGGGCTTGAACAGCGCCTTGCCGCGCAACCTGAACAACCCGTTCGGCTATGCGGTCGCGCCGACGCCTTCCACCGACAGCAGCGTGGTGCTGCTGGGCGTGACGGTGCCGCAGGGCTTCGGTACGTGGATAGGCTCCTATATCCGCAAGAACGACAAGACCGGTTTCAATCAGGATGCGGAGCAGCTGGCGGCGGGCTACCGCTACTATCTCTCCAAACGTACCGACTTGTATGGGGTGTACGCGTACATCCGCAACAAGAACGGCGCCGGCTACACGGTCGGAAGCGCGATCGAAGGCGGCACAGGCAATCGTGGTCTTAATCTCGGCATTCGCCATGTTTTCTAAGGAGCGGTCATGAAAAAACTATTCAAGGGTATGGTAGCGGCGCTGATGATGTTGGCGGCTTTGGGCGCGGGTGCGGCGGAGAAGGGCACGGCCGACGAGGCGGTGGCGATGGTCAAGAAGGCCAGCGAGTTCCTGAAGAAGAACGGCAAGGAGAAAGCCTTCGCCGAGTTCAATAATCCGAAGGGACAGTTCATCCACAAGGATCTGTACATCTTCGCCTTCGGCGCCAACGGCGACGGCGTGGAACTGGCCAACGGCGCCAACGTCAAGCTGGTCGGCAAGAACGTGCTGGAGATGAAGGACGCCGACGGCAAGTTCCTGATCAAGGACATCCTGGCGCTGGGCATGAGCAAGGAAGGCAAGGGCTGGGTCGATTACAAATGGCCCAACCCAAGCACCGGCACTGTCGACGGCAAGCGCACCTACGTCGAGCGCGTGGACGACGTCGTGATCGGCTGCGGAATCTACAAGTAAACCGTTGGGGTCAAGTCTGACATTTGGACACGGCCTCAGCCATAGTTGCCTGGCTAAAGTCGAGCTCGTGTCCAAATGTCAGACTTGACCCCGGAGTTTAGTATTTGAGCGAGCGCCGCATCACCAGCGGCGGCGGCTCCATCGGGTTGGCGTGCGAGTATTCGAGTTCCTCGGCCAGCTCGAACTCGAAGGCGGTGTAGAAATCGATCAGCTTGGGCTGGTCGCCTCGCACCGCCAGCCGCACTTCTTCCACGCCCGATGACAGGCCGTGATGGATCACCGCCTCCAGCAGATGCTGCGACAGATTGCTGCCCCGGTACTGCGGCAGCACGCCCATGCGGCACACTTCCCACACGTCCGGCTCCGCATCGAGCGGCAGCCAGCGCACCGAACCCACCGGCTGCTCGTCGACCAGCAAAACAAAACCGCCGCCCGCACGCAGATGTTCTGCGACGAGTACGGCGGTTTCGCGGTGTCCGCTGGAAGTGACGTTGACCTTGCCGGCCCACGCGGCGCGCGTGAGGTCGGCAATCAGCCTGGCATCGTCATTCGTCGCTTCGCGGACCACGATGTTCATGCAAGTCCTTAGCGGATGCGCATGCCCGGCTCAGCGCCCGGCCATGGATTGAGAATGTAGATGCCTGGATTGGCCTTCTCGTCCTTGGCTGAACCGGCCAGCACCATGCCCTCCGAGACGCCGAACTTCATCTTGCGCGGCGCAAGGTTGGCCACCATCACGGTCAGCTTGCCGACCAGTTCTTCCGGCTGGTACATGGACTTGATGCCCGAGAAGACATTGCGCAGACGGCCTTCGCCCACGTCCAGCGTCAGGCGCAGCAGCTTGTCCGAACCATCCACATGCTCGCAGTTGACGATCTTGGCCACGCGCAGGTCGATCTTGACGAAGTCGTCGATGCTGATCTGCGGCGCCAGTTCCTCCACGCCTTCCGGCATCGGCAGCGCTGGCGCGGCTGGCGCGGCGGCAGCGGCTTGCTTGGCCGGCTTGGCGGCGGCGGCCGGTGCGGCAGCTGCGGGCGTCCCTGCGGACGCCCCCTGCTGCGCCGGCGCATCGAACAGGTCTTCGATCATCTTGGCGTCGACGCGGGTCATCAGGTGCGCGTAGGCGCCGATGGTACGGCCCAGCATGGCGTTTGACACCACGCCGCTGGCGACGTCGGTATCGGCCCACACCAGTTGCTCGTCGTTGAGGAACTTCGACACATTGGCGGCCACGCCCGGCAGTACCGGCGACAGCAAAATGGTCAGCTGGCGGAACAGGATCAGCGCGGTGGTGCAGACATCGTGCAGTTCGGCCAGCTTGGCCTCGTCCTTGGCCAGTATCCACGGCTTGTTCTCGTCGACATACTGGTTGGTGATGTCGGCGATCTCCATGATCTCGCGCAGTGCCTTGCCGAACTCGCGCGCCTCGAAATTGGCGGCGATGCTGACCTGGCGTTCGACGCCGTCGGCGGTGATCAGCGCGCGCTTGATCCAGCCCTGCGCGCCGTCGGACAAGGAGGTGGCCAGCTTGCCGTCGAATTTCTTGGCGATGAAGCCGGCGCAGCGCGAAGCGATGTTGACGTACTTGCCGATCAAGTCGCTGTTGACGCGGGCCACGAAGTCGTCGCCGGTGAAGTCCAGGTCTTCCACCTTGGAGTTCAGCTTGAAGGCGATGTAGTAGCGCAGCCATTCCGGGTTCATGCCCAGGTTCAGGTAGCGCAGCGGCGAGATGCCGGTGCCGCGCGACTTCGACATCTTTTCGTTGTTGACGGTCAGGTGGCCGTGCACGTTGACCTTGAGCTTGTCGATCACCGGATGGTCGGCGAAGTTCAGCATGGCCGGCCAGAACAGCAGGTGGAAGGAGACGATGTCCTTGCCGATGAAGTGGATCTGCTCGGTGCCGGGATCTTTCAGCAGCGCCTCGTAGTCGATGCCTTTTTTCTCGCAGTAGTTCTTCAGGCTGGCCAGGTAGCCGACCGGCGCGTCCAGCCACACATAGAAGAACTTGCCCGGCGCGTCAGGAATCGGGATGCCGAAGTAGGGCGCGTCGCGCGAGATATCCCAGTCCGCCAGCTTCTCGCCGGCTTCGCCCAGCCATTCGCTGACCTTGTTGACCATCTCAGGCTGCAAGCGGCCCGGCGTGTTCAGCCAGTCCTTGAGGAACTGGTAGCAGCGCGGGTCGGACAGCTTGAAGAAGTACTGCTCCGAATCCTTCAGAATCGGCGTGGCGTTGGTGAACACCGAGAACGGGTTGATCAGTTCGGTCGGCTGGTAGGCCGCGCCGCACACTTCGCAGTTGTCGCCGTACTGGTCCTTGGCGTGGCAGGTCGGGCACTCGCCCTTGATGTTGCGGTCCGCCAGGAACATGCCTTTGACCGGGTCGTAGAAGCGCGGCACGATCTTGGTCTGGATCAGGCCGTTGTCGCGCAGCTTGCGGTAGATGCCCTGCGACAGTTCGACGTTTTCCGGCGAATCGGTCGAGTACCAGTTGTCGAAGGCGATGTGGAAACCGTCCAGGTACTGGGCGCGGCCGGCCGCGATCTTGGCGACGAATTCCTGCGGCGTGATGCCTTCTTTTTCGGCGGCGATCATGATCGGCGTGCCGTGGGTGTCGTCGGCGCCGACAAAGTGCACCACGCGTTGGGCGTCGCCGTCGCGCTGCATTCGCTGGAACCGGACCCAGATGTCGGCCTGGATGTACTCCATCATGTGGCCAATATGGAAAGCGGCGTTAGCGTAGGGCAGGGCAGTGGTGACGAACAGCTTGCGGGTCATGGTTGATGCACTTTGTGGGTGGAAAAAGAGCATTTTAACAGTGGAAGCCGCTACTGCGCACGTTCGAGGGGATTTCTGTCGCGATGCGCTAGAATGAGGGCACATTTTACGGAGAGAGTTACATGAGCATCACAGTAGAAGACGTCAAAGCCGCGCTGTCCCAAATCGTTGACCCAAATACAACGAAAGACTATGTGTCCGGCAAGGCCGTGAAGAATCTGAAGGTCGATGGCGGCGACATCTCGCTCGACATCGAGCTGGGCTACCCGGCCAGGAGCCAGTTCGACGCCATCCGCGCCAGCGTCATCGCCGCGCTGCGCGTGCTGCCGGGCGCCGGCAACGTCAGCGTCAACGTGCACAGCAAGGTCATCTCGCACACTGTGCAGCGCGGCCTCAAGCTGATGCCCAACGTGAAGAACATCATCGCCGTGGCCTCCGGCAAGGGCGGCGTCGGCAAATCGACCACCGCCGTCAACCTGGCGCTGGCGCTGGCCGCCGAGGGCGCCTCGGTCGGCCTGCTGGACGCCGACATCTACGGCCCGTCGCAGCCGATGATGCTGGGCGTGTCCGGCCGTCCGGAAACCAAGGACGGCAAGACCATGGAGCCGCTGGAAAACTACGGCGTGCAGGTGTCGTCGATCGGCTTCCTGATCGACCCGGACGAGCCGATGGTGTGGCGCGGCCCGATGGTCACGCAGGCGCTGCAGCAGCTGCTGGAGCAGACCAACTGGCGCGACCTCGACTACCTGATCGTCGACATGCCGCCCGGCACCGGCGACATCCAGTTGACCTTGTCGCAGAAAGTGCCCGTCACCGGCGCCGTCATCGTCACCACGCCGCAGGACATCGCGCTGCTGGACGCGCGCAAGGGCTTGAAGATGTTCGAGAAGGTCGGCATCCCCATCCTCGGCATCGTCGAGAACATGAGCACCCACATCTGCTCCAACTGCGGCCAAGCGGAGGAAATCTTCGGCGCCGGCGGCGGCGCCAAGATGTGCAAGGACTTCAATGTCGAATTCCTCGGCGCCTTGCCGCTGACGCTGGCGATCCGCGAGCAGGCCGATTCCGGCAAGCCGACCGTGGTCGCCGAGCCGGACGGCCAGATCGCCGCCATCTACAAGGACATCGCCCGCAAGATTGCAGTGCAGGTCTCGGAGAAGGCCAAAGATATGACCAGCAAGTTCCCCAGCATCGTAATCAAGAACGATTAACTAACCACGGAGATACCTACATGATGAAGAAAATCGCAGCCGCAGCAGCCTTGCTGAGCCTGAGCTTTGCCGCCTTTGCCCAGCAATCGGTATCGTTTGTCGAACCGGCCGACGGCGCCACCGTGACCAGCCCGGTCAAGGTCAAGTTCGCCGTCACCGGTATGGAAGTCAAGCCAGCCGGCGACATGACGGCCAACACCGGCCACCATCACCTGCTGATCAACGCCGCGCCGGTCAAGGCTGGCGTAGTCGTGCCTGCCGATGAACACCACATCCACTTCGGCAAGGGCCAGACCGAAACCGAAGTCAAGCTGGCGCCGGG
The DNA here is from genome assembly GCF_001758795.1 of Duganella sp. HH101. Taxonomy (NCBI): domain Bacteria; kingdom Pseudomonadati; phylum Pseudomonadota; class Betaproteobacteria; order Burkholderiales; family Oxalobacteraceae; genus Duganella; species Duganella sp. HH101. Next base: position 3,592 of record NZ_LRON01000032.1, on the reverse strand, counting down.
CACCTATGTGCTGTCGATGCAGTTCGCCAACGGCCTGCACCAGTCCTACGGCCCAGGCATGGCCAAGGACATCAAGATCACCGTCAAGTAAGGCGATCGCCGCGATGGTTGCGCGCAGCCCACACTGCGCGTAACTTTTCCAAAAAAAGTATTAAAAAACGCAACTCCATGGGTTAGCATGCGGCTTTCTTTTGCCGAGAGCCAGCCTTGACATCGCCCCATCTGCACGCGGTCCCCGCATCGGCCGCGCACCACGCCGCCCCTGAATTCTGCCCCGGGTGCCAGACCCGTCTCGGCGTCAATTTCTGCCCCCAGTGCGGCCAGGAGTCCGTGCTGCATCCGCCCAGCATGGGCGAATTCGTCGCCGAGTTCATCGGCCACTACGTCGCCATCGAGGGCAAGCTGTGGCGCACGATGGGCCAGTTGCTGCTGCGTCCGGGCGCCTTGACGAAGGCCTATATGGCCGGCAAGCGCGTCAACTACATGCAGCCGCTGCGGCTGTTCCTGACCTTGAGCGTGATCCTGTTCGCGCTGCTGCAGTTCAGCGGCTTTTCGGTCGGTGAGAGCACCAAGGAAGGCCGTGCCGCGAAGGCGCCGTCGGTCAGCGCCGATATCGGCAAAACAGAGGTGCGCGAGGCGGGCGCGGCCAACATTACCCGCCACGAGGTCAAGCTGGGCTACTACAACTTCGGCGTGGACGTCACGCCGGACGGCAACCAGGTCAACTTCGGCATGACGCTGCCCAGCACCGACAATCCATCCTTGGCGCTGACCGCCTTGCGCATCGTGTTCCCGACCTTCCAGCAATCGCTCGACCGCTACTATGCCTTGCCGCCCGAGCAAAAGGCCGAGCGCATGACGCATGGCTTCTTCGCCCGCATGCCGTATGTGATCTTCTTTATGGTGCCGGTGTTTGCCTTGTTCCTCAAACTGCTGTACCTGCCGTCGGGCCGGCGTTATGGCGAATATCTGCTGTTCGCGCTGCACGTCAACGCCTTCGCCTTCTTCGTCATGGCGCTGGTGCACCTGGCGCCGTGGCATTGGGGCGTCCGGATGCTGCTGGCGGTGCTGTTCCTGTATATCGCCCGGGCCATGCAGAACGTCTATGGCGGCGCAGCGCTGGCGACGATCGCCCGCTGGCTGGTGCTGATGGTTGCCTACCTGCTGACGCTGGCCGTCATCATCCCCCAGGTGATGCTGTTCGTATCGCTGTCGTCGGCCTGATGGAAAAGCGAATGGCGCCGCCGCGCCTTGGCTGATCTAAGCCGCAAGGCCTTGTTTTGAAACCGGTTTTTCGTCGCCGCCCGCCAGCCGGATAGCGAATTGCCGGTGCCGGGCGGACTCCGTAAGCTGTGGTTTTCCTTCACCACGTCAACGGAGTACGCCATGCGTTTGAATCACCTGAGTTTCCCATCCAACGACGTCGCCGCCAGCGTCGCCTTCTTCGAGCGCCAGCTGGGCTGCCGCGTCGAGCTGGCCGGCCCCGTCAGCATCCTCAAGCGCGACGGCTTCGACATCGTCATCGAAGACTGCGGCGACCGTACTGCCGTCTGGCCGCACAACTTCCATCTCGGTTTCGAGCTGCCCAGCGCCGACGAAGTGCGCGCCATGTACCAGCGATTCAAGCAGGACGGCGTCACCATGAAAACCGAAGTGTTCTATCACGAACGCGGCTCGCGCTTCTTCTGTGAAGCGCCCGGCGGCCTGCTGTTTGAGATCAACACCCGAGCCGACGCCGAAGAGCGGTATCGCCGCACCTTCGCCGACGCGGTAAAATAGCTTCTTTTACACATAAGCATTCCTACTTCGATGACTACTGCACCAGCCAAGCCAGTCCGCACCCGTTTCGCACCCAGCCCAACCGGCTTCCTCCACCTGGGCGGCGCCCGCACGGCGCTGTACTCCTGGGCCTACGCCCGCCACTTCGGCGGCACCTTCGTGCTGCGCATCGAGGACACCGACCTGGAGCGTTCGACCCCGGAAGCGGTGCAAGCCATCATCGAAGGCATGGAATGGCTGGGCCTGAGCCACGACGAAGGCCCGTTCTACCAGATGCAGCGCATGGACCGCTACCGCGAAGTGGTGGCGCAGATGCTGGAAGCCGGCACCGCCTACCATTGCTACTCGTCGCCGGAAGAAGTCGAAGCGATGCGCGAGCGCATGCGCGAAGCCGGCGAGAAGCCGCGCTACGACGGCACCTGGCGTCCGGAACCGGGCAAGACCCTGCCGGCCATCCCTGCCGACCGCAAGCCGGTGGTGCGCTTCAAGAACCCGCTGGATGGCGAAGTGAGCTGGGACGATTTCGTCAAAGGCACTATCACCATCGGCAACAAGGAACTGGACGACCTGGTCATCGCGCGCCCGGACGGTACGCCGACCTATAACTTCTGCGTCGCCGTCGACGACTGGGACATGGAAATCAGCCACGTGCTGCGCGGCGACGACCACGTCAACAACACGCCACGCCAGATCAACATTCTGCGCGCCATCGGCGCACCGCTGCCGCTGTACGGCCACCTGCCGATGATCTTGGGCGCCGACGGCCAGAAGATGTCCAAGCGTAAGGACGCCGTCAACGTCATGGATTACCCGGCGCAAGGCTATCTGCCGGAGGCGATCCTGAACTACCTGGCGCGCCTGGGCTGGAGCCATGGCGACGACGAAGTGTTTTCGATGGAGCAGGTGTGCGCCTGGTTCGACGGCACCCACCTGTCGAACTCGGCCGCGCAGTTCAACATCGAGAAACTGAACTGGCTCAACAACCACTACATCAAGCAGGCCGACAACAAGCGCCTGGCTGCGCTGGCGCAGCCGCGCATGCTGGCCGCCGGCGCCGTGCTGGAAGGCGAGGGCGCGCCGTCGCTGCCAGCCGTGCTGGCGCTGATGAAGGAGCGCGTCAACACCGTCAACGAACTGGCCGACGCCGCCATGCTGTTCTTCCGCGCGCCGCAGCCGGACGCCGCGCTGATGACCCAGCACCTGACCGACGCCGTCAAGCCGGCGCTGGCCCAGTTTGCCGAGCGTTGCAAAACGGTGGAGTGGACCAAGGAAGCGCTGGCCGCGATGATCAAGGAAGTATTGGCCGCCAACACGCTGAAGATGCCGCAGATGGCGATGCCGCTGCGTCTGATCGTCACCGGCCAGCTGCAAACCCCTGCCATCGATGCCGTGCTGCAGATCTTCGGCCGCGACGTCATCCTGACCCGCCTCGCCAAGTTTCTGTGATTCTGCATTGAATCCTGAGCAAAGTTGCAAAAGGGTATTTGCATAGTGCAGCTTCTTTGCTATACTCTTGTTTCTGCAGCAAACGGGGGTATAGCTCAGCTGGGAGAGCGCTTGCATGGCATGCAAGAGGTCAGCGGTTCGATCCCGCTTACCTCCACCACGTTGCAGAATTGGTTGTTCGCAGTCCCCATCGTCTAGAGGCCTAGGACATCACCCTTTCACGGTGAGTACGGGGGTTCGAATCCCCCTGGGGACGCCAAAGTTGTAGATGTTGTAGTTGACGTTGTTTGTACTGATTGTTTGATGTTTGGCTTTATGCTGGATAGATACAAGTAGTGAAAACAAAAGTCGCGCAAGCGGCTTTTAT